>JBJOMV010000023.1:0-23985 GCA_046052185.1 Verrucomicrobiota bacterium | reverse complement strand
CGCAGAACGCCTTACGGGCGAGCCAGATGAGGACGTTGGAGTCCTTGCCCATGGACCAGGGCATGCAGACGGAGCGGAAGTTGGCGAAGGCTTCGCGGAAGACGTGGATCGACGTCTGTTCGAGGCGCGTCAGGTGGTCGTTTTGGGCGTTGCGGGACATGCTGAAGGGAAGGTGTTAGCGGTTAGCGGTTGGCGGTTGGGAACACAGGGAGGCTGAAGGGAAAGGGGGGGGCGGTTGGCGGTTAGCGGTTGGCGGTTGGGGTGCAGTGGGAGTAGAGGGATCAGCGGTGATGGGTCTTTGGTGTTTTCTTATCCGCCATCCGCTAACCGCTAGCCGCCCAAACCTTTCTTCGTGCGCGTATGGAGGCCGCATTCCTTCTTCTCGAAGCCGGGCCAGCGGCCGCCGCGTTCGTCGCCACCGGAAGTGGGCAGGGTGCAAGGGTAGCAGCCGATCGAGCGGTAGCCGCGGTCGTGGAGGACGTTATGCGGCAGGCCGTGTTCCTTGAGGTAGGCCCAGACCTGGTCGCGGCTCCAGTCGACGAGCGGGTTGAGCTTCCAGACGTCGGAGTTGTCGGGACGGGCGGCGAGCGAGAGCAGCGGCGTCACGGAACGCTCGGCGCTCTGGTCGCGGCGCATGCCGGTGATCCAGAGGTCGAGGTCGAAGAGTTTCTTGCCGAGCGAGTCGACCTTGCGGAGTTCGCAGCACTTCTCCGGATCGCGCTTCCAGAGTTCGGCGCCGTATTGGGCGGCCTGCTGTTCGACCGTCTGGGCAGGGAGCACTTCCTCGACCTTGATGCCGAGATGGGCTTCGAGCTTCGCCTTGAATGCCAGCGTCTCCGGGAAGAGCAGGCCGGTGTTGAGCGTGAAGGCCTGGATCGGCAGGCCGGCGGTCTTGGCGAGGTGCAGGATGACCACGCCGGCGGGTTGGAAACTCGTGCCGATGCCGGCACGGGCGCCGAAGGTCTCGTAGGCCCAGCGCAGACGGTCCACCGGCGCCAGCGTCGAGAGACGGGCGTCGAGTTCCGGGATGCGGGCTGGGTCGAGGTCGGCCATCGACTCGCTTAGGCGGCGGGGGCAGAGGGCCAGACCGGAGCCTGGTCGACCCAATCACCGAAGGCCTGGCCGGACTTACGCTCCTTGGCGTACTGCTTGAACAGTTCGCCGATGAGCACCGGGATTTCGTCGGCGAGCGCGGCTTCCTTCCAGAGGCGGGCGAGGCGGGTGCCTTCGCGGTTGCCGCCGAGCATGATGTTGTACTTGCCCGGGGCTTTGCCCACGAGGCCGATCTCGGCGTTGTAAGGACGGGCGCAACCGTTCGGGCAGCCGGTCATGCGGACGACGAGTTCTTCGCCGGCGATGCCCGCGGCGGCCTGGCCGTCCTCGATCTTGGCGAGGAACTTCGGGAAGAAGCGTTCGGATTCGGCGAGGGCGAGACCGCAGGTCGGGAGAGCCGGGCAGGCCATGCCGCGACCCTTGATCAGGCCGGGATTGAAGACGATGGAGCAGCCATGGTCATGCAGCACCTTCTCGATGGCGGCCTTGTCGGCTTCCTTGATGTCGGAGAGGATGAGGTTCTGCGTGGCCGTGAGGCGGAAGGTCGGACCGAACTTCTCGGCGATCGTGCGGAGGGCGGTCTTCAGCTTGTAGCCGTCGGCGTCCTTGACGCGGCCGGTCTCGACGAAGAGGCCGAGGAACCAGTTTCCGTCGAGCTGCTTGAACCAGCCGAAGGCGTCGCCCTGGCCGCGGAAGAGGAAGGCCTTGGCGGCCGGGAGCGGGGCGCCGAGGCGCTGGCCGAGTTCGGCGCGGAACCATTCGACGCCCTTTTCCTGGAGGACGTACTTGATGCGGGCGTGCTTACGGTCGGTGCGGTCACCCCAGTCGCGGTGGATGGCGACGACGGCGGCGCCGACTTCGACGAGCTGTTCGCGGGTGATGAAGCCGATGACGTCGGCGAGGCGAGGGTAGGTGGCCTTGTTGCCGTGGGAGGTGCCGAGGCCGCCGCCGACGAGGAGGTTGTAGCCGATGAGCTTGCCGTTCTCCACGATGGCCACGAAGCCCATGTCGTTGGTGAAGATGTCAGTGTCGTTGTTCGGCGGGATGGCGAAGCCGGTCTTGAACTTACGCGGCAGGTAGGTCTTGCCGTAGAGCGGATCCACCGGCGCGCCGGAGTCATCCGTGTCGGCGGGCGGAGGCATGTACGGATTGGCTTGGTCGACGGAAGCGCGGGCCTTGGCGATCTTCTCGCCGAGACCGAGGTCGACCTGCACGCCGTCCACCCAGATGGAGTGGTAAGCGGTGGTGCGAGGCAGGAGGGCGCGGGTCAGCGTGAACGCGTCTTCGTCGACCTGCACGGCGACGGTGTCGACGGGCGGGTTGGACGGAGCGGTGACGTTGCGGTTCACGTCGCCGCAGGTGGCGAGGGTGGAGGAGAGGGCTTCGTTGATCGACTTAATCAGCGGGCCGATGCCTTTCTGCAGCACGCCGTGGAACTGGAAGGTCTGGCGGGAGGTGATGCGGAGGGTGCCGTTGGCGAAGCGGCCGGAGAGCTCGTCGTAGACGAGATACTGCGCGGCCGGGACGATGCCGCCGGTCTGGCGCGTGCGCACCATCACGGAGTATTCCTTGCCGGTCTTACGCTTGTCGCGGTCGTCCTGCTGGTAGATGCCGTGGAACTTGATGAACTGCTCGTCGTCGCCGCTGAAGCGGTCGGCCTCAGGGTTGGCGAGGGTTTCGCGGATCGTGCCGGAAAGGTCGGGTTTATCGGCCTTCAGGAGTTCGTTCTTTGCCAGGGGCTTGCCGGAGGTAGGGTCCATGATTTAATACTTGATAAGATGAGTTAGGATTACATAAATAGGGGTCAAGTTTAAATAAATGGTAAATTGTGACATCGGCCGGGTGGCCTTCGTCGGTGCAGGACCCGGAGCCCCGGACCTGATCACCGTCAGGGGGCTGCGTCTGCTGAAGCAGGCGGATGTCGTGATCCATGACGCCCTCCCGGGCGACGCCTTGTTGGCGGAGATTCCCGCTTCCACCAAGATCGTCCCGGTCGGCAAGCGCTGCGGCGTCCACTCGATGACGCAGGACGAGATCAACGCCGTGATCGTGCGTGAAGCCCGTCAGGGTGGTCTCACCGTCCGCCTCAAGGGCGGCGACCCAGGCGTCTTCGGACGTCTCGGCGAAGAGATGGATCACCTCGCCGCGCATGGCATCCCGTTCGAAGTCGTCCCGGGCGTCACCGCCGCGACCGCGGCCGGTGCGGACGCCGCTTTTCCGCTGACGCATCGCGGCAAGGCCGCGTCGGTCACGTTCCTGACCGGCCACTGCGCCGACGGCAGCGATCAGAATTGGAAAGCGCACATCGAGACCGGCGCGACCCTCTGTCTGTACATGGGTGCGAAGGCGTTGCCGTCCGTCGCGACGAAGCTCATCGCCGCCGGCGCCCAGGCTGATCTGCCGATCCGTCTGCTCTCGAAAGTTTCGCAGGATGGCGCTTCGGACGTGCTCACCACGCTGACGGATCTGGCATCAGGCAAGGTCGACGTCTCCGTGCTGCCCACGCCGCTCATCGCGGTCGTCGGTGCGGTCGTCGCGCCGCCTCGTCATGCCGGCCTGATGGGCCGCATCGCGGCGTTCGCCTGAGTTCAGGACTTCCGCCAGACCTTGGCCCGTAGGAAAAGGTAGAGGGCCGTGAAGATCACGGCGAACCCGCCCAGAAGGATGGCGAGACGCTCGTCTTGCCCCATTTCTTTGCGCGCGAGCACGCCGACCGAGAGGGACAGCATCACCGAGGAGACTATGGTCGTGAGGGCCGCAATCTTGGTGGTCTTGAAGCCGGGAGAGTGGAGGTGTCGGCGGAAAAGCAGCGCGGGAAGGGCGGGGTGCGTGCCGAGCAGAGGGCTCAGTTTCCAGTTCAGGCCTTCGGGGGCGTGTTCCTTGGCGATGGTCGCGACGTCGCCGTCGCCGCCGGCATGACGGCCGGGCAGGAGGAAGAGCATCAGGATGACGGCCTCGCCCTTGGCGGATTGCAGCGCGTCTTCGAGCAGCGGCTCGTTGAAGGCGTATTCCGGCCCTTCGCGCCGCTCCATCGAACAGGCGATCAGCTCGTCGTCCTTGAGGCCGAGTTGGCCGCGGATCGCGCTGGCGAAGAAGTCACGGCAGCGCGTCACCTCGGGGATGGGGGAGCCGTGGTCGCAAAGGTAGACCGTGCCGCTGCCCTTGGTCCAACCGGTCGACTTCAGGTTGTCGATCAGCATGCCGGTCAGTTCGGGACCGAAGAGCGGTTCGCGGATGCCGAGTCTCATCGCGCCGGGTTGGGCGTCGGCGAAGACCTTGGGTAGGTATTCCGTGATCGCGCGGCTGGGGCCGATGAAGAGCGGTAGGACCACGATTTCGTCGATGCCATCGGCCTTCGCCTGCTGGACGGCGCCTTCGAAGATGACCGCAGGGACGCCGCCGAGCAGGGCAGGGTCGATCTTCGTCGAATGCATCGTCGAGACCGGACGGACTTCCTGACCGATGAGCTTGCCGACTTCCTGGGCTAGTCTCCGCAGGCCCAGCGTCGCCGTCGGTTCGTAGGAACCGTTGTCGACGAGGAAGATGCGCGTGCCGGGCATGGGGCTTAAGTGAGGGATAACCTTGGTATTTGCAACGCAGGGCTGGCGGATTGCGGGTTGCCTCATTTCGGGGTCGAGGTTTCCTAGGGTGATGCCCCGCCGATTCCTCGCCGTCGTCGCTCTATGCCTGAGCGCTCTTTCTCTTTCCGCCGCTGATGCCGTCTGGCTGACCGACCTCGATGAAGGCATCAAGGTCGCCAAGGCCGAGAAGAAGGCGATCCTGGTCGACTTCACCGGCAGCGACTGGTGCGGCTGGTGCATCCGCCTGAAGAAGGAAGTCTTCGACCAGAAGGAATTCGCCGCGGTCACCAAGGACTTCGTCCTCGTGGAACTCGACTACCCGCAGAAGAAGAAACAGCCCGCCGAGGAGAAGGCCAAGAACAAGGCGCTGGCGGACAAATTCGGCATCGAAGGCTTCCCGACGATCATGCTGCTCGATGCCAACGGCGAGCCGTTCGCCCAGACGGGTTATCTCGCCGGCGGCCCGGCCAAGTACCTGCCGCATCTCGCCGAACTCCTGAAGACGAACACCGCCGAAGGACGCAAGGCCTTCGCCCAGGCCAAGAAGGACGAAGGTCTGGTCCGCGCGTACGGCGCCGAGCTCGAGACGATCGTGACTCCCTTCTTCGAGAAGAAGGATCTCGCCGGTGGCGAGGCCGCCATTGCCCAGTTCGCCAAAGCCAAGGCTCTGGCCGGTGCGACCAAGCTCAATCTGGTCATCAACGCTCGGGTCAGCCTCACTCAGGCCTGCAAGCCGGGTGACCATGCCGCCGTGCTCAAGGTCCTCGATGAGATCATCGCCGACACCCCCGCCGACGTGAAGGAACTGGCCGATGTGAAGCAGTTCCGCGCCCAGGTCGCCGCCGCGGCCGCCGCCAAGGAAAAGAAGTAATCGTCCGATGAAGCTTCTCCTCGCGCTTCCGCTCAGCCTCCTCGCCGCGGTCTTGTCGGCCGCCGAGCCGGTCTGGCTCACCGACCTCGACGCCGCCAAGGCGCAGGGCGTCAAAGAAAACAAGCCCGTGCTGGTGGACTTCACCGGCAGCGACTGGTGTCCGCCCTGCAAGTCCCTCCATAAGGTCGTCTTCGAGTCGCCGGAGTTCGCCGCGGCGGCTTCCCGCTACGTGCTGGTCGAACTGGATTTCCCCCGCAAGAAGCCCCAGACGCCTGAGCTCAAGGCCAAGAACCGCGAGTGGCAGCAGAAGTATGCCGTGAACAGTTTCCCGACGATCCTGCTGCTCGACGCCAAGTCGGGCGATGTCTTCGGCCGCGTCGGCGGCTTCGGCGGACAGACGGCCAAGGAGTATCTCGCCAAGCTCGACACCTACAAGAATACGCCGGAGGGCAAGGCCGCGCTGGCCAAGGAATTGAAGTCCACGACCGAACGTTCGGACCGTAGCCGGGTGCTGGGTCAGAAGATCAACGATGCCATCGCCGCAAAGGATTTCAAGGCCGCCGAAGCCGCCCTCGAGGAAATCTTCGCGGATATCACCGGCCCGCGCCGGGCGGTGCTTTCTTTCAACAAGGCGCGTATCTTGGCGATGATCGACCCGGCGGCCAAGGAGCAGGCCCTGAAGCATGTCGACGAAGCGATCAAGATCGCGGACGGCGATGAGGCGATGACCCGGTCTTTCAAGGCCCTCCGTGACAAACTCGCGTCCGCCGAAGCGCCTTCCGCGGCGCCTGCGGCCAAGTGACTTTCCCGCTGGTCAGCCTAGCAATTGGCTTAAGGGCGCCGTGAGGACTTCCTCCGGCGTCCTGCCTTTTTGGCGCAGCTCCCGGATCGAGAGTCCGGCGGTACGCTTGGCGAGCCGCTTACCGTCGGCGTCGACGATCAGGGGCGCGTGCGCCCAGGTCGGGGCCGTCCAGCCGAGGGCACGATAGAGCAGCAGCTGACGGGCCGTCGAGAGCAGCAGGTCCGCGCCGCGGACGACTTCGGTGACGCCCATGGCGTGGTCGTCGGCGACGACGGCGAGTTCGTAGGCCGGGAAGCCGTCCTTCCGCCAGACGAGGAAGTCGCCGAAGTCACGTCCGGCGACGAACGCCTGCGGGCCTTGGAGCGCATCGACGAACGCGATGGTCTCGCCATCGGGGACGCGGAAGCGCCAGTTGGTCGGGCCAGGCTCACGAGCCTCGCGGCCGGCTCCTAAAGGGGCGCGCAGGGCCGGCGGGAAGATCGGCTCGGCGTCGTCCTCGGCGTGCGGGGCGGTGAGGCTGCGTTCGACGTCCTTGCGGGACTTATCGCACGGATAGATCGCACCGGTCGCCTGGAGCTGAGACCAGACGTCGCGGAACCAAGGGAGGCGTCGCGACTGCACGTAAGGCGCATGCGGGCCGCCGACGTCCGGTCCTTCCGTCCATTTCAGTCCCAGCCAGCGCAGGTCTTCGATGGCGGCATCCGCGAACTCCGGACGACACCGTCCGGCGTCGAGGTCTTCGGTGCGATAGAGCAGGGTGCCGGCCGAGGCACGGGCCGCGGCGAGGGCGAAAGTGCGGGCGTGGCCGACGTGCAGGTAGCCGGTGGGCGTCGGGGCTAGCCGTCCGCGGGCCATCAGAGCGGATTACCCGTGGAGATGAACTCCCACTTCACGCCGAACTCCGCGGCCACCGCGGCGGCGAGGGCCTTCACGCCCCAGGTCTCGGTCGCGTAGTGTCCGCAGGGATAGAGGTTCCAGCCCTGTTCGTGGGCTTCGTTGAAATGTTCTTCGCGCAGCTCACCAGTGATCAGCGTGTCGCAACCTTCGGCCTTGAGGTGCCCGAGCGCGCTGCGTCCGCTACCGCTGAGGATGGCGATCTTCTTCGGCTTGGCGGAGCCGAACTCGATGCCCTTGTAGGTCTGCGGATAGGAGGCCTTCAGGCGTTGACGCAGCGTGCTGCGCGGGATGCCCCGGCAGATGCAGGCGATCGGCAGGCCTTCGTAATCCACGAACCAATCGACGACCTTGAGGCCGAGGTCGGCCGCGATGAGCGCGTTGTTGCCGATGGCCGGATGCGCGTCGAGCGGCAGGTGGCTGGAGTAGAGCGAGAGGCCGGTCTTCTTCAGCGCGGCCTTGCGGAGGGCGCGGACTTCGCGCTCGGGGGAGACCGGCCGCCAGTACATGCCATGGTGGACGATCAGGAAGTCCACGCCGCGGCGGGCGGCTTCGGCGAAGACTACGGCGCCCGCGTCGACGGCCGCGCCGACCTTGCGGACCGGGCGCGTGCCCTTGTGCTGCAGGCCGTTGCGCGAGCCTTCGAAGTCGGCGATGTTCTTGCCGTTGGTGAGGAGGTCGCAGAAGCGCGCGACCTGGGTGGCGGTGACGGGCGTCTTCACAGTTTCTGGAAGTGCGTAGGCTGGGCGGCCGGGCGGGTCAGGGTCGCCGGCTCGAAAGTCTCCGGCGCGAACTTGGCGTCGAGGGCGGCTTCGGTGATGCGGAGGAGGTCGGTGTCGCGGCTGGCTTCGTCGCGCACGCTGCACTCGGCCAGCATCCACTGCTCGCCGACCTTGGAGAATTCCTCGACCTGCATCTGGCGCGTCGGTTCGCCGCGGGCGTCATGGCAGATCGCCTGGACCAGCACGCCGTAGACGCGGTCGATGGCGAAAGTCACTTTGGCGGGTTCACGACCGGCTTGGTTGGCCACCTCGTAGACGTTCACCGGACGACGACGACGCTCGGTCGTGACGTAGGTCGCCTGAGGCCAGTGGGTGAAGGGCATCTGCAGGTCGAACGGCGAGATCAGGAGTCCTTCGGCGAGCGGCACGAGCGGCGCGCGGTCATCGAGTTCCTTGGCCGGCGCGCCTTTGAGCGAAACCCAGACGCGGCGTTCGGTCGCCGACTTGAAGGCGATGAACGAAAGAGAATGGCGGCCTTGGGCGTCCTTGAGTTCGCCACGAAGCAGCTGGCCACCGGCGGCCGAACTGGCCCAAAGGGTACCCGGAACCGGGACCGAGGCTTCGCCGCGACGGGGCTTGTGGGTGATCTCGAAGCGCAGGCAAAGGTCGCCGCTGAGGCGAGAGTTGCGGAAGCCGGCCAGGAACTGCGTCGACTCCTCCTCCGTCAGCTTACGAAAGCCGGAGTTGGTGTTGGGCTGGGCGATGGCGCCGAGCGCTACGAGGCAGGTTACCCAGCGGACGGTCAGGCTGAGCAGTCCGGGCTTCACTGCGGCTTACTTGGCCGGAGCCGGAGCGGCGGGCTTGACCGGAGTCGACGCGGCCGGGGCCGGGGTGGACTGGGGCTTGGCGACCGGAGTGGCGACAGGGGCGGGGGCGGCTGGAGCGGCAGCAGCGGCGGCGGGCGCAGCCGGGGCGGCGGTGGCGGCGGCATCGAGGGCCTTGACGGACGGCTTTTCGCGGGCGACGAAGCCCAGGTAGAGGCCGAAGCTGAGGACGAAGAGGATGACCGTGAGGGTCGTCGTCATCTTGGAGAGGACGTTGGCGGATTCGCCGCCGAAGACGGTTTCCGCGGCACCGCCGCCGAGGGCGGCACCCATGCCGGCGTTGGCGCTGGGGCGCTGCATCAGGATCACGAGGACCACGAGGATGCAGACGAGGAAGAGGGCCACCACGGAGGCGTAGAGAAGGAAGTCCGACATGGCCCTATCCAAGGGGTCGTTTCCCCATAAAACAACGCCAAAATCAGGCCTGCAGGTAGCTACCCCCGCTGACCCGGTAGGTCAGCCATTCGCCGGAAGGCGGCGGAACCGTACCGGTCGCGATAACCTGATGCTTTTCCCCGACTTCGTCCCAGAAGGCCCGGCGGCGGGTGTCGTCCAATTCGCCCAGCACGTCGTCGGCCAGGATGACCGGAGGGGTCGGGGCACGAGCGGTGTCGCGTTGCAGGCGGGCGAGGCAGAGGGCGAGGACGAGCAGGCGTTGCTGACCTTCGGACGCGTAGTCGGCGGCGTCTTGGCCACCGAAGATCATCGAGAAGTCATCCCTCTGCGGGCCGCGGAGGGTCGTACCCGTCGCGAGATCGGCGTGGCGAGTCTTGGCCCAGACTTCGGGTAGCTGATCGGCGGCGACGTCGGGAGCGTAACGGAGGTCGGCGCCTTTGTCGGGGAAGCCGGCGCGGGCGCAGGTTTCGCGGAGTGTCGCGGCGAGTTCGGGCAGCACTCGCGCCCGGGTGGCGGCGAGCAGCTGCGCGGGCGCGAGCATGGCTTTCTCGAAGGCACGCAGTTCTTCGTCGGAACGGACGTCGGCTTTGAGCAGCGCGTTGCGGCCTTCGAGCGCGCGGCCGTAGTCGCGCACCGCCGTCAGGTAGGACGCATCGGTGCCGCCGATCGCGGCGTCGAGCCAGCGGCGGCGGTTGGAGGGCGAGCCGCGCACGAGGCGGAGGTCGTCGGAGCAGAAGACGATGGTCGGGAACTGACCCAGATGCTGGGCGACCGAGCTGACCGGCGTGCCGTTGAGCAGGGCCTTGCGCGAGCCCTTGGCCAGGCGGAGTTCGATCTCGGCCTGCTCGGTCGGCGACAGCCGGACGTCCAGGCGCAGGCGGGCCTCGGTGCAGCCGGCGCGGACCAGCGGCGAGATGTCCGTCGTGCGGAAGGAGCGGAACGAGGACACCAGGGCGGCGGCCTCGAGCAGGTTGGTCTTACCCTGGCCGTTGTCGCCGAGCAGGAAGACGCGCGGCGCGTCGGTGACGACGTCGGCGAAGGTGAGGTTACGGAAATCGGCCGCCCGGATGCGGGTCAGGCGCATGGGTTATTCCGGCAGGAGGATGACCGTCCCGATCTTCGGCAGATTGTTCACCGAGGTCATCTTGTCGCGGTTGGCGTTGAAGATGGCCGAGATGCGGGCGGGGCCGGCGTCGCCGTAGTTCTTGCGCGCGATGCTCGAGAGACTGTCGCCCTTCGCGATCGTATACTGGCGGAAGCGTCCGGGGGTGCCTTCCGCGGTGGTCGCGGGCTTGTCGGCGGCCGGTCCGGTCGTCTTCGGCGGAAGGGTGAGGGCCTTGGAGCCGCGGTTAGCGTCGGCGAGCTCACGCTTGAGCTTCTCGTTCTCGAGCTGGAGGGAACGCAGGCGGGCGTTGAGGTCGGCGTTGCCGAGGGCGTCGGGTTCCATCGGTCGGCCGGGGAGCTGCTGCATGAACTGCTTCTCGGCGGTCTTCACCATCTGGCGGACGATGTTCGACTGCTCGGAAGTCGGCTTCATCCGGATGTACTGGTTGAAATGGTAGATCGCCGGCAGAGGATCCTGGAGTTCGAGGTACATACGGCCGGCCTCGAGGTGGGATTCGGCGGCGCCCTTTCGGTTATCGATGACCTTGAGGAAGCACTCGAGGGCCTTGCGGACTTCGCCTTGCTTGTGGAACGTCTGGCCCTGGCGGAATTCCGGGTCGTCGACGTCGAGGGTACGGGAGTCGGCCCGCGAGCCGTCTTCGCAGCCGACGAGCAGGAGGAAAGAGAGGACGAAAGCAGCGCGGACCATGGCTGGCACAATCCTCGTCGGCGTCGCCTCCTTCAATCTCAAATCATTCACCGAGCGCCCGCGCGAGGGCCGACGGGAGGTCGGGCGTCTCGAAGCGGAAACCCGCGGCCAAGGCGGCGGCGGGGGTGACGCGCAGGTCGCCGAGGACGGTCTCGTCGCCCATCTGGCCGAAGAGCAGGCGGACGGCCCAGGCGGGGGCGGGGAGGAAGGCGGGGCGGTGGAGGACCTTGCCGAGGGCGCGGGCGAAGTCGGCCTGCGAGCAGGGTTCGGGGGCGACGGCGTTAAGGGCCGGCGGAAGGGTGGTCTGCTCAAGGCACCAGGCGATCAGGCGGGCCAGGTCGCCGAGCCGGATCCAGCTCATCTGCTGACGTCCGTTGCCGATAGGTCCGCCTAGTCCGCAGCGGAAGGCCGGCAACATCAGGCGAAGGGCGCCGCTCGACGCCGCGAGCACGACCCCGGTCCGGAGCCAAGTCGTCCGGATACCGGCCGCGCGGGCGGGTTCGGTCGCCTGTTCCCAGGCGGCGGAGACTTCGCCGAGGAAACCTTCCGTCGATACGGCAGAGGCTTCCGTGAGCGTCTCGTTGCGACGGATGCCGTAACGGCCGACGCCGGACATCGAGAGGAAGAGCTCCGGCTTGGTTTTAAGTCCGGCCAAGGTTTCGGCGAGGAGGTGGGTGCCGTCGCGTCGGCTGGTCAGGATGCGCTCCTTCGCGGCGGCGGACCAACGCTGCGAGATGGGTTCGCCGGCGAGATGGATCACCGCGAAGGCGCCTTCGAGCGCGTCGCGGTCGATATGGCCGGTCAGATGGTTCATGCCGCCGGCGCCATCATGACGAGAACGGAAAGGAACGACTTCGTAACCGAGCGCGGTGAGCTGACGGCCGACGGCTTTGCCGACCAATCCCGTGGCTCCGGTCAGGATGATGCGTCGGCGAGAGGTCATCGCGTCAAGGCTGGCAGGAAATCCTGCGGACTCAAGCCGTGGGCTTATTCACCACGAGGATCCAGGGTTTGCCCGGGGTCGGGTAATAGCCGATCTTATCGACGTGCAGGCCAGCGGCGGCGTGGGCTTCGGCGAACTTCAGCACGATGTCCGATTCTTCGGGGCCGCCGGGGTGTCCCGTGTAGGCCACGCAGATCAGCCGTCCGCCGGGGCGAAGCGCGGCGAAGGCGGCGTCCAGCGCCACCTGGGTGGAGTCGGGGCGGGTGATGATGTCGGGGTTGCCTCCGGGCAGGTAGCCGAGGTTGAAGATGGCCACGCCGACCTTGCCTTGCTGAGCAGGCGTGAGCACCGCGGCGAGTTCGGCATGGCTGCGCAGGTGGACGGAGACGCGGTCCAGCAGGCCGGCGGCCTCGAGAAGGTTACGGGTCGAGGCGACGGCCTCCGGTTGGATGTCGAACGCGTGGACGTGGCCCGTGGGACCGACGGCCTGGGCGAGGCAGGCGGTATCACGGCCTTTGCCGGCGGTGCCGTCCATGGCGATGTCACCTGGGCGGAGGATTTCCGTGGCGAGCTTCTGGGCGCGTTCGGTGACGCGGACCGGGTTTACGGGAGCCACGGGAATTTCCGGAAGTTCGGAGCGCGTTTCTCGTTCCAAGCGGCGCGACCTTCGTCGCCCTCTTCCGAAAGATAATAGAGCAGGGTGGCGTTGCCGGAAAGTTCCTGGATGCCGGCCTGGCCGTCGAGTTCGGCGTTGAAGGCCGACTTCAGGCAGCGGATGGCGAGCGGGCTCTTGGTCATGATCTCCTGCGCCCACTTCACGCCTTCGGCGTCGAGCTGCTCGTAAGGGACGACCGTGTTGACCAGGCCCATCTCGAGGGCCTGCTTCGCGTCGTATTGGCGGCAGAGATACCAGATCTCGCGGGCCTTCTTCTGGCCGACGATGCGGGCGAGGTAGGAGGCGCCGAAGCCGCCGTCGAAGCTGCCGACCTTCGGGCCGGTCTGGCCGAACACCGCGTTGTCAGCGGCGATGGTGAGGTCGCAGATGACGTGGAGGACGTGGCCGCCGCCGATGGCGAAGCCGGCCACGAGGGCGATGACGACCTTGGGCATCGAGCGGATGAGGCGCTGCAGGTCGAGGACGTTGAGGCGGGGGACGCCGTCCTTGCCCATGTAGCCACCCTTCTTGTCGCCGCGGATCTTCTGGTCGCCGCCGGCGCAGAAGGCGAACTTGCCGTCGTGCTGGGGGTTGGCGCCGCGCAGGAGCACCACGCCGATGGTGGCGTCGTCGCGGGCGTCGCCGAAGGCCTTGAGCAGTTCCGCGACGGTGTCCGGCGTGAAGGCATTACGGCGGTGCGGGCGGTTGATGGTCACGCGGGCGATGCCCTCGGCCTTCTCATAGACGATCTCGGCGAACTCGCCGCACTTCTGCCAACGGAGGTCAGGCTGCATGGGGCTTAAGTTGGAGGCAGGGGGGACGTTTTCAAACGATTAAGCGACGGGACGCTTGAAAATCGCCGGCGGTTCCCGCACTTTGGCCTCCTATGGCCAAACTGACTCCCGAACAGATCACCAAGGTCTCCGCCTGGGTGGCCGAAGGCGCGACGCTTTCGCAGATCCAGGAGCGCCTTTCCTCCCAGCTCGAGATCTCCATCACCTACATGGACGTCCGTTTCCTCGTCGATGACCTGAACCTAGCCCTGGTGGAGAAGGAAGAGCCGAAGAAGCCCGAAGAGCCGGCCGCGGAAGCCGCGCCCGAAGAGGCCGCCGCTCCGGCCGCCCCGGCGGCCCAGGGCGCCGGCGTCGTGACAGTCGAAGTCGACACGATCGCCCAGCCGCACGCCATGGTCAGCGGACACGTCACTTTCTCCGACGGCGAAAAGGCCGATTGGTACATCGACCATCAGGGCCGTCCGGGCATGGCCGCCCGCACCCCGGGTTATCGCCCGACGCCGCAGGATATCACGGACTTCCAGGTCAAGCTGGACGCCGCGCTCCGTCAGGCCGGTTACTGAGCGCTCAGCGCGTCTTCAGGATCGCTTCCGCCAGGACGAAGTCCGCCGGACGCGTCAGCTTCAGGTTCACCGAGGGGTTCTCGACCAAGGACACGTCCTGGCCGACGAACTCCACGGCGGAACTATCGTCGGTCACCTTGCGCTGCAGTTCGGCGACCTTGCGGTAGGCCTTGAGCACGATGGCGGTGCGGAAGACCTGCGGCGTCTCGGCGGTCCAGACCAGTCCGCGGTCGGGGGAAGTCTCGACCGAAGTGGAATCGGCCTTGGCGATCTTGACGGTATCGGCGGCGCGTCCGGCCAGGATCGCGGCGCCGGTCTCGAAGGCCTTGGCGCGCACTTTGCGGATGGCTTCCGCGGAGACCAGCGGGCGGGCACCGTCGTGGACGTGGACCAGGCCGGCATGGCCTTCGCAGGTGTTGAGCGCCGCGAGGACCGAGTCCTGGCGGGATTCGCCGCCGGGGACGAAGTCGATCGCCGTGGCCGAGGGCAGGTGCGCGGCCAGCAGGGAGCGTAGCTTGGCGAGCTGGGCTTCGTCGCGGTAAGTGATGACCACGCGCCCGATCAGGCCCGTGCTCAGGAAGGACTGGAGCGAGTGGACGAAGACCGGCTTGCCGGCGAGGAGCGCGGTGATCTTGTCATCGACGACGGACTGCATGCGCCGGGCGGAACCCGCGGCGAGAAGGATGAGGATGTCGTCGCCGGCGCTCATGCGGTCTCGCCGATGTCGCGGCGGATGCGGAGCGTCTCGGCCGCGGGATCCTTGGCCTTGAGGATGGGACGGCCCACCACGATGAAGCTCGCGCCTGCGGCGGCGGCCTGGGCGGGCGTCATGATGCGGTTCTGGTCGTCGCCGGCGGCGTCAGGATAGCGGATGCCCGGCGTCACGAGCGTCGGGCCCGTGCCGAGGTCGGCGCGGAGGACGGGAAGTTCGAGCGGCGAGCAGACGAGCCCGCCGATGCCGGAGTCGATGGCCATGCGGCCGAGCAGGCGGACCTGTTCTTCCGGCGTGCGGGCGACGCCCGTGGCGGAAAGCTGTGCTTGGTCCATGGACGTGAGCACCGTCACGCCGAGCACCGTGCAGTCGGGCAGGGCGGACTTGGCTGCGTCGGCGGCGCGGGCGATCATCTCGGGGCCGCCGCAGGCGTGGATCGTCAGGAGCGAGCAGGGGCGACCCTTGAGGCTCTTGACCGCGGACGCGACCGTGTTGGGAATGTCGTGGAACTTCAGGTCGAGGAAGACCTTGAAGCCGAGGGCGTGGAATTCATCGACGATGCCTGGGCCGTGGCGAGTGAAGAGCTGGAGGCCGAGCTTCACCCAGGCCAGATTGCCGGCGAGGGGGCGGGCGAGCGCCAAGGCTTCCTCCTTGGTCTCTACGTCGAGGGCGAGGATGAGTCGGCAAGGCGAAGCCATGCCGTGTTTATGGAAACGGCCCGGCCTTCCTGCCAGCGTAAATCTCCGGCCGGCTTACTTCTTGGCCTTCTTAGGCATCGGCGTGCTGGGCAGGGTATGCACGTCGTAAGAGAAGGGCTTGGCCGGCTGTTGGCCGAGCAGGTGGAGGCTGAACCATTCCGCCATGCGGATATTGTCGTCGGCCATCTCGACCCAGCCGCCGTGGGCGGCGCCGAGGCGGATAAGGACATCGCTCTTCGCGCCGACTTCCTGGGCGCGGGCGTGGTAGCGGCGGGCCTGCGAATCAGGGACCAGCGGGTCGGCGTCGCCCTGGACGATGAAGGTAGGGGGCGTCTGGGCGCTGATCCAGTAGAGGGGCGAAAGCTCGCGGCCGGCGCGTTCGCGTCCTTCGGCGGTGGTCACGATCGGGCCGAAGGCCGGGGCACGGGTGGTGAGCGGACCGATGCCTTCCTTGCTGTCGCCGTCCTTGGCCCAGCTGAGGAAGTCCACCGGCGGGTAATAGCAGGCGACGGCGTTGACCGCCGAGCTCACGTGTTCGATCGGATCCTTCGACTTCGGGTTGGCCGGGAGGACGCGCGTGCCGAGCATCAGGCTGAGGTGGCCGCCGGCGCTGCTGCCGGTGACGCCGATCTTGTTCGGGTCGATCCCGAACTTGGCGGCGTTGGCGCGCACGAAGCGGACGGAGCGCTGCAGGTCGGCGACGATCTCGTCGATGTGGAAGCGTGGTTGCGTGCCGTGGACGACGACGAAGGTCGTGAAGCCGTGCTTCGGCCAGCCACCGTCGTTGATGCCGTTGTGATTGGAGTTCCAGCCGCCGCTGACGATCTTGATGACCGCCGCGCCGTTGGGCTTGGCCGGCGTGAAGACGTCCATCGTCAGCGCCACGCCGTCATGCTTGGCGTAGATGACGTCGGAGACGCGGGTGACGTCCTGGGCGGAGCCGAGGGCGCAGGTGAGGGCGAGGAGCAGGCCAGGGAGGAGTCTCATGGGGTTGACCATAGGACACCGCCAAGCCGGCTAAGTTGCAAGCCGCTCAGACCTTCAGCCGGAACTTGATGACCACCTTCAGGATTTCGGCCGGGGCGCCGAGCTGGACGCCGGGCTGGTGGCCGTCCTGCGGATGGAAGATCGCGAAGTTGCCACGCCCGAGCGTCAGGAGCGCGGAAGGGGTCGTCGGGGCGGCGTATTTCTCGACGTCCTTCTCGGCGACATACGGCTTCGTCACGGTCAGGGTCTTTTGGTCCGTGTGGCCGCAGAGTTCGAGGCCTTGGTAGACGACCTGGATGTCACCGTAGACCTGATGGGCTTCCCACATCTTATCGGCCGAAGGCGCCGTCTGGTAGCGCTGCACGATGGCGACGAGGTCCTGGCCCTGGAGCTCGTATTTGCCGTCGGCCGTATTGACGTCGAAGGCGCGCAGGTAGGCGAACGCCTTCGGGAAGAGCGGGTGCAGCGACTCGTAGGCGGAGGAAGCGGAGAGTTGGTCGAGGATCATGCTGATAAAGGGCTAGGGCCAGGCTATTTAGGTTTCGTCGGGGAGGCCTTCGACGTCGTCGAGCGGGAGTTCGACGGGTTGATCGGATCCGAGGATCGAGAGCAGGAGGGCGATGCGTTTCTGCGGTGATTCGAGTCGGATGATTTCGCCCTCTGAGCCGGCGAAGATACCGCGGATCACGCGGGCCTTCGCGCCGACCTTCAGCTCCTCGTCGAGCATCGACAGGATGGCCTCGGGTCCGAGCGCGTTAAGCTCGTCGATCACCGCCTGCTCGACATCGACCGGTCTGCCTTCGCGACTGACGAGATGGAGCACGCCGCGGGTGCTGCGGATCGTGGACTGGAACTCCATCGGATCGAAGCGTGCGAACACGTAACCTGGGAAGAGCGGTTCGATGACGACCTTGTTCTTTTCGTGACCGCGTCGCGTGCGACGCAGGCGAGGGAAGACCAGTTCCGCGACGCCGATGGCCCGCAGGTTCTGCACCGCCACCGCCTCTTGGCGAGGCTTGGCCTTGATGCAGAACCAGGTCGGGCCGACGGTTTCGGTCATGCGCTCTTGATCGCGGACTTCGAGCGATCCGGGAGCCAGCCGAGCGCGATGAGCGCGAGCTGGGAGGCCCAGAAGATCATCAGCCAGAAGAAGCCGGATTCGGTGAAGCCGTAGCTATGCAGGCCCACGCCGAGAAGGTTGGTGCCGAACCAGGACCAAGCGGTGACGATGTTGCCGAAGACGAGGAGCTGCATGAGCCCTTCGCGACGGACGAGTCCGCCCCAGCGGGCATGCAGGCAGATGGCGCACCAGAGCACGATGAGGATGGCGCCGTTTTCCTTGGGATCCCAGCCCCAGAAGCGACCCCAGCTCTGGTCCGCCCAGATGCCGCCGAGCATCGTGCCGATGAAACTCGCGAGGACCGCGAAGGCCAGGATGGCGTAGGCCGCGCGGGCCACGCTGTCGCCCCAGTTATAGTCGGACTTGAAGGCGCGCAACGCCAGGTGGAGGGCGCCCAGCAGGCCGGCGACGAAGGTCGCCGAGTAGCCGAGCGTCACGATGGTCACGTGCGTCGCCAGCCAGAAGTTCGAGTCGAGCACCGCGCGGACGCTCTCGAGGTTGTCTTCGCCGGAGAGGCCGAGGTTATGGGCGACGATCAGCGAGACGAAGCCCGTGATGCCGGTGGCGGCGGCGCCGATGCCGTTCTTCCAGACGCGTTCGAGCATGATGCCGAGGGCGACGGCGCCCCAGGCGACGAAGATGCCTGACGAGTAGAGGTTGGTCACCGGCGGACGGCCGTGCAGCCACATGCGGTAACCGAGGGCCAGCGTGTGCAGGACGAAGCAGGCGACCAGCAGGCGATAGGCCCAGGCGCGCAGGTTCTCGGAGGACGTCAGCCAGGAGGCGAAGACCATGAGCACCGTGACGGCGTAGGCGATGAGCAGCCAGTAGAAGGGCTGCATGCGGCCGAAGGCGGCTTCGGATTCGGCCTTGGCCGTCCACGGTCCCTTGAGGGAGGCCGCGATGGCGGAGGCGAGGCGGGCGCACTCGTCGTCCTTGCCTTCGCGCCAAGCCATGGAGAAGTCGGCGTAGCGGGTGATCAGGCCGTCCTCGGCGAGGCCGGCGCGATGGGTCTTCTGGTCCTTGATGATGCCGAGGAGGGAGCCGCCGAGGTTATCCCAGCGTTCGACGGATTCCGGATCCTTGGGCGGCATCAGGCCGATGGCGCCTTCGCGTTCGAATTCCTGGTAGCGTTCGACGAACGTGCGCACGGTCTTCTGGAGCTCGGGGTCGAAGGCCTGGCCGGAACCGCCGTTGGCGCGGCTGGCGTTCATCTCCGAGAGGGCGCGGTTGAGGGCGCTGATCCAGGCGCCGTATTCGCGGCGCGGGGTGACGTCGGCCGGAAGGTCGCCCGGGATGAACGTCATGCTGAGCGCCGCGTACTGACGGGCGGCGCCTTCGAGGTTGAGCAGGGCGCGGTCTTCGGCGTCGCGGTCGGCCTGGGCGCGCTTGCGGGCTTTTTCGGCCGCCTGGCTGAGTTCGGCGCTGTTCTTCAGGATGCCGTCCCAGCTGACGTAGAGGCTCTTCTCGGGGTCGCCGCCGACGCGCTTGAGCACGTTGGGGTGTTCGACGCGGAAGGTCGGCAGATGGCGGGCGATCGGCGCGCGGAAGGAGACTTCGATGAGCCAGTCGATCGCGGAGATCGAGCCGCCGGACAGGCGGACCGGTCGCTTCTCGAGCATGGCCTGAAGGTTCGTGTCGAGGGCCGGGAGTTCCTTGGCGATCGCGGCGCGATCCTCGGCCGACCAGGTGGAGGGGCGCTGGCCGAAGGCCACGCGTTCGAGGTCCGTCAGCCGGACGGAGGTGCGGGCCCGCATCTGCAGGAGGGAACCCGTGGCGAGGGTCTCGATCGGCACGATGCGTCCGCCGCTCTGCACGGGGATCTGACCGAATTCGCGGCTGTTCCAGCCGGCGTCGGCGGCCTGCGAGGAAGCCGAGAGGAAGCCGAGCGCGAGCACGGCGGCGGCCTTGGCGGCGCGACCGCGGAGGAAGCGCAGCAGCGAGAAGCCGAAGTGCCAGATGAGTCCGACGGACATCACCAAGACGGAGACGTAGGGGATGAGCCAGCCGGGATTACGGACGACCTGGAGGACGCTGAGGTCCTTGCCGTCCTTGGTGCTGCCGAAACTCGACTGGAAGAACGTGAGGCCGGCATGGCGGAGCGGCTGGTTCATCGAGATGTTGTAGGCGAAGGAGCCGGTGCCTTCCTTGATCGTCACGTCGCTGGCGAAGCGGCGGGGCGTGTTCGTTCCCGGGTATTTCTCGTGGGTGAACTTGTCGAGGCGCAGGGTGAAGGGGACGTAGTAGCGCACGCGGCGAAGCGAGAGCTGGTAGGTCTTCCCGCCGTCCTTGAATTCCTGGGCGTCGAAATTCTCCGTCAGGTTGAGGTTGACGACCCAGACGCCGGCGGACTTGGCGCCTTTGAGGAGTTCGACGATCGCCGTCGGGGCGTTGGGCTTGTTGTCGTCGTAGCTTTCAGGCTCCGGCTTGTAGGCCAGTTCCGTGCGGGCGCCGATGCCTTGGGTCGCCTTGATCGGGAGGCCGTCGGCCATCTGCGACTTGGCGCGCAGCATCGCGTTCGGGTGATAGGTGAGGACCTTGAGCGTGAAGGGCGAGCCGGGCAGGGCGACCGTGTCGGGAGCCTGCTTGGCGGCGATGGCGCGGAAGATCGTGTCGGGCACGACGACGACCTGGTCGGCCTTGGGGTCTTTCTCGACGAGGGCGAATTCGAACTCGCGGAACGCCTCGGAGAAATTGCGGCTTTCGCCTTCCGGGACGATCATCGCGGACTCTTCCTGGTAGACCGCGGTGATGAAACCGCCGATGAGCAGGAGGAGCAGGCCGGCGTGGATCATGCTGATGCCCACCTTGGAGGCCGTGGCCTTGAAGTGACGGAAGTGCGCGAAGGCCAGGTTGGCGACGAGCAGCGCGCCGATGAGGAAGCCGCCCGGGAGCGGGATCTGCAACGGGGCGGTGTCATCCATCGGGTAGAAGCAATACCAGGAGGAGAAGTAGACCTTCTGGACGTGCCAGACGCCCCAGTGGACCTGCTCGAGCGTGCCGAGCAGCACCAGCAGCATCGACACCACCAGCAGGAAGACCGTCAGCTTGAGCGACGCCAGCGTGTCGAGCACGCGGCGACCTGAGTCGGCCTTCTTTTCGAATTCGGAGTCGTTCACGGAAGCTGGGATTCGGCGAGGAAGGCGACGAGGGCGGCGCCATGGGCGGCGACGGCGGCGGCGTCACCGCTCATCTTGAAGAACCAGGTGGCTCCCTTGTGCGGGGTCATGACCGCATCGAGGCCCTTCTTGCCGTCGGTCGAGACCATCACGAAGCGCTGGCTTTCGATGCCGCCGACCTTCGCGGGCTTGGCGGAAGCGGCGATGTCGTCGCCGTTCGCGGGAGGCAGGCCGATCTGGCCGCGCCAGCGGTTCACGTTGGCGGTGAGGCCGCCGACGTTGCCGGGGAAGACCGTCACGGCGATCTCGGCCTTGGAGCCGTCGGGGCCGGCCACGATCCAGGTTGCCTTGCGCATGCCGTTCTCGGGGCCGACGGACCAGCCGGCGGGGAGCTTGCCCCACTTGGGGGCGTCGAAGGAGGCCGCTTCGGCCTTCATCGACGCGGGCGCGACCATCGGGGCGGCGACGGCCGGGGAAGGAGCGGGCTGCGCGGCGACCGGCGCGGCCGGAGCGGCGGCGGGAGCCGGCGCAGCGTCGGACTTCACTTCGTAGCGGGCGACCTGCGGAGCAGGCTTGCAGCCGAAGGCGAGCAACGAGGCGGAGAGGAGGAGGGGGAGGCGCATGATGATAAGGAGATTATTTGTTGGCGGCTTTCTTGCCCTTTTTCTTGGCGGCCGCGGTGGCGTCGCCGGCGGTCGAGCCGGTCTTGCGCCGTTCTTCGTATTTCTCGTCGCGGGGCTTGATGATGCCGCGCTTCACGAGTTCGTCCGCGTGGAGGTCGGCCAGCGGTCCGCAGCGGGCGAGCCAGGCGTCGCACTCGGCGCGGAGTTCGGCGAGCTTGGCCGCATGGGCGGGGTCCCCGGCGAGGTTCTTCACTTCCCACGGGTCGCTCTGGGTGTCGAAGAGTTCTTCGGCGGCGCGGTTCGGATTGAAGTAGAGGGCTTGGATGGGCGTCAGTTTGCCTTCGGCTTGGACGCGGCGGAGTTCGTGCATCGTCTGGCCGACTTCCTGGTAGGCCACCTTGCCGGCCTCATCGACGCCGGGCGCCTGGTTGCGGACGTAACGGAACCGCGCGTCGCGCACGGAGCGGACCTTGTCGAAGCTCTCGTCCATGAAGTCACGGAACGAGTAGGCGTATTTCGGCGGCTGGGCGGCCGTCGGCAGGAAACAATGGCCGTCGTATTCGGCGGGGACCGGGACGCCGGCGAGCGTCAGCGCGGTCGGCGCGAAATCGATCCAGCCGGCGAAGTCTTCGCGGACCGTGCCGGGGGCGATCTGGCCGGGCCAGCGCACGATCAGCGGCACGCGGGTGCCCGTGTCCTTGGGCGAGCGCTTGAAACGCGGCATGCCGCGGCCGTGGTCGCCGGTCAGGATCACGATGGTATTCTTCTCGAGGTCGTGCGCCTTCAGCCAATCGAGCACGCGGCCGAGGGAGTAATCCACCGCCGTGACGAGCTCATGGTAGTGGGCGACTTCCCGGCGGACGGCCGGAGTGTCCGGATAGAAAGGCGGGAGCTCGACCTTGGCGGGGTCGCGGCGGTCGGAAGGCTTGAGCGCGGACGTGTTCTTGGCGTGGACTTCGTCGTCGGCACGGACTTGGCTTTCGTGGCTGACCGTATCGTTGAAGTAAGCGAAGAACGGTTCCTTCGGCTTGGCGGACAGTTCACCTGCCGGGCGGTTGGCCGGGTTGACCCAGTTCTTGCGATCGTTGGCGAGGTTCTTTTCGGAGACGCCTTGGAAGTCGGTCTTGCCGGGCCACATCACGTGATAGCCGGCGGACTGGAGTTTCTCCGTGAAAGGGTGCGGCGGGTTCACGACGACCGAGCGCATGTTCTGCGCGCCGTACTTTAGAGGATATTGTCCGGTGACCATCCCGCTGCGAGAAGGGGCGCAGACGGCCGTATGGGTGAAGGCGCGGGTGAACAAGGCGCCTTCTTTGGCGAGGCGGTCCATGTTCGGCGTGATGGCGTCCTTGCAGCCGTAGGCGCCCGTGTCGGGGCCCATGTCTTCGCCGACCACCAGCACGATGTTGGGGCGGGTCTCGGCGGCGCCGAGGACGGCGGCCAGGAGCAGGGCCAACAGGGGGAGGACGCGAGGCATCATAGGGTAGGACAGGGACGGTCCTGAATGGTTGCGAGGCCCGCGAGCCATGGCAAAAAGAAAGGACGCATTTACGCGTCCTTTTTGGGGGTATTAGGGCTAAGGCCTTAGTCCGTGAAGCGGAACAGGGCCACGTCGCCGTCCTTGAACAGGTAGGACTTACCTTCGAGACGGTAGCGGCCGGCGTCGCGGGCGGCGGCGACGGAGCCGTTCTTCACGAGGTCCTCGTAAGAGACGACTTCGGCCTTCACGAAGCCCTTCTCGAAGTCGGTGTGGATCACGCCGGCGCACTGCGGGGCGGTCATGCCGCTGCGGAACGTCCAGGCCCGGACTTCTTTCTCACCCGCGGTGAAGTAGGTCGCCAGCCCGAGGAGGTGGTAGGCGCCGCGAATCAGGGACGATACGCCGGAGTCGGTGACGCCGAGGGACTGCAGGAACTCGGTGGCTTCGGCGGGCGACAGGTCGCAGAGCTCGGCTTCGACCTGGGCGCAGATGACGACGTGCTCGCAGCCATGGCGCTGACCGATGAGGGCGGCGACGGCGGCGACGTGCGGGTTCTTCGAGGGGTCGGCGAGGTCGCCCTCGGCGACGTTGCAGGCGAAGAGCACCTTCTTGGAGGAAAGCAGGTTGTAGGTCTTCAGGCGGGCGCGCTCGTCGTCGGAGACTTCGAGGGAGGAGGCCGGCTGGTTCTCGTTGAGGTGCTTCACCAAGCGACCGAGCAGCTCGACGTTGGCGATGGCGTCCTTGTCCTGGCTGCGGACCTTCTTCTGGTTGCGGTCGAGCTGCTGTTCGGCCGACTGGATGTCGGCGAGGATGAGCTCGGTCTCGATCACGCCGATGTCACGGACCGGGTCGACCTTGCCCATGCTGTGGACGATGTCGTCGTTGTCGAAGCAGCGGACCACGTGGATGATCGCGTCGCACTCGCGGATGTTGGAAAGGAAGTCGTTGCCCTTGCCTTCGCCCTTGGAGGCGCCGGCGACGAGGCCCGCGATGTCGACGATGTCGATCGTGGCCGGGATGACGACCTTGGTGCCGGCGATCGCCTGCAGCTTCTGCATGCGTTCGTCAGGCACGAGGACCACGCCCACGTTGGGCTCGATCGTGCAGAAGGGGTAGTTCGCCGCCTCGGCCTTGCGCGAGCGCGTGAGGGCGTTGAAGAGGGTCGACTTGCCCACGTTGGGGAGTCCGACGATGCCTGCCTGGGTCTTTGCCATGGAAGAGGCAACGTGGGCATCCGCCCCGCCAAGGTCAAGAGCCGCCGTCAGGGGGCCAGCG
>JBJOMV010000022.1:0-24300 GCA_046052185.1 Verrucomicrobiota bacterium | reverse complement strand
TCCTTCATGATCGCGCGGCAGACCGGGATCGTGGTGTGGATGCCGCGGATGATGTACTCGCCGAGGGCGCGGTGCATGCGGTCCAGGGCCTTCTGGCGGGTCGCGCCGACCGAGATCAGCTTGGCCACCATGGAGTCGTAGAGGGGCGGGATGACGTAGCCCGAGTAGCAGTGCGAGTCGACGCGCACGCCGTGGCCGCCGGGCGTGTAGTACAGCCCGATGGTGCCGGGGCTCGGGGCGAAGTTGCGGGCCGGGTCTTCGGCGTTGATGCGGCACTCGATGGCGTGGCCGGTCATCTTGATGTCCTTCTGGGAGAGCTCGAGCTTCTCGCCGCAGGCGATGAGGATCTGGCGGCGGACGAGGTCGATGTCCGTGACTTCTTCGGTGACGCCGTGCTCCACCTGGATGCGCGTGTTCATCTCCATGAAGTAGAACTTGCCGTGCTTATCGACGAGGAACTCGATCGTGCCGGCGTTCTGGTAGCCGATGGTCTCGGCGAGGCGGACGGAGACCTTGCCCATCTCCTCGCGGAGCTTGGGGGTCAGGAACGGGGAAGGGGACTCTTCGATCAGCTTCTGGTGGCGGCGCTGCACGGAGCAGTCGCGTTCGCCGAGGTGGATCACCTTGCCGTGTTCGTCGCCCAGGAGCTGGAACTCGATGTGGCGCGGCTGCTCGATGTACTTCTCGATGTAGACGCGGCCGTCACCGAAGGCCTTCTCGGCTTCGGCGCGGGCGCTTTCGAATTCCTTGGGGAAAGCCGCGGCGTTGTGGACGATGCGCATGCCCTTGCCGCCGCCGCCGGCGACGGCCTTGACGATGACGGGGAAACCGATGCGCTGCGCTTCCTTGATGGCTTCGCGCTGGTTGTCGACGGGGCCGTCCGTACCGGGCACGCAGGGCACCTTGGCGGCGGCGGCCGTCTGACGGGCCACGGCCTTGTCGCCCATCTTACGGATGACGTCGGGGCTCGGGCCGATGAACTTGATGTTGGCGGCGGCGCACTTCTCGGCGAAGCCGGCGCGCTCGGAGAGGAAGCCGTAGCCGGGGTGGATGGCGTCGACGTTGGTGATCTCGGCGGCCGAGATGATGCGATCCTCGCGCAGGTACGAATCCTTGCTCGGGCCGGGTCCGATGCAGACGGCCTCGTCGGCGAGCTGAACGTGCAGCGACTGCTCGTCGGCCTGGGAGTAGACCGCGACGGTCTTGATGCCCAGCTCCCGGCAGGCGCGGATGACGCGAAGGGCGATTTCGCCGCGATTGGCGATGAGGATCTTGTTCATGCTCGGAAGTCGGTGCTCAGCTGACCTTCACGCGGAAGAGCGGCTGGCCGAATTCGACCGAGGTGCCGTTGGCGACCAGGCACTCGACCACCGTACCGGAGATTTCCGACTGGATCTCGTTCATCACCTTCATGGCCTCGATGATGCAGACGACGGAGTCGGCCTTGATCGGGGAGCCTACGGTGACGAAGGGCGGGTTCTCAGGGGAAGGGGTGGCGTAGAAGGTGCCGACCATCGGGGACGTGACCAGCTTGATGCTGGGGTCCGCGGCGGCGGGGGCGGCCGGGGCAGGCGCCGCGGCCGCAGGGGCCGGGGCCGCCGCCACGGGGGCGGGGGCGGCCGCCACCGGGGCGGCCGGGGCTGCGATCGGGGCGCGACCGGGGAGGTCACGCTTGATGCGCAGCTTGAAGTCCTGGTCCTGGATCTCGAACTCGGAAAGGTCCGACTTCTTCATCAAATCCACGACTTGTTTAATCTTAATTAGGTCCAAGGTAATGTCCTCCGTGAGGGGGTGCGCCTCTCTGATACAGGGTATCAGGGGGGCAAATCAACCCTCATTCCAGAATGCCGGCAGGTATCTTTCCTAAATCCTTATCGCTGTTAGGTTTAACTATGTCTTTAAGGGTCGGGATAGCCTGGGTTTCGGGCTTCGCCAGGGGGCCTTGGAGCTTGATTTTGGTGAGGCTGACCAAGGCCCGGTTCAAATTTATGATGTCGATAGGGTTAAATCCTTGTTTCCGGGGCAAGGAAAAGTCCCCGGCGAAGTTGAGGGTCATCTCCCGGAGGTCGACTTCCCCGGCCAGGTCCAGCCTGGCCTGGGGGCCGGTGATGGTCATGTCCGGGAAGTAGGCCCTCCCCCCGATGCAGCCGAATGTGCCGGCCGCCCGGTCCAGTTCATAGGTGGTCGCCCCGACGCCGACGGCTTCGAGCACGCCCGAGATACCCCCGAGCAGGCGGACTTTCTTCAACTCAGGGTCGTTCAAAGTGTAGGTGCCCAGTCCGCGGAGCTCGCGCGGTGCCGCGAGGTCGATCCGGCCTTTGAGGTCGAGGTCCAGCCGGCCCCGGCCTTCCGCTTTCTTCGGCGGCGCCGCCGAAGGTTCGCCGAGGTCCTGCATGATCCGCCCGATCTGGGCCGGATCGCAGTTCTTCAACGAGAGCACGAAGTCCGTCGGTCGCAAGGGGTCGCCGTTCAGGCGTAGTTCCGCTTCCCCATCGGCCAGGCCGAGTCGGGCGTCGATCCGCATGCCGCCGGCTTGGCTCAGCGTCGTGACCTTCAGTCCGCGTCCGGCGATGCCCCACGCCCTGAAGGCGCCGTCGCTCTCGATCGTCGTCCGGATGTCGAGTCCTCGCCCGAGCGGCGTGAGTTCGAGCGCGAAGCGTCGGCCCGCCGGGAGCACGAGTCCCTGGAGCGCGTCGCCGAAATTCTTGCCGGCGCAACGCGCGGCGATCCACGGCTGGAGGTCGCCGGCGGCTTTCACCGCCGGACCGGCGAGCACGCCGGGCTTGGACCAATCCCAGGTCGCGCTGCCCTCGACTTCGCCGTCGTCGGCGCTCGTCCCGCCCTGGAGGCGGTGCAGGCCGATCAGCGAACGCCGTTCGTCGGCGTCGACGCTCACTTCTACGCGCCGGAAGGGCGCGCCCATGAAGTCGAAGTCCCGCATCAGCACGCGTCCGCGCGTGCGACTCGTCAGCGCGCCCCAATGTCCTTGGACCTCGATGAAGGCGTAAGGATTCTCCCGCACGAGGAAGGTGCGCCAGAGGTCGATCCACCAGTTGCCGAGCACCCGGTCGAGGCTGGCGGGCGCGAGCTCGCCTTGGAGCGTCAGGCGGAAGGCGCCGCCTTCGGCGACGGCGCAGTCCGCTTCGCCGACGACGGAGGCGAGACGCAGGTCGCGCAGTCGCAAGGGGTGTTCGGCGCGGCCGGGCGCGAAGTCGAAACGGGTACGCAGCGGCAGGTCCGCGCCCGGGCTGATCGCCTCGGCGGAAAGTCCGAGTCCGCGGAAACCAGAGAGCCCCGCTTCGCCGCGGGCGCTTAGGAGACGTCCTTCGGGCGAGACGGTGACTTCGGCTTCGCGCAGGAGCAGGTCACCCCGCAGGTCGATGCCGGCCGCGAGCAGGACCGGCGCGACCGCCGGGTGCGTCGAGACCTCCCGTCCGGAGATCAGGGCATGTTCGAGGCGCAGCCGTCGGGTGCCGTCGGCTAGGCCCTCGAGCGAACCGCCCGCGACCGAGGCGGCGGTATGCGCGCGGAAGCCGAGCGTCCACGGTTTCTCCGCGGCCGGACGCGCGGCGCGCAGATTCATCTGCTGGCAGAGGATCTCGCCGATCCGGACATCGGTGAGCGCGGCGTCGGCGACGATCTCGCCGCGCAGGCCGGCGCCGCGTACGCGCAGGGAGGCGCGGGCGGCCGTCACGGTCGCGCCATCGCGCCAAGCAGTGGTCTCGGCGTCGCCGGCGAGGCGCCAGTCCCGGAGCGCGCCGTCAGCCGCGAGCTGGGCGTCGGCGCTCAGCCGCAGGCCACGGAGACTGACGCGACCGAGCTGCTCGCCGGTCTCTTCTCCGAGGAGGGCTTGCGCGGAGAGTTCCGCCGTGCCGTCGCTTCGGCCGGAACAATGGACCGTCACCGTCGCGCCGCCCGAGCCTTCCGCGGCGGTGAGGGCGGTGTCGAGCGCGCCAAGGACGCCGGCGAGGCGTCGCGGGAGCGGCGCGGCCGCCGTCGTCGTCGTCGGTCCCGCGCGCAGGAGGCTGGCGGGCACTTCGCCGCTGACATGGAAGGTGATCTTCCCCGCGCGCACCTGCGCGATGCGGAGGCTGACCCAGCGGCCTTCCTGGGCGATGTCGAGCGTGAGGTCGTCGACGAGGCTGCGGCGACGCCCGTCCTGCGCGACGGACGCCGGGCACCACAGGCGGCCACCGTTCAGGCGCAGGCGGGTCGGCGCGATCTCGCCGGCGAGCAACCGGGCCGGATGCAGCGCGACCTCCGCGCGGGCGGCGGCGAAGACGTCGCCGGTGAGTCCGTCGAAGGCGACCGTGACGTCGTCGGCCGCGAGCGTGAGGTCAGGCAGGACCCACAGCGCGCGCGCGCGGAAGTCGACGCCCCGGGCGGCGAGCCGTTCGGTGACGGCTTCGGTGACGAAGTCCGGCAGCCGCACGGGGCCGTCATGGTCGGCGAGCCAGGCCAGTCCGAGCTGGACCGGAAGCAGGAGCGACAGGCAGGTGTTCGTCAGCCCGCGCAGGAAGCGACGCAAGGGTGAGCTGCCGGGCCGCGCTTTCATCTCCCGGCCTCGGTCAGCAGCGGAGCAAGGAGGGCGGCGAGCGTCGGTTCCAGGATGAAGTCGTCATCATCCGTCTCGTCGCGCAGGAGCAGCGAACGGTCGTTGAGCGGAGCGGAACAGAGGTAGGTCCGGATCGTCTCGCTCGCGGCGCCGGCGCCGGTCGCCGCCTGGTCCGTCACCCGCAGTTCGTAGCTCCAGCCGCCGGCGCCGACGTCGCGTCCGGGGAAGGCCGTCGCGCGGACTTCGGCGAACCCCAAGGCAAGACGACGCGCGCTGGTCGGATCGAGCCGGCCGGTGCCGGCCCAGTTGCCGTCCGGGCCGAGGCGGGCTTCGCCGACCACTTTGCCGTCGGCGCGGGCGGTGAGGCGCAGTCCGCTGACGCGCGCGCCTTGCGGCAGGGCGGCCACGGTGCGGCGACGCCACGCGGAGGGTTCGACGTTCTGGTGACCGCCGTCGAGGAACGTGACGTCACAGACCGCCGCCAGCGGCGAACCTTTGGCGTGGACGAGGCGGGTGCCCGCGCCGTTGTCGGGATCGTCGCTGAAGCCGAGCACGATGCGTTCGGTTCCGAATTCGAGTTCGACGGTCTGGCCCTTGGCGCCGGCGACCGGCTCGCGGACGGCGGGCAAGGTGAGTCCGCCCGTGACGTCGGGCGCGCGGCGGGTGGCCCGCAGCTGGGAGAGTCCGGCGAGGAAGCGGCCCACGAGTCGCGCGTCGGCTTCGCGGCGCTTGGTGGCCGTGGAGCCGGGCGCGACCGGGATCTCCCAGCGCGCCTCGTCGCCGAGGCCGTCGAGCCGGTGCAACGTGATGGTGCGTCCGCCGGCGGAGACCGTGAAGCCCGTCACGAGAGCCGGATCGAAGTCGGCGGGCCGCGTGTCGGCGAGCGTCGCGCGCGGGGTCATCCATTCGCGCAGTTCGCGCGCCTCGACCAGGAAGACGGCGGCGTTGTCTTCCAGTTTCGCGCAGAGGAGCTGCGGCTGGGCCGGCGCGGAGCGGCCGACGAGCAGGACCTGACGGCGGGCGTTGCCTTCGAGCGCCAGGCGCAGGGCGGGCGCGCCCAGGCCGGTCGCTTCTTCGGCGAGGTCCACGAACTTGGCGACGCGCAGGTTGGCGAGCGCGGCCACGGCGCGGGCGGTGGCGTCCGGATCGGCGGGGGCGTCGTAAGGGGCTTCGAAGCGCCACTCGGGCAGCTGCACGCGTCGGCCGACGCGCGGGCGCGCTTCGGCGACGAGCGCCGTGACGGTCTCGGCGTCCTTCTCGCGCTGACGCACCGAGACCGCGCGGGCCTCGAAGTCGGCGATCTCGAAGATGCGGTCGACCCGGTAGCTCTCGGCGCTCGCGCCCAAGGCCGCGGCCATCGCGTCCGGCAGCGGCACGATGCGTCGTCCGTCTTCGGTGAGCAGGAAGTGGCGGCGCGTCGAGGGCTGCACGCCGACCTTGACCTCGACGGCCGCGCCGGCGTCACCGGTGACCTTCACGGTCCAGCGCGCCGGTTCGAGTCCGTAGTCCTTGAGGCTGGCGCCGTTGGCCGTCACCTCGGCGACGTCGAAGCCGCTTTCCGGACTGATGAAGCGGAGTTCGTCGATCAGCCGCTGCACGGACCAGACATTGGCCGGCCACTCGAACGGTTCGAGCACGCGCCAGCCGGCCGGTCGTTTCTCCAGGAGGATGCGGGCCGGGCCTTCGGCGAGGGCGATGCGCGCCGGGTTCGCGGGGAAGAGCTGGGTCTGACTGACCGGGGCCGTGGTCTGCCCGGACATGGCGCGCCACACGAGACCGAAGGCGATCAGGTTGGCGAGCAGGAGGACGACGGTGGTGCGGGAGATCCGCATGGGCAGGTCAACTCCTGCGACGCCACACGGAAACCGCAAGCCCGACTGCGAGCACGCCGAGCGGAATGAGGGCGAAACGCAGGGCCAAGGCCCAGAAGTCGGCGGCGGTCGCGGTCAGCTGATATTCGCCCCCGGTCCGGGCGGGCAGCGAGACGGCGCGTTCGCGGTCGCTGAGCCAGGCGGCGGCCTGCGTCAGGAACGCGCGGTTGCCGCCGCGGTCGAGGCGGCTGTTCGCCGCGATCTCGGAGGTGCCGACGACGACCAGCCGGCCGCCGGCGCCGCCGACGCCTTGCCGGATGCCGGTCGCGCGTTCCGCCGCGGCGACGACGCAGACCGGGCCGGGCTGGTCGCGCTCCTGGTCGAAGCGCAGCGGCCGGCGGGCGGGATCCGTCTCGCCCCAGGCGGCGTCCGACGAGAAGACGAGCTGCCACACGCCGAGCGTGCTGTCCGGCGCGCTGCCTTCGTCGAAGCGGGCGGGGCGGAGCCGGGCGGCGACCAGCGGGAGGTTCTGTTCGCGGAGCGGCTTGGTGAGCGGGTGTTCCTTCGCTTCGAGGCGGAGCAGGCCGATGTCGCCGTCGGTCGTGCGGCGCGCGGGGTCCGGCTCCTGCAGTTCCGCGTCGGGGGTGAAGATCGCCCACTCGGAGAGCACCGGCTCGAGGCCGTGGTCGCGTCCTGGGTCGAGCATGACGAGCACCCGGCCGTTACGTTCCTGCAGGTATTTGCGGAGACGGTCGTTTTCCGTGGCGGAGAAAGGCGTCACCGGACCCGGCACGAACACCATCGAGGCGTCGCGGGGGACTTCGCTCACCGTGGCCAGGTCGAGCGGCCGGACCTCGAAGTTGCGGTTGCGGAGCTGACGGGAGAGGAGCGACATCCCGCGTACGGGCGAGGCGTCCTCGACGCCGAGTTCGCCGTGTCCCTTGGTCACGTAGCAGACGGCAGGCTTGTCTTCGGTGACTTCGATCAGGGCGGAGGTCACCGCTTCTTCGCCGCGGAAGGCGCCCTCCTTGGTCACGAAGTCCCGGTAGCTGAGGTACTTCGCCCGCCCGCCGCAGGCGAGCACCAGCACGACCGTGGCGTCCGGCGCGCCGTGGCGGCCGGCGAGTTCGGAGAGGAGGGGCGCGTTGCGTCCGTCGCCGGCCTGCTCGACGGCGAGCCAGCTGCCGCCTTGGCGGCCGGTCTCGACGACGTAAGCGTCGAGCAGCTTGTTCAGCCGGGCGCGCAGGTACCGGGCCTCATCCGACTTCTCGCTCGTCAGGACGACGGCGCGGACCCAGCCGCGGGCGCGGCCGGCGCCCACGGGGCTGCGTCGGCCCGCGGCGCGCACGGTCTCGACCGATTCCGGGGCGAGCGAGTGGCGCCGGTCGGCGGAGATGTCGCGGCGGACGCGGAATTCAGGCAGCGAGGCCAGCGTGTTCACGGCCACCGCGAGGGCGATCGCCAGCAACGCCTGCGTGAGGCGGTTCAGACGGCGGATGGGCCGGACGGAGCCGAAGTCGTCGCGCGGGGAGCTCATGTCATTCCTGGCCCTCCACGGTGAGCACCGCCAGGCCGAGGCAGAGCAGGGTGCCGGTGCCGTACAAGACGAGCGGACGCGCGTCGAGGACGCCGTCGGTGAAGTCCTGCAGGTGGCCGAACGTCCGCAGGTGCGCCGCCGGTTCGCGCAGCCAGCCGAGCCATTCCCAGCTTTCGATCGGCAAAGTCTCGAGCGCGCCGCCCGCGGCCGTCAGCGCCAGCAGGCTGATGAAGGCGAGCAACGCCGCCAGCGCCGCGGAACGCGTCACGCAGCTGCAGAGGATCCCGATCGCGACATGCAGGAGGCCGCTCACCGCGATGAAGCAGAGCCCGCCCCAGAGCGCGGAGCCTTCGCCGAGCGCGCGGGCGTTGGCGCCGTCCAGCCGCTGCGCGGCGAGGAACGGGAAGGCGGCGAAGGCCAGCCAGAGCAGCACCCAGACGATCCAGACCGCGAGGAACTTCGCCCAGACCACGGCGGCGGGGCTCGCCGGCGTGGTGAGCAGCGCCGCGAGCGTGCCCGAGCGGCGCTCCTCGGCGAACGTGCGCATCGTCAGCAGCGGCAGCACGCAGAGCAGCGGCAGCCAGAAGAACCAGAGCGTCGCCTCCACGGGCGACCGCGGGGCCGGCGCGCGCGCGGCGTCGATGAGCGCGAAGAAGTGGATGCCGCCCATCAGCGCGAGGAAGAGGCCGGCGGCCGCCCAGGTGTTCCAGGAGAGCGCGGCGCTGCGCAGCTCGTGCGCGAGGAGCGTGCGGAAGTGTCGCATCAGGAGCGGCGGCCCTCCCCGGGGGCGCGGCGCGTGGCGGCGAGGAAGATGTCTTCGAGCCCGAACCTTTCTTCCGCGATCTCGCGCAGCGCGAGCCCCGCGCCGATGAGCGAGCCGGCGAGCGTCTCGCGCGCGGGCGAGCCGACGGGCAAGGTGACGCGGAAGGTGTTCCAGCCGTCGGCGGAAGCGACGGCGACGACGGCGGCCGCGGGTTCGGCGGCGCGGCAGGCGGCGAGCAGCCCGGTTTCGTCGGCGCGCGTCACGACGGTGAACGCGGCTTCCGGCAGCAGTTCGCGGCGCAGGTCTTCGGTGCGGCCTTGGGCCACCAGCCGGCCGCGGTTGATGATGACGACCTTGTCGCAGACCTGTTCGACCTCATGCAGGATGTGGCTCGAGATGAGCACGGCCATCTTGCCGCGGAGCGAGCGGATCAGCTCGCGGATGCCGAGGATCTGGTGCGGGTCGAGCCCGATGGTGGGTTCGTCCAGGATGACGACGCGCGGTTCGGCGAGGAGGGCGTCCGCGATGCCGACGCGCTGGCGGAAACCTTTCGAGAGCTGGCCGATGAGCCGCCCCGACGCGCGGCGCGTGAGGTCGCAGTCTTCCATCACCCGGCGGACGCGTTCGCCGACCCGGTCCGGCGCGACGTCCTTGAGGCGGGCGCGCAGGGTCAGGTATTCCTCCACGCGGAGGTCTTCCGGCAGCGGATTGTTCTCCGGCATGTAAGCGAGGTGACGCTTCGCGCCGGCGGGATCGAGCGCGACCGAGACGCCCCAGATGGCCGCGCGGCCCGAGGTGCCGGACATCGTGCCGGACAGGATGCGCATGGTGGTCGACTTGCCGGCTCCGTTCGGGCCGAGGAAGCCGACGATCTCGCCCGGCGCCACGGAGAAGCTCAGGTCCTCGACCGCGGTCAGGGAGCCGTAGCGCTTGGTCAGCCTTTCCGCCACGACGGCGGCTTCCGGCAGGGGCGCGGCTTCGTTCATGGGTTGGGCTCCGGAGGGAAGGGTGACGGCCTCGTCGGCTCCGTGCCGACGGGTGTCCAGAAGACACGCCCGATGGCCTTTATTGGCAAGGTTAATAGGGGCTCGGCCGTGGCCGGAGGCCGGCGGACCGTCGCCTTACTTGCCGGCCGGGGCGACGGGAGCGATCAGCGAAGGCTCGGAGCGGACCAGCATCTCCTTGTCGGCTTTCCAGACGTGGTTGGCGCGGAGCTTCTTGTCCATCGCGTTGAGCCACTTGGTGGCTTCGGCGGTGTCGCCCTTGGCGACGGCGACGTTGGCCAAGGTGAGCATGGCGAAACCGCGCAGGGTCTCGGCGGCGGAGACGTCATCGGCGACCTCGGCGAGGGCCTTGGTCGCGCCGGCGTCGCCGGTTTCCAGGCGGCACAGGGCGGCGTAAAGGCGGGCGCGGGTGGCGAGGGCGGAGACCGCCGGGGCGTTGCCGGCGAGGCCGGCCAGGCGACGGGCTTCGTCGTAGGCCTTGGCGGCGTCGGCGAACTTGCCGGCGCGCTTGAGGTCGTCGGCGACGTCGGTCAGGGCGACGGCGGCCAGGGGTTCGCCCGCATGGCGACCGGCGAAGGCCCGGCGGGCGGCTTCGTCCTGGCAGGCGGTGAATTCTTCGCCGAGGGCTTCGCGCTGGCTTTCGTTCCAGAAGAAAAAGGCGAGGTAACCGAGGATGCCGACCACGACGGCGACGGTGGCCTTGACGATCACGCCCTGGTTGCGCTCCCAGAAGAGCCAGAGACGGTCTTCGGCGTCCGCATTGACGAAATCCTCGTCGACGACCACGAGGTTGCGGTCATCGCCGGCCGGGGGCTGCTTGCTGGAACGGTCTTCGGGCATGGGGGGTCAACCCTTGGGAAAGGACCGTTTGTGTCAACCCCCGCCTCCCCCGCCTACGGGCTTGTCCCCGCCCCCGGGCGGGTAAGTATGGGGGACACATGAGCGCCTCCGCCGCCGTCCTTTCGCTCCTCCAAGCCGCCCAGCAGAAGGGCCAGCTTTCCGCCGCCAGCCTCGCCAACGCCGGGGATTGGCTCCGCTCGGGGGCGCTGCCGGCCGAGGCCGTGGCCTCCCTCCGGGACCTCTGCGACCGCGGGGCCTGGGCCGAACTCGAAGACCGTTTCTACAAGGGCATCGCTTTCGGCACCGGGGGGATGCGTGGCCGGACGGTCGGCCGGGTCTCCGCCGCCAACGAGGTCGACGCCCAAGGGCTGCCGGTGCGCGCCGCGATCGGCTCGGCCTGCCTCAATGACGTCAATGTCCTTCGGGCCGTCATCGGCCTCTGGAAGCACGTCTCGGCCACCCGACCCGGCGCCCGCCTGGTCGTCGCCCATGACGTCCGCCACTTCTCCCGTCACTTCGCCGAGCTGATCGCCGGCGCCTGGACGGAGCTCGGCGGCGAGGCCTACCTCTTCGCCGGCGCCCGTTCGACCCCGCAGCTGAGTTTCACGGTCCGTCACCTCGGCGCCCACGCCGGCGTCGTCATCACGGCCAGCCATAATCCGGCGCACGACAACGGCTTCAAGTGCTGCCTCGGGGACGGCGGCCAGGTCCTGCCTCCGCATGACGCCGCCATCGTCGCCGAAGTCGGCAAACTCGGACCGGCCGACGTCGCGCCTTATCTTGAGAAGGACCTCGCCCGCGTGCTCACGGTCCCGGCCGCGGCCGAGGACGCCTACCTCGCCCGCCTCGCCGGCGTGGTGCTCGATCCGGAGATCATCGCGCGGCACACGCCCAAGGTCGTCTTCACCAACGTGCACGGAACGGGCGACGTCATGGTCGTCCCCGCGCTGCGTCGCGTCGGCATCGACCCGCATCTGGTCGAGGAGCAGCGCGAGCACGACGGCCGCTTCCCGACCGTCGCCTCCCCGAATCCGGAGAACGCCAGCACCTTCGCCCTCGCGCTGAAGCTCGCCACGGAAATCGACGCCGACCTGATCCTCGCGACGGATCCCGACTCCGACCGCGTCGGCGTGGCCTGCCCGCTGCCGGCCGGCGGCCATCGCCTGCTCAACGGCAACGAGGTCGCCGCCCTGCTGACCGAGTTCCGGATCTCGTCCCTCAAGGACGCCGGCATCCTGCCCGACGGCGGCTCGTCGAACGCCGCGGTGGTCAAGTCGCTCGTGACCACGCCGCTCGTCGCCGCCATCTGCGCCCGCCACGGCGTGGGCTGCGTCGAGACGCTGGTCGGCTTCAAGTGGATCGCCCGCAAGCTCGAGAACTGGAACCGCCGCCTCATCGAGGGCGCCGGCCCCGACGCCCCTGCGCTCCCCCTGCTTCGCCGCGCCCCGCTCGCGCTGCGTCACTCGACCCTCTTCCTGCTCGGAGCCGAGGAGAGCTACGGTTACCTCGCCGACGACGCGGTCCGCGACAAGGACGCCAACGCGACGGTGGTCATGCTCTGTGAGTTCGCCGCGCTGCTGCGCTCCCGCGGCCGCACGCTGCTCGACGCGCTCGACGTGCTTCACCTGAGCTATGGCGCCCATCACGAGGACCTGCTGAACCTCGCGTTCGAAGGCGCCGAGGGCGCCGCGTGCATCCGCCGCATCGTCGCCTCCTGGCGCAAGTCGCCTCCCGCCGTCATCGACGGCTCCAAGGTCCTCCGTGTCACCGACTACGAACGTGACAAGGTGCTCGACGCCGAAGGCGACCGCGTGCCGCCCGAGGAATTCATCCTCGCCGAGCTGGCCGACGGACGACGCATCGCGGTCCGCGCCTCCGGCACCGAACCCAAGGCGAAGTTCTATTCCTTCGCCAAGGCCGAAGTCGCCGACGCCGACGACCTGCCCGCCGCCCGCGAACGCGCCCGCCGCTCGGCCCTCGCCCTCCGCAGCTGGCTCGAGGCCGACGCCAAGGTCCGCGCGAAATAATCCCATGAAGACCACGTTCCTCCTGCCTCTCCTGCTCCTCGCCGGCTGCGCCAGTCCGGTCGGCGACCGTTCCTTCGCGCCCGAGAAGACGCCGGCCGCGGCCGCCCTGTCCGGTCAGCCCGCCGCCGAGGGTTCGCTGAAGGACCGCGTCCGCGAGGCCAACGAGAAGAACGACGACCGTCTGCTCAAGCGCGACTGGCGCGCGGCGAAGCCCGCCGTCGGTCCGCAGCCGTAAGGCTATTTCAGTTTCACTCCGAAGTGCCGGGCGAAATAGACGTCGAGCGACTCCGCGATCGCCTGCGCCGTGGCCGCCCGGTGGGCGGGCGTGTCCCGCATCGGACCGGGCACTTCGAGCTGCGCGGCGTCGAGCTGGGACTTGTCCCGTGAGCCGTGGGCCGCGATGTCGTAGGCGCCGTTGAAGTAAGGGTCGTCCAGGAGCAGGACCTCGCGGGGTGACGGCACCGCCGCGACGCCGCGCGCGGCGAACAGTCCGCCGAGGCTCGTTTCGCCGCGCAGCAGTTCGGAGAACTTCGCCGGGGTCCGTTGGCTCAGCCAGCGGATCGAGGAACGGGCGGCGACGGACGGATCTTGGTCCAGGCGTTCGTCGGCAAGGCGCACCTCGGAGGCCTTCAGCAGGTAGCCGATCTCGATGCGGGGCTTCGGATGGCCGTGCGAATGGAGGTCCAGATAAAGCCCGTGCTTCGAGCGGGCGAGGACCGCGGTCTCGGCCTCGTCGATGATGGCGTGGTATTCGCGCCAGACCTGTTCGGCCTTCGGCTGACCGGCCGCGCCTTCGCCGATCTCCCGGTTGCAGTCGACTTTCTTGCGCGAGAGTTCGCAGACCACCAGTTGCGGAGCCTTGCCGAAGCGTGCACGGAGCGCGTCCCGCAGGGCATGCCCGAGCGCCGTGGCGTACGAATCGCGCACGGTCACGCCGCTCGTCCGGTCGGGGATGTCGGCGGGTTTCGCCGCGCCGTCATGAGGCACCGAGAGGACGATCGGGAGTTCGCCGGGCCAATGCCGGATGAAGCCCGAGGCGCTGACGCGCGGGGTTTCCGCGACCGGTTCGGCCGCCGGCGCGACGAGCGCGACCAAGGCGAGGCAGAGCGGGACCAGCGGGGCGAGCGGTCGGGGCATGCGCAAGGAAACTCCGGCGGCCCGGCCGGGTCAAGCGGGGTCCCTCAGCGGACGGCGCCGCCGGCGAGCAAGGCGCGGACCGCGGCCTCTTCAGGGACGTCGTCCGCGGTGCTGGCCGCGCCGACGCCGTCCTGCAGGACGAAGCGCAGCTTGCCGCCCCGGACCTTCTTGTCGCGGCGCATCGCGGCGAGCATCGGGTCGAGCCTGAGCGGCGCGCGCAGGGCGGTCGGCAAGGCGTGGGACTTCAGCACGGCCTCGACCTGTTCGGCCTGGGCGGCGGTGCAGTGCTTCAGCTCGGCGGAAAGACGGGCGGCCATCACGAGGCCGATGGCGACCGCTTCGCCGTGCAGGTAGGCGCCGTAGCCGGCGGTCGCCTCGATCGCGTGGCCGAAGGTGTGACCGAGGTTGAGGAGCGCGCGGCCGCCCTGGGCGCTGGTCTCGCGTTCGTCGCCGGCGACGACGGCGGCCTTGATCTCGACGCAGCGGCGGATGACGCGCGGCAGGAGCGGATGATTCCAGGCGAGCGGCGAGTTCTGTTCGAGGAGGCCGAAGAGGTCGGCGTCGGCGATGATGCCGTGCTTGATCACCTCGGCCATGCCGGCGGCGAACTCGCGCGGCGGCAGGGTGGCCAGCAGGTCGGTGTCGGCGAAGACGGCAGTGGGCTGGTGGAAGTTGCCGACGAGGTTCTTGCCGGCGGAAAGGTTGATGCCTGTCTTGCCGCCGACGGAGCTGTCGACCATCGCGAGGAGCGTGGTCGGGAGCTGGTAGAAATCGACGCCGCGCTGATAGGAAGCGGCCGCGAAGCCGGCGAGGTCGCCGACGACGCCGCCGCCGAGCGCGAAGACCGCGCCGTCGCGGGCCACGCCGTTGGCGGCGAGGAAATCCCAGACGCGGGCGAGTTCGGCGGCCGACTTGGCCGTCTCGCCGTCGGCGGCCGTGGCGAGCACCGGCATCAGGCGGGCGAGTTCGGCGGCGAAGCCGGACTGCGCGGCGGCGACGCCGGGCGAGGTGATCGCGACGCACTTCTGGCCGGCGGCCAGGCGACGTTCGGCGGCGGCCAAGGCCTCGCGGCGCATCCCGGCCCCGATGCGGACGGGGTAGGAGCGTGAGCCTAGTTCGACGGTGACGGTCTCGGCCGACATGGGGTCACGCTGGGGCGAGCCGCCCCCGCTGGCAAGACAACCTCACTCGGCCAGGCCGACGACCGAGCGGGCGTAGGCGCGCGCGTCGAAGGGCTGGAGGTCGGCCGGCTGCTCGCCGACGCCGATGAAGCGGACCGGCACGCCGAGCTCGCGGACCACCGCGACGAGCGCGCCGCCTCGGGCGCTGCCGTCGAGCTTGGTCACGATCAGGCCGGTGAGGCCGACGGCTTCGTGGAAGATGCGGGCCTGCTCGATGGAGTTGGCGCCGAGCGAGCCGTCGAGCACGAGCCACTTCTCGTGCGGCGCGCCGGCATGGGCCTTCGTCGTGACGCGGACGACCTTGCGCAGTTCTTCGAGGAGGTGCGCCTTGGTGTGCAGGCGGCCCGCGGTGTCGAGGATGACGAGGTCCGCGCCGCGCGCGACGCCCGCCTTGACGGCGTCGAACGCCACGGCCGCGGGGTCGGCACCGGCGGCGCCGCCGACGACTTCGACGCCGAGCCGGCCGGCCCAGGCGGAAAGCTGTTCGCCGGCGGCCGCCCGGAAGGTGTCGCACGCTCCGAGCAGGCAGGCCTTGCCTTCCTCGCGCCAGCGCCAGGCGAGCTTCGCGGCGGTGGTCGTCTTGCCGGCGCCGTTGACGCCGAGGAGCATGATCACGTGCGGTTTCGCGAGGACGGGAGCGACGGCGGTCTCGCCGCCCAGCGCGCGTACGATGCTTTCGGCCGCGGCTTCGGCGGGCGAGGTCTTGCGGAGCGAGGCTTCGGTCTTCCAGGCGGCGCGGGCGGCTTCGACGACTTCGTCGGCCGTGGCGGGGCCGAAGTCGGCGGCGATCAGCCGCTCGCGCAGCTGCTCGGCGGACGCGGCGTCCATCGGACGCGCCAGGAGATTGGCGACGGCCTCGGCCGTGCGGCTCAGGCCGGACTTCAGTCGCTCGAAGAAGCCCGCCATGGCTCAGCCGCCCTCGGCCTTGCGCGGGTCGCGCCCGAGCTCTTCCTTGTAGCTGTCGAGGATGCCGTTCACGAAGCGCTTGGATTCCTCGGTCGAGAATTCCTTCGCGATGTCGACGGCCTCGTTGATGCTCACGACCGGCGGGATGTCCGTGCGGCGCATGAGCTCGAAGATGGCGACGCGCAGGATCGCGAGGTCGACGCGGGCGATGCGGCCGAAGGCCCAGTTCTTGGCGTACTTGCCGATGATCTCGTCGATGAGGGCGAGGTCGCGGATGACGCCCTGGATGAGCTCCTCGGCGAAGGCGTAGTACTCGCGGGGCTGCGGGCGCTCGGAGAAGAAGTCGAAGAGCGCCGTGACCATGTCGGCGTGGCGCTGGACTTCCCAGGAGCACAGGAAATGCATCGCGACGACGCGGCTGTCGTGGCGGCGGTTGCGCTTGGCGGGCGGCGCGGTGGGGTCCGGGACGACGGGTTCTTCGGGGGCGACGATGGCGATCTCGACGCCGGCCGGCACGTTGTGGCGGCGGAAGGCGTCGACGGTCTTCTGGTTGGAACCGATGATCTCGACCAGGCGGCGATGGCTGCGGATCTCCTCGCGGAGGGCCGTGCGCGGTTCCTCGACCTGGGAGGGCAGGGGGAAGGGGCCGGAGATGCGGGCGCCGGTGCCGACGACGCTGGCGATGATGTCGGCCGCGGTCTGGTCCGCCATGCGGTAGTCGACGCTCTTGATCCGGATGCGGATCTTGGCGCGCGCGGAGGCGGAAATGGGCGAGTCGTTGTCCATCGTTCAGTTCTGGGCGAAAGGCTCCTGGCCGCCGCGCTTGCGTTCCTCGTCCTCGACCTGGTCGAGACGGGCGCCGAGCGTGACGCGGTGACGGGCCATGGCGAGGGCGGCGTGGGCGAACTCCGTGCCGCGGTCCAGGGATCCTTGGCAGCGGGCGACGGCCTGCTCGCGGTTGTTGGTCACGACGATGCCGTTGATCATCGGGACTTCGGAGCGGATGGCCGCGTCCTGCAGGGCCTGGGCCGTCGAGTGGGCGATGATCTCGTGGTGCGGGGTGTCGCCGGCGACGACGACGCCCAGGGCGATGACGCAGTCATAATCGCCGCTCATCGCGGACATGTAGGCGGCGTAAGGGATCTCGCCGGAGCCGGGGACGGCGACTTCGACGATCGAGGCGGCGGGCACGCCGGCGGCGCGCAGGCCTTTGACGGCGTTCTTCTTCAGGGCCTGGACCAGCTCGCCGTTGTAACCCGCGGTCACGAGGGCGAAGCGGAGTTCGGCGCCATCGATGGCGTCGGGGGTGGGCTTGTCTAGGCTCATGGCAGAAGAACGGATTGCCGATGGAGTCGCTTAAGAACCCGTCTGCAAGCGGAAACGGCCGAAAACCCTCAGAACGGAACCTGCTCGACGATCTCCAGGCCGTAACCGCCGAGGCCCACGACCTTGCGCGGGTTGTTCGTGATGAGGCGGATACGGCGGAGGCCGAGATGCGAAAGGATCTGGGCGCCGATGCCGTAGTCGCGCGCGTCCATCTGGCCGAGTCGCACGCCATCCTGGTCGGCCTGCATGCCGCCGTAAGGTTGGGCGACGTGGACGATGACGCCGCGGCCGGCCTTGGCGACGGCTTCGAAGCTGGAGGCGAGCGAGGCGCCCGCGCCGAAGGCGCTGCCCTTGAAGAGGTCGCCGAGCATGTTCTCGCGCTGGACGCGCACGAGCGTGGGCGTCTCGTCCGGCTGGCCGAGGGTGAAGACGAGGTGCTGACGGCCGTCGGGCAGCGAGCGGTAGACGCGCAGGGTGAACTCGCCCCACGCGGACTTGAAGGGGCTTTCGGCGACGAGCTCGACGAGGCGTTCGCGGCGGTGGCGGAACTCGATGAGCTGCGCGATCGAGATCATGTGCAGGCCGAACTTCCGCTTGAGTTCGACGAGTTCGGGCAGGCGGGCCATCGAGCCGTCCTCGTTGAGGATCTCGCAGATGACGCCGCTCGGGTGCAGGCCGGCGAGGGAGGCGAGGTCGACCGCGGCTTCGGTGTGGCCGGCGCGCTGGAGCACGCCGCCGGGTCTTGCGAGGAGCGGGAAGATGTGGCCGGGCTGCACGAGCGCCTCGGGCTTGGCCTGCGGGTCGGCGAGGATCGCGATGGTCTTCGCGCGGTCGTAGGCGGAGATGCCGGTGGAGATGCCTTCGGCGGCGTCGACGGAGACGGCGAAGGCCGTGCGCTGCGACTCGCGGTTCTCGGGCACCATCTGGGAGATGCCGAGGCGGCGGAGCTGGTGCTCGACGGTCGGGACGCAGATGAGCCCGCGCGCATGGCGGATCATCATGTTGACCGTCTCCGGGGTGGCCTTGGACGCCGCCATGACGAGGTCGCCCTCGTTCTCGCGGTTCTCGTCGTCGGTCACGATGACGAGCTTCCCGGCGGCGATGTCCGTCAGGGCTTCCTCGATGGTGTCGAAGGGCTCGTTCATGAAAGTGGGAGGTTCGAACTTGGTCGTAACCTCCCACGGTGCAAGCGGGGAGATGGGTCCCCGCCGGTGAAAACGAGCCGGATGGCTTATTTGGCGGCCTTGGCCTTGCCCTTGCCTTTGCCCTTGGCGGCCGGCGCGGCCGGCTTCGGGGCGGCGGCCATGGCTTCGGCGATCTTCACGCTGGCGTCCTTCCAGGTGGCCTTGGCCTCGGGCTTGGCGCTCCAGAGCGCGAAGTTACGGAAGGTGGCGGTCTGGCCGGCGCAGGTGAAGCCGGGGCTGACCTTCGGCGTCAGGAAAAGCGGATCGCGTCCGAAGGCGCTGGTCTGGCCGTCGATCGTCGCGACCATGGTGTCGCCGACCATCTCGAGCACGACGCGATGCCAGGTGCCGGCCTCGAACTTGTGCGTGGTGTTCAGGAAGACGACCGCCTTGTCGGGACCGTCATGGTCATGGTCGTCCTTCTGCACGCGCAAGGCGGTCGGCGTGATGAGCACGCGCGCCATGTGATCCTTGGTCGCGTTGATGCTCAGCGAGACCGACTTGGCGCCGTCGAGGCGGAATTCGAAGGCGATGACGAGATCTTGCAGCGTCTGGGCGACGCGACTCACGGCGCCATGCTTGTCGGCCGGGAGTTCCTCGACGCGGATTCCTTCCGCGGTGCGTTCCCATTTGCCCTTGGCCACTTTCCAGTCCGCGGCGGCCGCGTCCTTGGTCAGGGCGTCGGCGACGATCTCCTTGTCCGGCTGCGCGAGCAGGGTGGACGGAGCCTCGGCTGCGCCGAGCGGGGACAGGAAGGCGAGCAGGGCGAGGAGGCGGAGCGACATAGGAGGAGGGAGGGTGTGAGGATGTAACCGCGGAAACGGCCGAGGGTTGCGGCTATTCGTAGGTCAGCTGCGCGGAGAGCACGGCGTCCTCGTCCGACACGAAGCGGACCCAGTAGGCGTTCAGCCAGGATTCGAAGGCATGCGTGACTTCCGCGCCGGCCGCGACCTCGATGGTGCGATAAGCAGAGGTGCGTCCGTCGCCGGCGACGTCGAGGAGGACGGCCACGCGCACGGGCTTGGCGCCGTGGTTCGTCAGCTTGAGGGTCTTTTTGTCGTACCCGGTCATGAGGTAGGGGTCGGAGGGGGCGCCTTTCTGGACGGCGGTGTTCTTCCACGGACCGCCGAAGCCGCGCGGCTTGCCGAGCTTCCAGAGGTCGTCCGCGGCGCCGACCCACACGGCGGCCTTGCCGTCCTCGGAGCGGATGACGTGGCGGTCATCCTTCGCGGCTTCGGGCGAGACGCCGCTGAGCACGAGCAGTCCGCGGTAGGAGCAGTAGTCATGCACGGCGGCGTCGCTCGTCGCGATCGGGCGCATGCGGATGGCGCCCTTGGCGTTCAGCGCGGGGAGCTCGTAGAAGGTGCCGTGGGCCTGCAGCATGTCGCGTTCGGTGCAGACTTCGCGCACCTTGCGGAGCGCGCTGCGGGCCAGGAGTCCGTCCTGCGCCGCGGAAGGCGAACGAGGCAGGCGCCAGCGGACGCCGCTTTCTTCGAAGATGACGGAGGCGTCGTCAGCGGTGATGATGCCCGCCGGGATGGGCGTGTTCTTCGTGACGAAGACGGCGAGCTTCTGGTCCGCCATCTTCGTGAGCTTGAGGTCGCCGGAGAGTTCATAGGCTTCGCCGGTCGTGGTCTGGTCGGGCGTGACGCTCGCGGCCAGTACGGAGAGGGTGCGGAGGTTGCCGCCGCGCGTGAGCAGGAAGGCGCCCTGCGAGGCCGTGTCGCCGGCCTTGCTGAGGCTCTTGAAGAGGCCGTCGCGTTCGGTCGCACGCTTGTCTTCGGCGGCGTATTGGAAGGTGACGCTCGCCTTGGCGACGTCGCGGTCGGTCTTCGCGCGGATCCAGGCGCCGGGCAGCGCCGACGGGATCTCGACCCAGGCGGAGAGATCGCCGGCCTTCAGCGCCACGTCGCGCCAGCTCTTCCACTGGCCGTCGCCCTGGGCGTCAATCTCCAGCGTGAAGGTCGTCGCGGCTTCGCCGTCATGGGCGAGGAAGACCGCGCGCTTCGCGAAGCCCGCGAGCAGGAAAGGATCGGAGGCGACGCCGGCCTTGACCGGTTCGTCGGCCCAGACGCTGCCGCGGCCGATGGCCGGGCCGAGCTTGTCGGGAGTGTCGAGCGAAGTGAACCAGAGGTTGGACTGCGACTGGCCGGGGCCGGCGAGCGCGCCCTTGGCCGGACGCTTGTTGAGGAACTCGGACTTGGCGGTGTCGTCGCAGCCGAAGACGAGGCGGTCCTGCCAGCGGGTGAAGTCGCCGATGACCTTGAGGTAGGCGGAGCGCGGCGCGAGGCCGGCGGACTGCTTCGACGAGAAGCCTGCGGGGAATTTCCAGAAGAGGCCGTGCATGGTCATCAGGCGGGAGCCTTCTTCGCCGATGTCGCGGATGCGCGGCCATTCGGTGTTCCAGCCGTGCGCGCCGTCGTAAGAGTGGCTGCCTTTGGGCAGGCGGTAGCTCGTCCACTTGCCGTCTTCCATGACCATCAGGATGACGGAGCGGAAATCCCAGCCGACGGTCCAGATGGGGTCCTTCGCCGGATCGGCGTTGCCGGTCAGGCCCCCGGGTCCGGTGACTTCGGTGAACTGGTTGCGGCGGATGAGCGACCAGTTGCCTTCGCCGTTGAACGAGCCGAGGCCGCCGCTGACGATCGTCGGGTCGACGAGGGCCTTGGGGCCTTGCTCCCCGTTGTTGGCGAGGATGACCAGGCCCTGGCCGGAATAGAGTCCCTTGCCATGGTAGCCGGGCAGGGTCGAGGTGAGGGTGGCCGGGCTGACCTCGGCGGTCTGGCCGGGCTTGGGCACGTTCTTGATCTCCTTGATGAGTCCCTTCACGGCGAGCGTGCGCACGTCGACTTCGTACAGTCCGTCTTCCATCGTGGCGAAGTAGACCTTGTTCGCCGGGTCGGTCAGGTGGCGGGCGTTGCCGGTGTGGCGGCCGGGCATGAGTTTCGGCGGGATCACGCGCACTTCGCGGTCGGCGCCGATGAAGTAAGGCCCGATGATCAGCTGATTGGACTCCTTGTGGATCATGCGGTTCGCCGGCGTGCCGCCGACGCTTTCCGGGCGCACGATCTGCTGAAGATCCGGGGTGATCTCGTAGAGTTTGTCGCTCGAGCCGTAGGGCAGGTGCGGGCCGTAGGTGATGACCCAGAGGCGGTCGGCCCAAGGGACCACGGCGCCGGTGCCGCACTCTCCCTCGTTGTTGAAATAGGCTAGCTCGGGGTAGATGCCGGACCATTCCTGCGGCGCGGCCGAGGAGGAAGACGCCAGAGCGGCCAAGGCGAACGCGGCGAACGAGCGGAGCGAAGACGAGGTCATGACATGACTTTTCCCGCCCGCCCACGGGTGGCAAGGTCAGGAAAGGTAATGAAGGAAAAAGATGAGCGACAGCCAGGCCGCCAAGCCTGCCGCCGGGACACCCAGCAGCCGGCGCAGGCTCCTGGACTGGGCCTGCGCGAGGAACATCGCCGCAAGGAGCGCGCCTCCGGCCGGACCCAGCCAACGCTGAGGCAGGGATAACTCCAGATTCAATCCGGGCAGCGCCGCGCAAGCCTGCGCGATCCAGGTCATCCCGTGCAGCCAGGCCCCGGCGAGTCCGTTGATCCACGACGCGGGACCGGCGAGCCCATCGAGCGGACTGCACGCGACGGAGGCCATGCCGAGCATCAGAGGGATTTCGGAGAGCGGCACGAGCACGAGATTCACGAAGACGCCACCCCAGCTCGCCGTCCCGAAGTGTCCGAGGGTCAGCGGCGCGCCGGCGAGCGTGGCGGCGAGCGAGACGCAGAGCCCGCCGAGCAGGAATTTCCGGGCCCGCCAGCGGAGCCGCTGCCTTGCGGTCTGCGCGGCCACGGGCGTGAGACGCTCCTCTTCGGTGGGGCGGGCGCAGAGTTCCGCGGCCGGGCCGCCGGCGACGATGATGCCGAGCACCGCCGCGTAGCTCAGCTGGAAGCCGGCGTCAGCGCAGGCCTCAGGCGAGAGGAGCAGCGTGACCGCGCAGCCGAGGGCCAATGACTGCAGGGCCGGCGTGTCGCGCTCGCCGACGCGTCCGCCCCAGAGGAAAGCGGCCATGATCCAGGCGCGGACCGACGAAGGCGACGCGCCCGTCACCTGCACGTAGAGCCAGAGCAGCGTGAGGATGGCGACTCCGGCCGGGATTTCCGGCAGGCGCGCGCGACGCGTCAGCCAGAGCAAGGCCGCCGCCATGCCCGCGATGTGCAGGCCGCTGATGGCGAACAGATGCAGCGTGCCCGTCGTCGCGAATGCTTCTTTGGCCTCCGCGGGCAGCAGCGCCGTCCGCCCCAGCATCGTCGCGGCGAGCAACGCGCCGCCGTCCGGATCATCCCAAGGCATGTTCCGCAACCAGGCGTCCAGCCGACGTTGTTGCGCCTGCCGCCAGCGCGCGAAGCGCGACGCCGGCGCGAGTTCGCCGAGCACGCGCCCCCCGCGCAGTTTCAACGTCGCGCCTTGCGAGCGCAGCCAGGCGTCATAGCCGTCGGCGTCCTCCTTGAGCGCGACGAGCCCGCCGGACAGCATGAGCTCGGCGCCTTCGGCCGGACAGTCGCCACGCGCGGAGAGCGCGACGCGTCGGCGGAAATAAGGCCCGTCGCGTTCGGTGATCCAGCCGAGGCCGGTCCACCCTTCGCCATCCGAGCGTGGGGAGGCACGCTCGATCATGACCGGCAGTTCGACGAAAGGGCGGCGCACGACGGGCGTCTCCGCCGGGGGCGTGCGGAGCTGGTGCCAGGCCGCGCCGAGGCACGTCCCGGCGATCACGATCATGACGGAAGCGAGCAGCGCGCGCGATCGGCCGGCCCAGGCGATGACGCCGGCGCCGGCTCCCGACAGCAGCCAAGGCCCCGGGGCGACGCCGAGCCAAGCGTCGAGCGAACAGCCGAGGAGGAGGGGCAGGGCGAGCCAGAGCGCCGGACAGTGTCCGAAGCGGTCGGGGGTCAGGGAGTCTTGCTCCAGGGAGTCGGGCCTTGCCATGGACGGAGGCCATGGTCGCCGACGGGCAGGGATCGGACCTCCGCGGCCAGCGAACCCCAGGCGGGGTGCTTGGCGAGGGCCGGGTCCTGAAGCAGATTCCTTAGGGGTAAGATGACGAACCCTCGGGAAGACCACCTAGGGTGGGGGAGGGTGACCGTCGGACTGTCCCACTTCCCCTCTTCATAGAAGAGTAGGTCGATGTCCAAAGTCCGGGGGCCATTGCGGTTCGCGGTCCGCTCTCGACCTAATTGCCGCTCAATTTCAAGGGTCGCGGCCAGTAATTCGTCGGGATTTTTATCGCAAACAATTGCTAGACAAAGGTTTAAGAAATTAGGTTGGTCGGCATATCCGACGGGGTCGGAGTCAACCGCCTCGGAAATCGCCAAAATCCTGATTCCCGGGAGTTCTCCCAGGCAGGTGATGGCTTGGGCGAGGAGGTCGGCGCGCTCCCCGAGGTTGCTGCCGAGGCCGAGGATATAGTGGAGGGGGACCCTGCTCACGCCCGCTCGCGCCGGATCTTGACCGAAATCGCGTCAAACTCCGCCGCCACGGGGGCGAAGGGCTTGTTCACCTCGACGGTGACCGCCTTGACCACGGTGAAAGTCCCCAGAATTCGGGCGGCGATCTGCTGGGCCAGGGTCTCGATGAGGTAGACCGGCTGGCCAGTCAGCTGCGCTTCGACCGTGCGGATGACGTCGGCGTAATTGACGGTCAGCTTGAGGTCGTCGGCCGCGGCGGCCGGCCGGGTGTCGATCTCGAGGTCCACGGAGACGGTGAAACGCTGTCCGAGGCGTTTCTCCTCGGGCAGGGCGCCATGGTGTCCGAAGGACTTGATGCCGGCGATCCTGATGATGTCCACGCCCCGATGAATGACCGCCCGGGACGACCCTGCAAGCGCCTTCCCGCGGGGCGCCCGCAATTGTTAGAAGTCCCCACTTGACCAACCTTCCGACGGTCGCTGACAGTCCGCGGAACACTATGCCTAAGAGGACCGATATCCGCTCAATCCTCATCATCGGCTCGGGACCGATCATCATCGGCCA
>JBJOMV010000021.1:0-25350 GCA_046052185.1 Verrucomicrobiota bacterium | reverse complement strand
GTCGCGATGTTCGGCGGCACGATGAAGCGCACCTCGATGGGCGTGCCGCGTTTTTCCGAAAGGGTGAGGGATTTGAGCCGGGGTCCTGCCGGGGTCGCTTCCGCTTGCTTTGATTTTTCCTTCTTAGAGTCCGTCGTCTTTTCCTTGGTCACCGCCGTGGTCGGCGGTTTGCCGGGCGGGGCGGCGGGCTTGGCCGGCGGCGCGGGCTCGGCTTTCAAGTAGCCCTCCTTGGCCGCTAATACCAGATAGGCGGCGACGGAGTGCACGCAGAGCTTCCTTCGGCCGACCGAGACGTCGCAGCCGCATTCGTTGCGCTGGAAGGTGACCGAGCGGAGGTTCCAGCGGGCTTCGCGGGATTCGGTGCCGTCGTCCACGAGGGCCTCCGCGACCGGAGGGGTCCAGAGGGCCTTCTTCACCTTGCCCTTGGCCACCAGCTCCTTGGCAAGGAGCACGGTCGCACCGCCCGCGAGATCGATGAGATCGTCTTCGGAGATGTTGGGCAACGGCTGACGCGGCGCCATGGTGAGGGTGTGCGGTGAAAAGCGTCGTCCGAAAGGACGCGCCAAAGGAGGGAAAACCTAGCGGGAAGACGTATCGCCTAGACGGCGACGTCTTGGACCGGGACTCCTGGGTGCATCTCGAAGATGCCTACGGGGGTCGTCGGGCCTGTCATCACGATGGAATAATCCTCACCGATGCCAATGATAATCTGACCTCCGGGCATATTAACCGTCAAATCCGCGTCAACCAGGCCCATTTTACGGGCCACGGCGGCCGAAGCCGAGGAGGAGGAGCCGGAAGCCATGGTGTAGCCGGCGCCGCGTTCCCAGATCTCGATGCGGACGTTCTTCCGGTCCATGATCTTCATGAACTGCACGTTGGTGCGGTTCGGGAAATTGGGGTGCGTCTCGAGGTGCGGGCCGTAGGTCTTGGCGAGGTCGGGCGTGAGGTCGTCGACCGGGATCACGCAGTGGGGGTTGCCGACGGTCGCGGCCCAATACTTGAAGGTCTTGCCGAGGACGGTGATCTCTTCGCCGAGGACTTCGCGGTCGGCGCCGACGTGCGGGATGACCGGCGCGCGGAAGGAGACCTTGCCCATCTCGACGCGGATGCGGTCGCCGCCGTCGAAGACTTCGCAGCGGACGATGCCGCCGAGGGTGTGCAGCTTGAACTCCTGGCCTTCCTTGATCCGCTTGGTCTCGAGGAGGTGGCGGCAGAAGATGCGGATGCCGTTGCCGGACTTCTCGGCTTCGGAGCCGTCGGGATTCAGGATGCGGAGGCCGAAGGTGCCGTCCGTGCGTTCGATCGGGCCGTAGAGGATGCCGTCGGACCCGAGGCCGAAGTGGCGGTGGCAGACCTTACGGATGGCTTCCGGCGAAAAGAGGGCGGGGCAGTCCTTGGGCTCGAGGACGAGGTAGTCGTTGCCGAGGGCGTGGTATTTGGCGAAACGCATGGTCGTCTTCTGATTGGGCTTTCGGGGCGGGTTTGGCAAGCAAGGGGTGGCTTATCTGTCGGCTTGGTTTCCGCCTCGGCCGGGCTTACAACCCACCCATGCGCCTCCTGCCCCTGGTTGCCCTGTCCTGCGTGCTCTCCGTCTTCGCGGCCGAGAAACGTCCGCCGAACATCGTGCTGCTTTACTCCGATGACATCGGCTGGGGCGACCTCGGCTGCTATGGCGCGAAGGTCATCCCGACCCCGAACCTCGACCGCCTCGCCGCGCAGGGCACCCGCTTCACGTCAGGCTATTGCACCTCCGCCACCTGCACGCCGTCCCGCTACTCGCTGCTCACCGGCGAATACGCTTGGCGTCGTCAAGGCACCGGCGTGCTCCCGGGCGACGCCCGTCTCATCATCAAGCCTGGTCGTCCCACGATGGCGGCCAGCCTGGCCAAGCTGGGCTACGCCACCGGCGTGGTCGGCAAATGGCATCTGGGCCTGGGCTCCGGCGACGTCGATTGGAACAAGAAGATCGATCCCTCGCCCAACCAGATCGGCTTCACTTACTCGTTCATCATGGCCGCCACCGGCGACCGCGTGCCGACGGTTTTCGTCGAAGACGGCTCCGTCGTCGGTCTCGATCCGAAGGATCCGATCGAGGTCAGCTACAAGCAGCCTTATCCGGGCGATCCCGACCTGAAGACCGATGCCGAACGTGCGAAGCTCAAGATGGATTGGTCCCACGGGCATAACATGGCGCTCGTCAACGGCGTCGGCCGCATCGGTTGGATGAAGGGCGGCAAGGCCGCGCTCTGGAACGATGAGACGATGGGCGACACCTTCGCGGACAAGGCCTGCGGCTTCATCGCCCGGAACAAGGAGAAGCCGTTCTTCCTTTATTACGCCTCGCATGAGAACCACGTCCCGCGCGTCCATCACCCGCGCTACGCCGGCAAGACCCCGCTCGGACCGCGCGGCGACGCCGTGGTCGCGTTCGACGACCAGGTCGGCCGCATCCTCGCCGAACTCGACAAACAGGGCCTCGCGGAGAATACCCTGGTGATCTATACTTCCGATAACGGTCCGGTCCTCGACGACGGTTATCAGGACAAGGCCGTCGAACTGAACAAGCAGGCCGGGCATCTGCCCGCGGGTCCTTTCCGCGGCGGCAAATACAGCATCCTCGAAGGCGGCACCCGGGTGGGTTTCATCGCCCGCTGGCCCGGCCATACGCCCGCCGCCAAGGTCTCCGACGCGCTGATCTCGCAGGTCGATCTTCCGGCCGTCTTCACCAAGGTCGCCGGCGGCGATCCGGCGGAGTTCCTGAAGCTCGACTCGGTCGATTCCTCCGCGGCGCTGACCGGCGGTCAGGGACGCGAGACGCTGATCTCCAGCACCCAGGGTAACCACCTCTCGATCCGGGACGCCCGCTGGAAGTTCATCTCGGGCGTCGGCGCCCCCGCGAAGGGCAAGAAAGCCCAAGGCCCGCTCGTCGACCTGCTGGGATCCGAGGCCGACCAGGCCGCCGACCGTCGCGACCAGGCCGGTCCCCGTCTTTTCGACCTGCAGGCCGACCCCGGCGAACGACACAACGTCGCCAAGGAACATCCCGAGGTCGTCGCCCGCCTCAAGGCCTTGCTGGAGGCCCAACGCGCGAAGGGCGTCGCGCAGCCCTTGCCGAACTGATCGCTCGATTAATCTGCGACGGATGCCTTCTCCCGACTTGAAGCGGGAGAGGGAAGGGTGATGCTCGGCGCATGAGTCAGACCCCTCTCCGTGTCCTCTGCGTCGGTGCCGGCCACATGGGCCGTTCGCACGCCCTCGCTTACCATAAGCTGCCCGGTTTCCAGATCGTCGGTCTGGTCACCCGCTCCGCCGAATCGCGCGCGAAGCTCAACGCCGAACTCGGCGGCGGTTATGCGGAGTACGCGGACTTCCATGCCGCGCTCAAGGCGACCAAGCCGGATGCGGTCTCGATCTCCAGCTACCCGGACACTCATGCCGAATACGCCGTCGCCGCGCTCGAGGCGGGTTGCCACGTGTTCGTCGAGAAGCCGCTCGCGGTGACCGTCGCCGAGGCCGAGCAGATCGTCGCCAAGGCCAAGGCCGTGAAGCGCAAGGTCGTCATCGGCTACATCCTCCGCCATCACCCGGCCTGGACGCAGTTCATCAAGACCGTGCAGACGCTCGGCAAGCCGCTGGTCATGCGCATGAACCTGAACCAGCAGAGCTACGGCGACATGTGGAACACCCATAAGTCCCTCCTCCAGACCTGCAGCCCCGTCGTCGACTGCGGCGTGCATTACGTCGACGTGATGTGCCTCATGACCGGCAGCCGCCCGGTCCGCGTCTCCGGCATCGGCGCCCGTCTCACCGAAGACATGCCCGCCGGTCAGATCAACTACGGCCACCTCCAGGTGACCTTCGCCGACGGTTCCGTCGGCTGGTATGAGGCCGGCTGGGGTCCGATGATGTCCGAGGAGGCCTTCTTCGTGAAGGACGTCATCGGTCCGAAGGGCTGCGTCTCGATCGTCGCCGGCAAGGCCTCGCAGGCCGGCAACTCCGCCGACGTGGATTCCCACTCCGCCGCGCAGGCGCTCAAGGTGCACTCTTCGCAGCTCGGTCCGGACGGCAAGTTCACCAAGCCCGATGAGATCGTGCCGACCGAGGCCGATCCCGGTCATGACGGTCTCTGCGAACGCGAGCAGGTCTATTTCGAGAAGGCCATCCGCGAGGATCTCGACCTCACCGCGCACATGGACGACGCCGTCAACTCGATGCGCATCGTCGCCGCGGCGGATCAGTCCTTCCGCGAAGGCCGCACGATCGATCTCTGAGCGGCGATGGCGCATCCGAACCTCGTCTTCATGGGCGTCTGCGGCTGCGGCAAGAGCACCGTCGCCGAACTCTATGCGCAGCGCACCGGCGCCACGCTGATCGAAGCCGACGTCTTTCATCCGCCGGAGAACGTCGCGAAGATGAGCGCGGGTACGCCGCTGACCGACGAAGACCGCGCCGGCTGGCTGGCCGCGATGGCCGGCCGGCTCGCCGAGGGTAAGGCCCGGGGCGAAGCGATGGTCCTCACCTGTTCGGCGCTCAAGCTGGCCTATCGTGACCGCCTGCGCCAAGGCGACCCGGACCTCTTCTTCGTCTTCCTCGATGGCAGCCGGGAGCTCCTCCAGGCGCGGATGGACGCGCGTAAGGGACACTTCATGCCGCCAGGCCTGCTCGGAAGTCAGCTCGCCACGCTGGAGCGTCCGAACCTCGCGACCGAGCGGTGCTTGCACGTCAGCATCACGCTCACCCCGGAGCAGATCTGCGCGACCGTGGCCGTGGCGATGCGTCGCTTCGCCTGAAAAGCAGAAGGCCCGCTTGCGCGGGCCTTCGTCGGAGAGCCTGGCGGGCTTACTTCTTCCAGTTGACCTTGGAAGGCTCGATGACGCTCGTCTTTTCGAGGGTCGGGAAGCCTTCCGGGACGGGCAGGGTGACCTTGCCGGTCGCGGCCCATTCGGTGGAGCGGGCGAGGATCGTCTGGAAGCCCACGCAGTGCAGGGCGTCGAAGGTCGTGTCGCCGGTCCAGAGGTGGCCCATGGAGGTGGTCACCACGCGGCCCTTGTTGAACGGAGCATACCAGACCATCGGCTCGTGCATGTCGGTGCCGCCGAACTCCGGCTTGGAGAAGGAGCTGGAGAGGACGTGCATGTGGTCGGCGCTGCCGCGCATGCGGCCGTAGAGTTCGTCGGTGGCGTGGAGCCACTCGGCGGGCAGGCCCTGCATGATCGGGTGGGCGGCGTCGCGGGTCTTGAGCGTGAAGACGTGCTTGGCGCCGTGGCCGGAGCCGAAGCCCTTGCCCTGGATCTTCTCCTCGGCGTCGACGAGCGCGACGGCCTGGCCGGTCTTGTCGTCGACGGCGATGCGCTTGCCGAAGGTGGCGCCGCGCCAGCCGCAGCAGATCATTTCGTTGAAGTTGTCCCAGCCGGTGAAGGCGTTGTTGGCGGCGTGCACGTTGACGAGGCCGCCGCCGTTCATGACGAACTCGGTGAAGGAGTCCTTCATCGCGGTGCCCCATTCCGGGCCGTTGTAGTTGTTCACGATGACCTGGTAGTCCGCGAACTTCGGGGCCCACTGTTCCCACTCGGCGGCGTGGGCCTTGACGAAGGCGGCTTCCTCGGCGTTCCATTCCTTCATCGCGGCGTCGAAGGCTTTCTTCGCGGCGGCGTCACCGGCCTTCGGGCGGCCGGGCTTGGGCTTGGCGAAGCCGGCGGGCGCGGTGGCGACGGTCACGGTGAAGCGACCGGTAGCCTCGAGGGTGGCCTTGCAGGCTTCCGTCGTGCGGACCCAGTCGTGGTTGTTACGGCCGTCGAGGATGAGGACGCGGATCTTGTCGGCGGCCTCGAGGGGCAGGGTCAGGAGGGCGAGCAGGCTGAAGAGCCCGAGCTTGAGCAGGGATTTCATGGGGAGGCCTCCATTGGAGGGTTTTCCCATGGCCGGGCGAGTGTTTTCATTGCCGGTCCAGCGAACGATAATGGATGGCCTCGAGGAGGTGGGCGGTGGTGATGCGTTCGGCCTCGGCGAGGTCGGCGATCGTGCGGGCGACGCGGAGGATGCGGTCGTAGGCCCGGGCGGAGAGGCCCAGTTTCTCCATCGCCTGCTGGAGCAGGTCGCCCTGCGCGCGTTCGAGGGCGCAGTATGCGCGGAGCTCCCGCCCGCCGAGGAGCGCATTGCAGCCGCCGGTCCGTCCGCCGAACCGTTCCCGTTGTCGGGCCCGGGCGGCTTCGACCCGGGCGCGCATGGTCGCCGAAGGCTCGCCGGGCGCGGCTTCGCGGAGCTCTTCGATCGAGAGCGCCGGCGCTTCGACCTGGATGTCGATCCGGTCGAGCAGCGGGCCGGAGATCTTGCCGCGGTATTTACGTACCTGCATCGGCGAGCAGGTGCACTCACGCCGGCGGTCGCCGAGGTGGCCGCAGGGGCAGGGGTTCATCGCCGCCACGAGCATCAGCCGCGAGGGCAGGGTGACCTTGGCCGCGGCGCGTGAGACGGTGACCTGTCCGTCCTCGAGCGGCTGACGGAGTACTTCGAGGGCCGAGCGACGGAACTCTGGCAGTTCGTCGAGGAAGAGGACGCCGAGATGCGCGAGCGAGACTTCCCCTGGTCCGGGAATGCTGCCTCCGCCGATCAGTCCGATGTCGCTGATGGTATGGTGCGGCGAACGGAACGGTCTTTGCCAACCGTGTCGGCCGTCGGTGAGGCCTGCGCCCGCGGCGGAATGCACGCCCAGGATCTCGAGGAACTCCTCCGCATCCGGCCGCGGCAGGATGGTCGGGATACGTTTCGCGATGAGGGATTTGCCCGAGCCAGGCGGGCCGATCATCAATAGATTATGACCGCCGGCCGCGGCGACTTCGACGGCCCGCCGGATCGCCAACTGGCCTTTGACTTCTGCGAAATCCGGTTGGCCTTCGCTTGAGACGGCTTCGGCGGGCGAAGGCGCGAGCGGCGTCACTTGTTTCTCGCCTGTCAGGAAGCGCAGGGCGCCGTCGAGCGTATCGGCCGGGATGGCTTCGACGCCACCGACGAGTGCGGCTTCTTCTGCTGATGCCCTCGGAAGTATCACGCCGCGCAGGCCCGACTTCCGGGCGAGGATCGCCATCGCGACGCCTCCGCGCACCGGCCGCGTCGCTCCGCTCAGGCCTAATTCGCCGGCGATGAGGTAGTGCTGTAAGAACGCCCGGTCGAGCTGGCCGGTCGACGCCGCGATGCCGAGGGCGATGGGCAGGTCGTAGATGGCGCCTTCCTTCTTCAGGTCGCCGGGTGCGAGGTTGATGGTGGTCCGGGTCTCCGGGAGTCGCAGTCCGCTATTCTGCAGTGCGGACTGCACGCGTTCCTCGGATTCCTTGACCGCGGCGTCGGGGAGGCCGACCAGCCACAGGCCGAGTTCGCCCTTCTCGCCGGTGTTCACCTCGATCTCGACCGGCACGGCCTCGACGCCGACCAACGCGGCAGAACGGATGACGGAAAGCATGCCGTGAGGGCAGGGGGTCGTCGCCCGGGGCACAATCCCCGACGCCTAGGGCTCAAAGCCTAGCAAAACCGCCCATTCCCGGCGGATTACCTTGGCAACCCAGCCCCCGTTCCGCTGTCTGAATGGTTGCCCCGTATGACTTTCCGCGCCGCCATCCTCGGTCTCCTGCTGCTACCCCTCGGTTCCGCCGGGGCGTTGGCGCCTTTCCTGGAGAAGAACTGCGTCGAGTGCCATGACGCCGACACGAAGAAAGGCGGCCTGGACATGACCGCCCTGAAGTCGGACCTGCAGGATCCGAAGTCCTTCGCCGCTTGGGTCAAGATCCACGACCGCACCGCCAACGGAGAGATGCCGCCCAAGAAGAAGGCCCGTCCCGCCGCCGGCGAGCAGTCCGCCTACCTCGGACAACTTTCTGCCAGCCTCCTCCGCGAGGATGTCGCCCGGATTGCCGCGCAGGGACGTTCCGTCGAGCGGCGCATGAACCGCTTTGAATACGAGAACGCCGTCCGCGACCTGCTGCAGGCGCCGTGGCTCGACATCAAGGAATCCTTGCCGGAGGACACCGAGGCGCATCGCTACAACAAGAGCGGCGAAGCCCTGGACGTCTCGCACGTCCAGTTGCAGCGTACGCTCACGGCGGCCGAGGAAGCCCTCCGCTCCGCCTTCGTGTCTTCGGTCGCGCCCGCCGATACGGCCACCCGCCGCCATTACGCCCGCCAGCAAGGCAGCTACGTCGGCAAGATGAAGTTCTCGGAGTTCAACATGTCGCCCGAACGCGCGACCTTCCCGACGCTGGGCTTCAAGGGCCAGCCGGAGGTCCGCGCGGGCAATGCTCCCGTCACCGTGGGCAAGGCCAACCCGACGCTGCGCGACGAGGAAGGCGTGGGTGTCGTGCACGGAGCTTATGAGCCGGTCGAGCCTTGGTTCGGCACTTTCCGCGCGCCGCAGGCCGGCCGCTATCAGATCAAGCTCTGTGGCCATTCCGTCTGGGTCGGGCCGGGCAAGACGAAGTCCAAGGGCAAGGTGCGCTGGCAGATCCCCGACCTCGATGACATCTCCAAGGGCCGTCGCTCCGAACCCGTCACGGTCTATGCGCTCACGCCCCCGCGCGTGCTGCGCCGCATCGGCACCATCGACCTCGGGGCCGACGTCACCGTCGCCGAACTCGACGTCGTCCTGAAGGCCGGCGAGAGCATCCAGATCGACGTCACCCGTTTCTTCCGCTCCCGTCCGGGCGCCTCTCGTGCCCAGAATCCGCTCGCCACGCCCGAAGGTCAGCCCGGCCTGGTCATGCGCTGGATCGACGTGAAGGGCCCGCTGGCGCCGCAATGGCCGTCGGCGCCTTACGCGGTCCTTTTCGACGACCTGCCGGTCAAGCCCACCGCCAAAGGCTCCGCCATGCCTTATGCCGTGACCCCGCGCGATGCGAACGCAGACGCCGAGCGACTGCTGCGTCGCTTCGTCCGCGCCGCCTATCGTCGCCCCGTCTCCTCCGCGGAAGAGATCCGCTTCCTGCCGGTCATCCAAGGAGCGCTGAAGTCGGGCGGCTCCTTTGCCGAGGCGATGCTCTCGGGCTACGCCGCGGTGCTCTGCTCGCCGCAGTTCCTCTATCTCCGCGAGGCCCCCGGCGCCCTCGACGACCACGCGCTGGCGACGCGCCTGAGCTTCTTCCTCTGGAACTCGCCGCCCGATGCCGAACTGCGTGCCTTGGCGGACGCGAAGAAACTGCGCGACCCCGCCGTGCTCCGCGCCCAGGCGGACCGCCTGCTCGCAGACAGCCGCTCGCAGCGCTTCGTCGAATCGTTCACGGATTACTGGCTCGAACTGCGCAAGGCCGGCGCCAACGACCCGGACAGCCTGCTCTACCCGGATTACTACCTCGATGACCACCTGCTGGATTCTGCCCGTGACGAAAGCCACGCCACTTTCGCCGAACTCCTGCGCGCCAATCTGCCGGCCCGCGCCGTCGTCGAATCCGACTTCGTCTTCGTCAACGAACGCCTCGCCGCGCTCTATCAGCTCCCGCCCGTCGAGGGCGTGAAGCTGCGTAAGGTGACGTTGCCAGCCGGCAGTGTCCGCGGCGGTTTCATGACGCAGGCCGCGGTGCTCAAGGTCACCGCCAACGGCACCACGACCTCGCCCGTCATCCGCGGCGCCTGGGTCATGGAGCGCATCCTCGGCCGCAAGCCGCCGCCCCCGCCTCCTAGCGTGCCCGCCGTCGAACCGGATACCCGCGGCGCCGTGACGATCCGTCAGCAGCTGGATAAGCATCGCACGATCGAATCGTGCGCTTCCTGTCACACCAAGATCGACCCGCCCGGCTTCGCGCTCGAGAGCTTCGACGTCATGGGCGGCTTCCGTGAACGTTATCGCGCCCTCGATGGCAAGACGCCCGAGGTCGGCATCGGCAAGAACGGCCAAGCCTTCGCCTTCCATAATGCCCTGGCCATCGAGACCTATGGCGAACTCGACGGCAAGGCCTTCAAGGACATCCGTGAATTCAAGCGCCTCGTCGCCGCCGACGAACGTCAGCTGGCCCGCAATCTCGTCGGGCAGTTTGCCGTCTACGCCACCGGCGCCCCGGTGGGCTTCGCCGACCGCGCCGAGGTCGAAGCCGTCCTCGACGGAGCCAAGGCGGGGCATTACGGCGTCCGCGACCTGGTCCGCGGACTTGTCACCAGCGAACTCTTCCTTAACAAGTAATCCTACCCCGATGGCCCCTTTCCGTTCCTCCCAAGCTCCGTTCGTCGCGTTCAAGCGCTCCGTGTCCCGTCGCCGCTTCCTGGCCGGCACCGGCGTGCTGCTGGCCCTGCCGATGCTCGACGCCATGACCCCGGCCTTCGCGGCGTCCCCGGCGCCGACCGCCAAGCCCCGGCGCATGCTGGGCATCTGCAATAACCTCGGCCTCGTCCCGGACTACTTCTTCCCGACGGGTAAGGGGAAGGACTATAAGCCGTCGGCCTATCTCGAACTGCTGCAGGCGCATCGTAACGACTTCAGCGTCTTCTCCGGTGTCTCCCATCCGGACGTCGACGGCGGCCACCCGGCCGACAACTGTTTCCTGACCGCGGCCCCGCATCCGAGCAGCGGCGGTTTCCGCAATACGATCTCCCTCGATCAGTTCATGGCCGAGCGCATCGGCCACCTCACGCGCTTCCCGTCGATGACCCTCGGCGTGAACTGCGCCCGTGGCTCCCGCAGTCTTTCCTGGACCGCCGGCGGCGTGATGATCCCGACCGAAGAGCGCGCCTCCGAGGTCTTCCGTAAGATGTTCATGGGCGGCTCCGAAGCCGAAGTGAAGGCGCAGGAGCGTCGTCTCCAGCTCGGCCAGAGCATCCTGGACGCCGTCGGCGGCCAGGCCGGCGAACTCCGCCGCACCATGGGCGCGCGCGACCGCGACCGCCTCGACCAGTATTTCACCAGCGTCCGCGAGCTCGAGCAGCGCATGCAGATGTCCAAGGAGTGGGAGCGTAAGCCCCGTCCCGTGGCGACCACGCCGGCCCCGCTCGACCCGGGCAGCCCCAAGGAGTACATGGACAAGGTCCGCCTGATGTACGACATGGCCCGCCTCTGCTTCGAGACCGACTCCTCGCGCGCCGTCACCTTGATGCTGGACAGCGTCAACACCCCGGCCCTCGACATCGACCACGTCCACACGACCACCGACGGTTACCACAGCCTTTCGCACCACGGCCGCTCCGCCAAGAAGCTCGAGCAGCTCAAGCAGATCGACAGCATGCACATGACGCTGCTCGCCAAGCTGATGACCGACCTGAAGTCCTCCAAGGAGGACGGCCAGTCCCTGCTGGACCGCACGATGATCCTGTACGGCAGCAATCTCGGCAACGCCAGCGCCCACACGACGACGAACCTGCCGACCCTGCTCATGGGCGGCGGCTTCAAGCATGGGCAGCACCACGTCTTCGACACCGAGAACAATTACCCGCTGCCGAACCTCTATGTCTCCATGCTCCAGCGCATGGGCATCGAGGCGGACAAGTTCGCCTCGTCCACGGGCACGCTCCGAGGTCTCGACTTGGTCGGCTGATGGCCGGAAGGCCTCCGTTTGGCCGGCGTTAGGCGCTTGCCCGACCGGGGCGGGTTAGGACAGTCTGGCTGCACCCCGCCATGAAGATCCAGCAGCACAAGGACGCCGTCGCCATGGGCCTGGCCGCGGCCGCGCACGGCGCCCGCGAACTACGCGCCATCCTCGCCCGCCAGCCCCGGGCGAACATCATCGTCGCCACTGGTGCCAGCCAGTTCGAGACGCTCAAGCACCTCGTGAAGGAGCCGGGCATCGACTGGACCAAGGTCACGGTCTTCCACCTCGACGAATATGTCGGCCTGCCGGAGGCGCATGGCGCGAGCTTCCGTAAGTATCTTCGCGAACGTTTCATCGACCAGTTGCCGGGGCGGGCCGAGTTCGTGCCCGTCGACGCCGACGCCCCGGACCTCGCCGCCGAACTGCAGCGTCTCAACGCGCGCATCGCCGCCTGTCCGATCGACCTCTGCTTCGCCGGCATCGGCGAGAACTCGCATCTCGCCTTCAATGATCCGCCCGCGGACTTCGAGACCGAGGTGCCGTACATCGTCGTGAACCTCGACCAAGCCTGCCGGCAGCAGCAGTTCGGCGAAGGCTGGTTCCCGACCTTCGACGACGTCCCCAAGCAGGCCGTGTCGATGTCGATCCGCCAGATCATGAAGAGCGCGCGCATCATCCTCTCCGTCCCGGACCGTCGCAAGGCCGCCGCGGTCAAAGGCACGGTCGAAGGACCCGTGACGCCGACCTGTCCCGCTTCGATCGTCCAGCGACACGCCGATTGCACGCTGTATATCGACGACGCCGCGGCGGCTGAGCTCGCCCGCTGATCCCGTGTCCGCCGCTTCTTCCCAGCGACTCCTTGGTCGTGATCCGGTCACGGGCCGCGGTCTGGTCGTGGAGATCGAAGGCGGCATGATCAAATCGGTGGAGTTCGCCGAGCACGGCGAGCAGCGCTGGCTCAGCGCCGGCTTCGTCGACTTGCAGGTCAACGGCTACGCCGGACATGACCTCAATGGACTTACCCTCGATCCGGCGACCGTGCGGGCCCTCTGCCACGCGCTGCTTAAGGTCGGCGTCACGACATTCCTCCCGACGATCATCACCGCGCCGGAGGCACGCATCATCGCGGCCTTGAGGACGATTCGGGAGGCCTGCGCGCAGTATCCGGAAGTAGCCGCGATGGTCGCCGGCATCCACGTCGAAGGCCCGCACATCGCGCCCGAGGACGGACCGCGTGGCGCGCATCCCGCCGCTGACGTGCGGGCTCCTTCCGTCGCCGAGTTCGCTCGCTGGCAAGAGGCCGCGGGTGGACTCGTGAAGCTCGTCACGCTTTCGCCGCACTGGCCGGAGGCCCCGGCTTACATCCGGCATCTCGTGCAGTCCGGCGTGACCGTCTCGCTAGGTCACACGTCCGCCGATGCCGCGCAGATCGCCGCCGCGGTCGACGCCGGCGCGAAGCTTTCGACCCACCTCGGCAACGGTTCGCATGCGCTGTTGAACCGCCGGCATAACCATCTCTGGCCGCAGCTGGCCGACGATCGCCTGACGGCCATGTTCATCGCCGACGGACATCATCTCACCGCCGCGCAGCTCAAGGTCATGCTCCGGGCCAAGGGTCTTGGGCGATCATTGCTCGTCTCGGACACCGTCGCCTTGGGCGGGTTGGCCGCCGGAAAATATCAGACCCCGATCGGGGGTAAGGTCGAGTTGCGCGCCGACGGCTTCCTGGCGATCGACGACGGCACGGGCAATTATCTGGCTGGCGCCGCCTTGCCGTTGCTCGCCGCGTTACCTGTCTTGGTCAATCAGGTCGGTCTGACCTTTGGGGAGTCTCTTGCTTTGATGACCAGCGCACCAGGTCGGGTGATCGGGGGCAGGGGAGTGCTGGCCGTCGGCCAGCCGGCGGACTTGGTCGCCATGGAGTGGGATGGCGGTGCGGCTACTCCGCGGGTGGTCGGCGTCTGGTCGCGGGGCACTCGGTCGGAATAACCCCTCGGCGCATCGATTTTATCGATGCATAGCCTCCACCAAAGCCTCGCTTGCCTTGGAATTAGGCTCATTTTCTGGGCATGTACTCTGGTGATCTGTTCGCATCGATCCTCGTCCTCGCCCTGCTGGGATTCCTGATCTACCTGCCCGTTCGTTTCTTCCTGCTGATCGGACAGGTCAAGGCTCTCGAGAAGACCGTCAAGGATCTCATGGCACGCGCGCCGAGCACGGTTGCGGCCGCCTCCGCCGCTCCTGAGGTCAAGCCGGTCGCCGCGGCGCCGGCTCCAGTCGCGGCCGAGCTGCCTCCCCCTTTGCCGGTGAGACGTCCCGCTCCTGCCGCCGCGGTGCCGAGCGGTCCGGATCCCTTGGCTGAGCGGCTCCGTGACCTCGGTCTGCTTCCTCCTTCCGACCTGAAGGGTGAGTATGCGCTCGGTGCCTGGTGGGCCGTACGTATCGCCGGCGTGCTCGCCGTGGCCGCGGTCGTCTTCCTCGGGCTCTGGCTGAACCTGCGCTCCGCCATCCCGCCGATCGTGCGCGTCATCGAAGTCGCGTTGGTCGGCGCTGGTCTTTTCTGGGGCGGTCTCCGTCTCTCCGCCAAGCGTGCGGACCTCGGTCAGGTCGTCGCGGCCGCGGGTCTGGCCGTATGGCAGTTCGCCGCTTGGGCCACCTATGGCCTCGATAAGATGCGTGTCTGCGACAGTCCGGCTTCGGCCGCGGTGGTCCAGTTCCTCGTGGCCCTGGGCGTCGCCTTCGTCGCCTTGGCCCGAAGGAGCAAACTGTTCGCCCAGCTCGCGGTGCTCTTCGCCTCCGTCGCCGTGTATTTCTCCGTCGGTACGGACGCGGCGTCCGCTCAGACTGCGACGGGGGCGGCCTTGGTCGCCCTCCTGGGCGCCATCCTGATGGTGCGCGGTCCGTGGGGTTCCGCCGGTGTCCTGGGCCTCGTCGGCTCGCAGGCCTGCCTCCTGCTGCTCTATGATGCGATGCCCTCTAAGGACGCGGATTACCTGTCGCTGCAGCTCGCCGCCCTCGCGTCGTTCATCGTCCTCTGGGTCGGCGAACGCTTGGTGAAGGACGACGAAGTCCTGTCGGGACGTGACGCGCGCGCGGCCTTCCAGCTCAGCGCCTTCTTCGCGCCGGCCTTGCTGGCTCTCTTCCTCGCGACCGGGGGCGACCAGGCCCGGGCCACGGTCTCATTGATGATCGCCGCCGTCGCCGCGCTGGTGGGATTGGCGGAGCGCGGACGTAACCGCATGGTCTACGAGGTCCTGCTGCTGGCCGCCGTGGGCTTCGTCGCCGCCGGCCTGGCCTGGTTGGTGGATCCGCACCTCGTCTGGCTCATCTGGGCGCTCGCCGCCGCAGGCACGCTGCTGGTCGGCACGCGCACCGGCTCGGAACTCGTCCGCTGGTCGGCGGAAATCCTGGGTGGCGTGGCCGCCTTCGCTTTCATCGACCATCCGCCGGGGCAGCCTTGGATGGCCTTGGTCGGCATCGGCGCCTTCGCCTTGTTACTGGCGTTCCGCGAGGATTGGGAGCGTGCCGCCGGCTGGCAGCAGCTGCGTCGTCTCGTCGGCATCGTGAGCCTGGGTCTCATCGTGCTCTCCGTGCAGGAGTCCTTCCCCAAGGCCGACACTGGGTGGCCTTGGTTGGTGGTACTGCTCGTCGCCGCCCTGCGTTTCCGCCCTGCGCTGCTGTGGGCGGCCCTGCCGGGTTATCTCTTCACCAGCGTCTTGGTGGTGTTCTGGCGTCCGCTCGTCGGTTCTGCGGGATCGTCGGAGTGGTGGGCCGTCTGGGCTGCTTTGCTGGTGGTCCTGAACTTCGGCGCCTTATGGCGTCTCCTCGGACGCCCGGAAGACTTCGCCAAGGTCCTTCGTCATGCGTTGGCCTTGGTCATCGCGGTGATGGGCTACGCCTTCGTCTCCGCCGTGGCCCGCAGTCTGCTGCCGGCCGCAAAGGTTGCTTGGTCGCCCGCCGCCTGGCAGCTCGCCCTCACTTGGTTCGGCGGGGCGGCCCTGCTCGTGGGCTTGACCGCGCTCTGGCGTCGTCTCGGCGCCGTGCCGGCCGAGCTCTCCTTGGCGGCCATGGGCGCCTTGGTCGGGTTCTTCATCCAAGGCGTCGTCAACGCCGTTTCCGGACTGACGGCGCTCGGTCTGGCGCACAGCCCCTTTGTTCTCCTCGGCCTGGCCGGCCTGCTTTACGTCCTTGCGATCCATACCCGCGGACAAGGCGCCTGGGGTACGGTGCAGAGGGCGGTGCTTGGCGTCGTGACGCTCTACTTCATGACCTTCATCATGCTCGCGCGCCTGCCGGGCGCGGGCGTCTCGCTCTTCTGGGCCTTGGCCGCCGTGCTCACGTTCGTCCTCGGCCACGTGCTCGCCACGCGCTCCTTCCGTATGCTCGGCCTGGTCGGACTCGTCATCGCCGCCGCCCGCGTGCTGACGCACGACATCACCGACCTCCTCGGCCGGATCGTCGCCTGCGGCGCCTTGGCTATCGCCTTCTTCGGCGTCGCCTGGCTCTACGGTCGCATCATCGCCGAGAAGCAGCCCGACTGAATCCGCCATGACCAAGCCACGCTACGACGGCCACGTCCACCTCGTCGGGAACGGTCTCTCCGGCAGCGGTTGCTGGCTCCGGTTGGACGGCCTGTGGCATCGTGCCCTCGGCGAGGTGATGCGCCGCACCATCGGCCTGAGGACGAAGGCCACCGCGAAGGATTTCGACGAAAGCTTCGTCCGGCATCTCGCGGGCCTGCTCGCCGACTCCTCGCTGGACGCCGCCCTGTTGCTCGCGCAGGACGAGGTCTATGACGAGGATGGCCGGAAGCTGGACTTCGGCTCGTTCTACGTCCCGAACACGTATCTTCTCGAGGTCTGCGCCCGTCACCCTTCGTTCGTGCCCGCCGTGTCGATCCACCCTGGTCGGAAGGACGCCCTGGAGGAGCTGGAGCGTTGCCTGGCGGGCGGCGCCCGCGCCCTCAAGCTCCTGCCTAACTGTCAGAACGTGGATTGCTCCTCGCCGCGGTATGAGGAGTTCTGGCGGCGCATGGCGGCCGCCGGCCTGCCGTTCCTCTGCCATACCGGCGGGGAGATGACCGTGCCGGTGATCAATCGCGCCTACCAGGATCCGCGTATCCTCCGCCGGCCGTTGGAACTCGGGGTCAAGGTCATCGCCGCCCATGCCTCGGGCAACAGCCACTTCTTCGACCGGAACCATTTCGGCGAACTCGTGCGGCTGATGGACGAGTTCCCTCGTCTGTATGCCGACACCAGCGCGCTCAACAGTCCGATCCGCAGCGGCGTGCTCCGGCAGGTCAAGGAGTCCGGGCGTCTCGAACGTTTCCTGCATGGCAGCGATTTTCCCGTGCCGGTCGGCGGCCGCTGGGCATGGCTGCGAGGGCTCGTCACGCTCGACCAGGCCGCCGAGGCCGGCCGGATCGCCAATCTCATCGAGCGCGACGCCTACCTCAAGCGGGCGATGGGTTTCGACGACGGTCACTTCACCCGACTCGGGGAAGTCCTCCGGCCCGTCTGAGCTCAGAGGGCCCGGAGCAGGGCGGGGATGTCGACGGACTCCGAGATCATCTTACGGATGATCGGGATCTTGTCGGCGTCCTGGCGCATCGTCTTCACCGTCATGTTGTTGATGCGCGCCGTGACGGCGAAGGATTCCGCCTCGACGGCGGCCATCGCGATGCCCGCCTCCTTGAGGCGTCGGATGATGCCCTCGTCGGGCAGCAGTCCGTTGGAGAAGAACACGCCGGAGAGCGGCTGGGTGCCGGCGCCGGCGATGAAGGCCTCGAGCAGGTCTTCGCGGTCGCCGGGCACGATCACCAAGGTTCCCGGGACGCGCAGGTATTCGGCGGAGCGGCGGGCGGACATCGCGCCGATGACCACGCGACGGACGCGGCGCAGACCGGCCGGCTGGTGGATCCAGCGGGCCTTGGTCTCGTCGGCCACCTGGTCGAGGTTGGGGTAGACCAGCGTCTCCTGGAGCGGGACGACGCCGAGGAGCGGCACGCCCATGCGGCGGAGGCCACGGCCCGCGAAGTCGCGGATGAAGTCGACCTTGTCCGGCATCACCTTGTTGAGGATGGCGCCGACGACCTCGACGCCGGCCTTGTCGAAGAGCGCCTTGTTGAGGGCGATCTCGTCGATCGGTTTGCCGATGCCGCCGGCGGCGACGATGATGGCCTTGGACCCGAGCACGCGGGCGTTGTCGGCGTTGGAGGCGCCGAAGACGGAACCCACGCCGGCGTGGCCGGAGCCCTCGACGACGACGATGTCCTTGCCGTAGGCCGTGCGGTCGAAGGCGCGGCAGATGCGGTCCTTGAGCTGCGGGCCGATCTCCTCCGGGTTCTCGAGGTATTGCTTCGTGAAGTCGGGGCCGATGGCCACCGGCGACATCGCGGCGATCGGGACGTTGAGGTCGAAGAGCCCGTCGATGAGCAGCGTATCCTCGTCGACCTGGTCTTCGCCGGACATCACGACGCGTTGCGCGATCGGCTTGATGTAGCCCACGTGCAGGCCCATCGCCTGCAGGGCGGCCGTGAGGCCGAGGCAGGTGGTGGTCTTGCCGTCGTTCATGCGCGTCGCCGCGACGAAGATGCGCCGCGTGTCCAGGTTCATCGGGCGCAACAGCAGCCCGGGGACGTTTTCGGCGAAGCGCTTGCGGGAGGGCATGATCAGGCGGCGGGGCCGTCCTTAAGCTTCGGGAAGAGGTAGGACTTGTCGACCGCCTGGGCGGCGACGATGACCGCGGTGCCGAAGATGTCGTGGGCGCTGGCGCCGCGGGAGATCTCGGCGGCGGGGCGGTCGAGGCCGGTGAGGATCTGGCCGTAGGCCGGGATGTCGGCGATGTGCTGGGCCATCTTCGAGGCGATGTTGCCCGAGTTGAGGTCAGGGAAGACGAGCACGCCTGCGCGGCCGGCGACGGCGCCGGTCACGTCCTTCGACTGCGCGGCGAAAGGGTTGATGGCGGCGTCGGCCTGCATCTCGCCGTCGATGTCGCAGGTGATGCCGAGTTCGCGGGCCTTGCGGCGGGCGAGGTCGGTGGCGACCTGCACCTTCTTCACCGAAGCCAGGCGAGGGTTCGAAGCATGGGTCGAGTAGGCGAGCATCGCGACCTTCGGCGTCGTGTTGGTGAGGTGCCCGGCGAGGCCGGCGGTGGTCACCGCGATGTCGGCCAGCTGCTCGGCCGTCGGTTCCGGGATGACGCCGCAGTCGGCGAGGAAGAGGACGCCTTCGATGCCGAACTTGCCCTCCTCGGATTCGAGGATCTGCATCGAGGAGACCGTCTCGACGCCGGCCTGGCGGGGCATCACCTGCAGGATGGCGCGGAGGCCCGAGGAAGCGTGCGTCGTCGCGCCCGAGATCAGGGCGTCGGCGCCGCCGGTGGCGACCATCAGGCAGGCGAAGTAGTTCGGGTTGAGCGCCAGTTCGGCCGGGTCGCCCTGGAGGTTCGTGTTGCCGTAGCGCTGGATCGACTCGAGCTTCTCGGCGAAGCCTTTGAGCTCGTCGCTGCGTTCCGGTTCGACGACGCGGATGCCTTCGAGGCTGATGTTGAGGCGGGCGGCGTTGACCTTGATGCGCTGGCGGTCGCCGACGAGGATCGGCACGCCGAGCTTCTTCACCACGAACTGGCGGGCGGCCTGGATGACGCGGGCGTCAGAGCCTTCGGGGAAGACGATGCGCTTAGGGTGGTTCTGGAGGCGGGCGGAAAGGCGGGAAATGAGGGACATGGTCGGAAGGCGGCGGCGAGGGCCGACGGAGGCGTATTAAGTTTAAATAAGCCCGCAGGGCGAGGCAGAAGGCGTCGCCCGGCGAACCGTTGTCATGACGTCACTTAGCCGCCGAGGGCAGGGCAGGCCTGAAGGCCGGGAAGCCCTTCAGGGCGGATTTCGCCGTCCCGTCGACATGGTAGCCCATCTTCTCGAAATACTCGCTCACGTCGGCCTTGGCGGCCTTGCCGTAGCGCAGTGCGAAGAGGCTCTGCAGCTGTTCCTTGCTGGTGCCCTTGGGGGCGGCGTCGGTCGCGTATGAACGGAGCGTCTCGCGGAGGGGGCCCCAGCCGTGGTCGCGGATCAGCACGACGAAGGTCGCGAGCTGTTCGAACGGACCCTTGTTCGGTTCGGCGGCGAAGCGCTTCGCCAGGAGCTCGTCGAGTTTCTCCATCGAGGGATGGCCTCGGCCCGTCGGCTTGCCGACGAGTTTCTCCATGACGTAAAGGGAGAAGAGGTTGCAGGTGACTTCCGTCTGACCGTCGAAAGTCCAGGCGGAGCACTGATGGTTGTGGCCGAGTTCGTGGAAGAAGCCCCAGTTGCCTTCCTTCATGAGTTTGGGGAGGTCGACGCTGTCTTTCTGCGACGGGTCGATCCAGCACATGAACGGATAGCCTGAGTGCATGAAGCCGGCGGAGATCTGCCGATCAGGAACCACGCGTTCCGGCGCGAGCCGGCGCAGGGCGATGAGGTCGTCTTCGAGGGCCATCGACTTGTCCCACCATTCCAGCAGGGCCTTCGGATCGGTGAGTTCCTTCACGGCGGAGGCCTGGACGTGCAGGATGACCTGCTTGCCGGAGAGGGTGACCCAGGGGGCCGGCAGCTGCTTGGCTTTCGCCCACGATTCCGGGGTGTCCTTGCCGAGCACGTAGGTCGGCATCGCGACGGCGTTGCTGAACTGCAGCGGCGTGGACGGCGAGGCCTTCATCGGCTTACGCCAGTCCTTGTGCGCGCTTTGGATGAAGAGCTGTCCGCCGAAGGCGTTGGCGATCTTGTTCTCGCCGACCTTGAGTTCGAAGGTCCGCGCGATGACCGGGAAGCGGTTCCATTTCGGCAGCTTCAGCAGGCTGTCGCGGTGGCAGCCGACGATCACCTTCACCGTGCGATGTTCGGGAATCGAGGCGACCTTCACGATGACGACTTCGCCGGGCGCGGCGTAGAGGCCGGTCTCCTGCCAGACGTCGGGGCTCGTGTAGAGGTTCGGCGCGCCGCCGTTGGTGGTGTCCCAGCGGTGGACGAGGTTGGAGTCGTAGCCGACCGTCCGGGCGACGCGCTCCTTGCCTTCGACGGCGCCGGGGAAGTCGCGGGAGGCGGCGTGGGCTTCGAAGGTGCCCGGCTCCTTCGCCATGAAAGTCCTGATGGCCGCGTGCAGTTCGGCGCGGTCCGCTTCGGCGGGCTGGGCGAAGGGAACCTTCTTCGTCGGCGTGATCTCTTCCGGAGAAACGGCGGCGAAGGCGGCGGAGGCCGCGAACAGGGAGGCGCAAAGCATACGCATGGGGAGGGGTGGCCTCACCTTGGCTTTCCGTCCTCCGCCCGCCAACGCCAAACCCTCCCGAAAAGGCGGTTTTTAACGGAAGATAACGGTCTTATTGCCGGCCAGCAGGACGCGGTCTTCGACCACGGCGCGCAGGCCGCGGGCGAGCACGACCTTCTCGATATCCTTACCCAGATGAGCCATGTCCTCAGGCGTGTCCGAGTGGTCGATGCGGATCACGTCCTGTTCCACGATGGGGCCTTCGTCGAGGTCCGGCGTGACGAAGTGGCAGGTCGCGCCGATGAGCTTCACGCCGCGGCGATGCGCTTGGTGATAAGGCTTGGCGCCGGCGAAGGAGGGCAGGAACGAATGGTGGATGTTGATGATCTTGCCGGCGAAGTCGCGGCACATCGGTTCGTCGAGCACCTGCATGTAGCGCGCGAGGACGATGAGGTCGGCCTGGGCCTCGCGGAAGAGCTGCTCCATCCTGCGGTAAGCCGCCTGCTTGGTCTCCGGCGTCACGGGCACGTAGTGGAAAGGGATGCCGTGGGCTTCGACGACCTTGCGGTGGTTCTCGTGGTTGGAGATCACGCAGGGGACGACGAACGGGAAGTCCTGGGCGACGTGGCGCGCCAGCAGGTCGTAGAGGCAATGCTCCTGCTTGGAACAGAGGAGCACCACGCGCCGGGGCTGGGCGGAGTCGGAGACCTTCCAGTCCATGCCGAACTTCGCGGCCACCGGGGCGAAGCGCTGGGCGAATTCCGCGGCCGGGAAGTCGAGCGACTCCGCCCGGATCTCCACGCGCATGAAGAAGCGTCCGAGTTCGGTCTCGGTATGCTGGCTGGCCTCGGTGATCCAGCCCTGATGTCCGGCCACGAACGCCGAGACCCCGGCCACGATGCCGCTGGTGTCGGGGCAGGAGAAGCTGAGGGTCAGGGTGCGGGCCATGCCGGAGGATGGAAGGGGAGGGGCGCAGGGGTCAAGACACGGCGGCGCCGGCCCCGGCGCGGCGACGGATTTATCGGTAAATATGCCTGCGCCCGGCTCGCCTGCGGGATTGACCAGCCCCTGTCCCGTCCTACGTTGACCCTTCACCTTTTACTCAGATGGCCAAGACCCTGTTCCAGAAAGTTTGGGAAGCGCATACGGTGCGCAAGCTGCCTAACGGGCAGACCCAATTGTTCATCGGCACGCACCTCATCCACGAGGTGACGAGCCCCCAGGCCTTCGGCATGCTCCGGGACCTCGGTCTCAAGGTGAAGTATCCCCAGCGGACCTTCGCCACGGTCGACCACATCGTCCCGACCAACGAGCTCAAGGAACCCTACTCCGACCCGATCGCCCAGGAGATGATCGAGGCCCTCCGTAAGAACACCAAGGACTACGGTATCCGCTTCTTCGACACCAACACCGGCAACCAGGGCATCGTCCACATGGTCGGGCCGGAACAGGGCATCACGCAGCCCGGCACCACGATCGCCTGCGGCGACTCCCATACCGCCACCCACGGCGCGTTCGGCGCGATCGCCTTCGGCATCGGCACCACGCAGGTCCGCGACGTCCTCGCGACCCAGACCCTCGCGCTCAGCCCCCTCAAGGTCCGTCGCATCGAGGTGAACGGCAAGCTCGCCCCCGGCGTCTACGCCAAGGACGTCATCCTGCACATCATCCGCGTGCTCGGCGTCAACGGCGGCATCGGCTACGCCTACGAATACGCCGGCACGACCTTCGACAACTTCTCCCTCGAGGAGCGCATGACCGTCTGCAACATGGCGATCGAAGGCGGCGCCCGCTGCGGCTACGTCAATCCGGACCAGAAGACCTTCGACTACATCAAGGGCAAGCCCTACGCCCCGAAAGGCGCCGACTGGGACGCCGCGGTGGCCCGCTGGAAGTCCTTCGCCTCCGACCCCGGTTGCCAGTATGACGACGTCAAGGTCTTCAAGGCCGAAGATATCCGTCCGACCGTCACCTGGGGCATCACCCCGGGTCAGGCCGTGTTCATCGACGAGAAGATGCCGGCGCTGGAGACCCTCAACGCGGCCGACCGCCAGACCGCCGAAGACGCCTACGCCCACATGAAGCTGGCGCCGAACACCCCGATCAAGGGCACCAAGGTCGACGTCTGCTTCCTCGGCTCCTGCACCAACGGACGTATCTCCGACCTGCGCGAGGCCGCCAAGTACCTCAAGGGCCACAAGGTCCGTGCCGGCGTGAAGGCCATCGTCGTGCCCGGTTCCCAGCTCACCGCGATCCAGGCCGTCCACGAGGGCCTGGACAAAGTCTTCACCGAAGCCGGCTTCGAATGGCGTGGCGCGGGTTGCTCGATGTGCCTCGCGATGAATCCCGACAAGCTCGTCGGTGACCAGCTCTGCGCCAGTTCCTCCAATCGTAACTTCAAGGGCCGCCAAGGCTCCCAGACGGGCCGGACCATCCTCATGAGCCCGATCATGGTCGTCGCCGCGGCCATCACCGGCCAGGTCGCCGACGCCCGCGAAGTCTTCAAGGTCTGATGTCCGTCTCCGCACCAGTCGACCGCGTGCTCGCGCGCATCGCCCAGGGCGATGACGTCGCCGCGGCCTGCTCGGCCGAAGGACTCGTCTGCCGACGCAACGTGAGCGTCGACGCCCACTACGACGGCAAGCCCGTGTGTACCGTGACCCTGCCTTGGGTCGTCGAAGGCCACGCGCTGCTGCTGGCCGACGAGACCGTCGCCGCCTCCGTCGCCGAAGACCGTCTCGCCTCCTTGGCTTCCTCTCTCGCGATGCCCGTCTGCGTCATCCGCCGTCCGGTCGCCGCCTAACCGCTTTCAATCCGCCATGTCCCTCGCCAAAATCACCCAGGTCAAAGCCCTCGCCCTCGCCGTCCCCGGCGACGACATCGACACCGACCGCATCATCCCCGCGCGCTTCCTCCGCTGCGTGACCTTCGACGGTCTCGGCGAGCACGCCTTTCGCGATGAGCGCACCGGTCCCGACGGCAAGGAGCGCCCGCACCCGATGAACTCGGCCCAGGCCGCCCGCATCGCCGCCGCCAAGAAGGGCGTCATGGTCGTCGGCTTCAACTTCGGCTGCGGAAGCTCCCGTGAGCACGCCCCGCAGTCCATCTGGCGCTTCGGCTTCACCGCCCTCGTCGGCGGCAGCTTCGCTGAGATCTTCTTCGGCAACTCCACGACCCTCGGCGTGCCTTGCGTGACCCTCTCCAAGGAAGACCTCGCCGAGTGCGACGCCTTCGTCCGCGCCAACCCCGATGCCGAAGTCACCGTCGACGTCGAGAAGCTGACCGTCTCCGCCGGCGCCAAGACCTGGAAGGCCAGCATCGCCGCCTCCGCCCGCGACGGCCTCATCAACGGCAAGTGGGACCCCATCGCCGACCTGCTCGAAGGCGCTGAGCCCGTGGCTAAGACCGCTGCCGGCCTCGCTTACGTCGCCGGTAAGTAAGCCGACGACTCAGCCAAAGCAAAAGGCCGCCCGATGGGCGGCCTTTTTGATGGGCGGTTCAGCGCGGCTTACTTGAAGCGGACGCCGTTGGCGTCCTGCGTGACCGTGCAGGCTTCGATGATCGCCCAGATCCACATGAAGAACCAGAGGATACCGCAGCTGAGGATCGAGACGAGCAGCTGGATGATGCCGCGGGTCGTGTAGCCGGCGTAGAAGTTATGGATGCCGATGCCGAGCAGGACGGCGAGTAGCACATAGGCGACGCGGTCCTTGGCGTCGGGGTGATGGTTGACGGTGGTGCCTTGGTGCTGGGGGCTGGCCGGAGCGGCGTACGGCATCGGCGGCGGGACGGGCAGGCCGGCCGCGAGCTGGGTCTGCTGGAGCGGGGTCCAATTGGCCATGCCGTTGGTCCAGACCAGCGTGTCGATGGAGATGGTTCGCGCGGCGATGAGGCCGCGCATGGTGGCCTCGTCGACCGGGCCGATGCGATTGCCGTTCTGTTCGTAATACCACATGGGGTACGTGTAGCCGGGGCTAGGCAGGGGTGAAAGCCAAAACCGGGCACACTAACCCCCTGACCAATAAAAAGGCCGCCCAGTGGGCGGCCTTTTAGCGGATGCAGGTTGGTTTAGTTGAACTGCACGCCCTGGGCGTCCTGCTTGACGTTGACGGCATCTACGATGGCCCAGATCCACATGGGGAGCGCGCCGATGAAGCAGGTCAGGAGGGATACGAGGAGTTTGATGAGGCCAGCCTTTTTGTCGCCGGCGTAGAAGTTATGGACGCCGTAGGCGCCGAGGAAGACGGCGAGAAGGACGTAGGCGGTGCGGCTCTTCGGGGCGGAGGCGACGGGAGGAGGAGTGTCGGTCATAGGTGTATGGTGGAACTCAATGGGTATTATTGATGCAGGTAAAACAAAAAAGGGCCACAAATCGTGGCCCTTTGGTGACGGAACGACGATGATTAGGTCAGCCCTTCCAGATGCGGAGGAGGGCGTCGGCCATGTCGGACGGGGTCGCCGCGACGGAGATGCCGCACTCCTGGAAGATCTTGATCTTCGCGGCGGCGGTGTCTTCGGCTCCGCCGATGACGGCGCCGGCGTGGCCCATGCGACGTCCGGCCGGAGCGGTGGCGCCGGCGATGAAGCCCGCGACGGGCTTCTTGCAGTGC
>JBJOMV010000020.1:0-25430 GCA_046052185.1 Verrucomicrobiota bacterium | reverse complement strand
GCCGACGGTGGACCGGATCGGCGGACATCGTCGCCGCGGCCTGATACCAGGAGAAAGTCGTCTCGTCGAAAGAGGTCAGGTCGGAGCCGAACCGATTGAAAGCGTCGAAGAGCGCCTCGGTGGCTTCGTCGTTACGTCCCTGCGCGCGGAGGCAGCGGGCGAGGAGCACCATGCCGATCGCGCTGGGTTCTTCGGCTTCGAAGCGACGGCACATCTCTTCGGCCTCTTCCCAGCGTCCCTTGCGCGAGTAGAGATTCGCGAGGTTGAGCAGGGCCATCGAGCTGCCGGCCAGGACCGCGTCGAGGAAGCATTTCTCCTGGCGGAAGGCGTCGCCTTTGCGGCCGTAGACATTGGCCAGATGGACCAAGGCGCTCTGGCGGTATTCCGGCTGCTGACGGATCAGACGCTTCAGCAGCGCCGCGGACTTGTCGTGCATGCCCACCTTGCTGTGCAGCAAAGCCAGTTCCAGCATGCGGGCCGGGACGGTCTCCGGCGGGTATTCGCCGGCACGGACGGCACGCTCGATGCGCAGGATCATCTCCCGGTCTTTGCCGGGGTTGACGACGTTATGGAGCGGGGACTCGATCTTGCCGGCGAACGTCTCGCCGCCTTCGGCAGGCGTCACGCCGAACGTGAAGTGTTGGTTCGCGTCGAGGTCGAACGACAACGTCAGCGGCATGCCGGCTTCGACGGGTTGGGTGACCCCCGTGAAGACCGGACGGGCTTCGACGCCTGCGCCGGCCCAGAAAGTGATGCGGATCGGGCCGCCTGGGGCCACGATACGATGGGTGCCGGAAGGGCGGAAGTCCCCGGCGAAAGGCAACGGCTGTCCGCGAGGGACGATCTCATGCAAGCCTCGGTCGGTCTGCAGGCTGAGCGAATCGCTGGAGACCGGCGTGAGGAGGCTCCGTCCGTAGAGATGGAGCAGCAGCGCGTGGTAGGCCGCGCCGCGGGCGACGGCCACCTGCATGTCGAGGGCCGAATCGAAGCGATGGACCAGGAATTCCCCGAAGGACTCCTTGAGGGCTTGGATCACCAGCGGGTTGAGGGAGCTCCCGCCGACCGCGAGCAGGAAGCCGATCTGGGACGGGCGTAGCTTCGCGCGTTCGAGCGCGTCGGTGATCGGCGCGAAGACCGAGCAGCTCAGCGTATATTCGTCTTCGTCGGCCTGCAGGCTTTCGGCGTCGAGGAAAGGCGTCATCAGTTCCGCGAAGCGGAGGCCGTCGAGCGCGGGCGACGAAAGCTTCAGCTGGGAACCGTCGGCGAGGCGCACGGTCTGCACGCCGGGATAGGTCTTGACCGTGTCGGCGAGGATCACGGTGAGATCGGCGCCATGAGCCTGACGATGGCAGAGCAGTTCGCAGAGGCCGACCTTCAGTTGCTCGGCCGTGGCCAGCAGCTGGGGTTCGAGCTGTTCCTTGCGGACCTCGTATTCCCAATCTTCGGGCGGGATGCGGTTCTGGCGGGCCAGCTCGGGGATGAGCACCTGATGGACGATCGCGCGGTCGATGTCGGCGCCGCCGAGGCGGTGGTAGCGGGACACCGCGCGCGGGCTCACGCTCAGCGTGCCATCGGGCAGGCGGCGCAGCGTGAAGATCGCCACGTCGCAGGTGCCGCCGCCGAAATCGACGATCATCGTCTCCGTCTCGTCGGCCACCCCGTCGAGGATCGCGGGGCCTTGGCGGGCGAGGAAGTCGAGGAACGCCGCGAGCGGTTCGTCGAGCAGGTCGCCATGGCCGAGGCGCAGGCCCGCCAGGTCGGCGGCCAGCAGCGTGTCCTCGCGTTGCGAAATCTGGAAGGAGGCCGGCACCGTGACCACCGTGCGGGCGACGGATTCGGGGGTCTGGTCGCGGAGGAAGCGGAGGACCTGTCCGGAGACCTCGGCCGGGCTGCGGCAGCCGGCCTTGGCCTGCGGGTAGGTGCGGCCGATACCCATCTCGTTCTTCGCCTCGGCGAGGTAGGTCACGAAAGGGCGGAGTCCTAGCTCGACGGAGCGGGAGAGGCAGCGGCGGGCTCCTTCGCCGACCAGTTGACGGTCGGCCAGCTGACTGACGACGGAAGGTACCAGGACCGAGGTGAAGTCGCCGCTGAGGGTCGGCTGGGCGATCTCGAGGCAGGTGGCCGGGGTGATGACCTCCGGGGCTTCCGGCGACCAGCGGATCTCGGCTACCGTGGAATTGGTCGTGCCGAGGTCGATGCCCAGTACCCGGCAGGCCTTGAGACGGGGTCGGAGCTTGGCCCCCGGGGGACGCAGGTAGGGGAGGGGGTTCATCGGAAGGGGCGTTTCTAGGCCGCGCGGGAGGCCTTGGCAACTGAGGAGGATAACCCTTTATTCGGTGAACAAATGAAACCACCCTTCAGGCCCTGGGGTTCAATCCTAGGAACCCCCTCCATGACTTCTCTCCTTCGTCTGGCCTTGGTCGTCTCGCTCCTCGGGGCTCCTTGGGCCGACGCCGCGGACAAGAAGACGGCCAAGAAGGCCGAGGCCGTGATCAAGGCCGCCCCGGTCGCGACCCGCCCGGTCGCCGCCATCGCCGAGCGCGCCGCCATCTGGCATACCTGGACGGACAAGGAAGGCCGCAAGGTCGACGCCCAGTTCTGCGGACTCTCCGGCGAGTTCATCACCATCCAGACCCGCGACGGACGCACCTTCCATTTCAAGACGGACATCCTCGTGCCCGAAGACGTCGTCTTCGCCAAGCAGTGCCTCGACCGTAGCCGCACGAACAGCTTCAGCCGGGAAATCATCGCCTCGGCCGCGGCGGACGTCGACAAGCTCGTCACCGCGGTGCTGACGGCGAACCAGCAGACCCATAACGCGCCGGCCACCGACGAAGAGTTCCTGCGTCGGATCTACCTCGACGCCGTCGGCCGGATTCCGACCGCCAAGGAAGCCGACGCGTTCCTCGCCAGCACGGCTCCCGACAAGCGCGCCAAACTCATCGACGAACTCGTCTTCTCGCCGGGCTACTCCATGCAGATGTTCAACTGGATGGCCGACCTGCTGCGCGTGAAGGACACCTTCGGCAAGGGCATCCCCGCGTTCACCTTCGAGGACTGGCTCAAGGCGCGGCTCGCGGCGAACACCCCGTGGGATAAGATGGTCCATGAGATGGTCACCGCGGACGGACGTCTCTGCGACAACGGCGCCACCGGTTTCATGCTCTTCGACGCCGAGATGCCGCTCGACGGCGTCTCGAACCTCATGACCACGTTCCTCGGCACGAACATGGCCTGCGCCCAGTGCCACGATCACCCCCTGGCGGACTGGACCCAGAAGGACTTCTATCAGATGGCCGCCTTCTTCGGCGCGACCGATGGCAAGGACGAGGGCGTCCTGCGTGAGATCAGCCGCGTCGCCAAGGCGGACAGCGCCGTCAACAAGGCCGCCGTCCGCAAGATCGCCGAAATGAACGCCTTCCGCCTGTCGGACGGCGCCAAGCAGTCGCTGACTTTGCCCAAGGACTACAAATACAAGGACGGTAAGCCGGGTGATGCGGTCGCCCCTTCGCTGATCGCCTGGGCTAAAGCGGACAAGGCCCTGCCGGCTTATAACGTCAGCACCAAGGATCCGGCCCAGCTCCGCGACGAGTTCGCCCGCTGGCTGACCAGTCCCCAGAATCCGCGCTTCGCCACGAACATCGCCAATCGTATCTGGAAGAAGGCCTTCGGCCTCGGCGTGATCGAGCCCGTCAATGACATCGATGACCTCACGCAGGCCAGCAGTCCGGAACTCCTCGCGCACCTCACCTTCGTCATGAAGGCCGCCAAGTTCGACCTCCGCGAAGTCCAGCGCGTCATCTATAACTCCAAGACCTACCAGGCCGCCGCCAGCCCGACGCCGGACCTCGGCAAGGCCAAGTATCTCTTCAACGGCCCGATCGTCCGTCGTCTGACCGCCGAACAGGCTTGGGACAGCCTCGTCGTGACCGCGGTCGGTACCTATGCCGACAACGTGCTCCTGCGCCGCGGCGATGACATCAAAGTCATGGCCCTGCCTCCGGGCAAGGTGACCATGGCGGAAGTCCGGAACGCGATCGACCGGACCAAGAAGGCCTTCGCCGGTTCGGGTAAGGCCGCTGGCAAGAAAGCCTCCGGCGGTTCGACCATGGGCTTGGCTAACGGTTACGAAGGGGACAAGCCCGTCACCCGCTTCTCGCTTCTGCTGGCCCGGGCCAGCGAGCTGCCGCAGCCTTCGGCCGAGACCCACTTCCTGCGTCTCTGGGGACAGGGCGACCGCCTGCTCGCCGATTCGGCGACCAATGACGGCAGCGTCCCGCAGGTGCTGCAGATGATGAACGGCTCGGTCGGTCGACTCGTCTCGGACACGCGCGCCGAAGCCGTCATGGCGGCCGAAGCGGCCAAGACGCCCGAAGCGCAGGTACGCTCGCTCTACCTCTCCTTCCTCGCCCGTCGGCCGACGCCGACCGAGCTCACCGCCGCGACCCGCTCGCTCGCCGACGGACTCGCCGTCACCGACCTTGCCTGGGTCCTGGCTAACACCCGCGAATTCCTCTTCATCCGATGAACCTCCCCATCTCCGCCGATCTGCTCCGCAATCCTGAGGACCGTCGTCGCTTCCTGGAGAAGTGCGCGAAGTTCGCCTTCGGCCTGAGCGTCCTGCCCGCCTTCGCGCGGCTGGCTTCGGCCGCTGAGCAGAAGAGCGCCGTCAAGGCACCGAACGCCGGCCTCGCGGGCTTCGGCAAAGCCAAGCACGTGATCTTCCTGCAGCTCAACGGCGGCATGTCCCATATCGACACCTTCGATCCCAAGACCGGACCGGGCAAAGGCCCCGGCGACATCGTCTCCGCCAAGGGTGACATGCAGCTGACCTCCTATCTGCCTGAGACCGCCAAGGTCAGCGACAAGATCACCGTCATCCGATCCATGACCGCCAAGGTCGGCGTACACGCCTCGGCGGCCTACCTCATGCGTACCGGCTTCGAGCAGCGCGGCACCGTGCAGCATCCGACGCTCGGCGCCTGGGCGCAGCACTTCCTGGGTGCCAGCCATAAGACCCTGCCTTCCTCCGTGGCCGTCAATCGTTCGTCCAATCATGGCAACGGCTGGTTCCCGGCGGCCTATTCGCCGCTGCCGATCCTCAATCCTGATGACGGCCTGCTGGATACCAAGAGCCCCGTCGGCGAGGCCGTCGTGGGCAAGCGCGCCGCCTTGCTGGCGCAGCTCGACGCCGGTTTCGGCGGCAAGGCCGCGGACGAGAACGTCAAGGCTTACAACGAGTTCTACGAGACCACCTTCCAGCTCATGAAGAGCACGGACCTCAAGGCCTTCGACCTCGCGGCCGAGCCGGCCGCCACCCGGGCGCGTTACGGCAAAAGCAAGTTCGGCCAAGGCTGCCTGCTGGCCCGCCGCCTGGTCGAGAACGGCGTCCGCTTCGTCGAAGTCGCCCACGGCGGGTGGGACATGCACGCCTCCTTGGATGATCGCATGGAGGACGTCGGCGGCGATTTCGACCGCGTGTTCGCCACACTCATCCAGGACCTTGAAGCCAAGGGCCTCCTTGAATCCACGCTCGTCGTGGTCGCCACCGAATTCGGCCGCAAGCCGACCTTCGAAGGCGGCGGCCGTGGCCACCATCCGCTCGTCTTCTCCACCGTCCTCGCGGGCGGCGGCGTCCGTCGCGGCTATGTCCACGGAGCCAGCGACGCGAAAGGCTACGCCCCGGCGACGGAAGGCGTCTCCCCGGGCAGCCTGCATGCGACGATCGCGCATGCGGCCGGCCTGCCGGTGCAGACCGAGATCATGACGCCGGCGGGTCGTCCGATGGAAATCGGCAATCGCGCCAAGCCGCAGATCGGCGTCTTCAGCTGAGCCTCAGCCGAGGAGCATCGCCACGTCGCCCGGCCTTTCGAGGTGGACGGCGTGGCCGGCGCCTTCGATCACGCTGAGGCGGGCCTTCGGCAGGTGCACGCCCATCTCGCGGGCGAGGCGGGTGAATTTCTCGTCATGCTCGCCCGTCACCAGGTCGACCGGGCAGCGGAGTTCCTTGAGGCGAGGCCACAGGGAGGGCAGGGTGCCCGTGCCGACGTTGTCGAGGCTGAGCGCCAGACCTTCGGGGTCGTTGCGGTGGCGACGTTCAAGGATCGGGCTCAGTCGTTCCTTCGGCAGGCGGAGCAGCGGCTGGAAGAAAGTCTGGTTGTGCCAATACTTGAAGAACGCCTCCAGACCGCGCGTGCGGATGAAGTCGGCGAGCGTCGCATCGCCGAGACGTCGTTCCTCGCGTTCGGCGGAAGTCGCCAAGCCCGGGCTGGCGCCGATCAGGATCAGGCGGGCGATCCGTTCCGGATGCGCGAGAGCCCAGTGCAGCGCAAGCCGGCCACCGAGCGAATAACCGAGGAGCGTGATCTGCGGGGTCGTGGCCGCTTCGGAGATCAGCGCGAGGTGCGATTCGATGGAATAGTCGCGGAGGTCTCTCAGGTGACGCCGAGTGCCGTGTCCGGGCAGGTCCGGGGCATTAAGACGAGCGTGCGAGGGTAGAAACTCGCGAAGCGGCTCAAAATCGGAGCTTTCTCCCGTAAAGCCATGAAGTGAGACGATGGTATTCATGGAGGATAGGCTATGATTCTGTCCCTGTGCGGCACGACATGGATTCTATTTAGCAGAGCGGTGGTTGACGCGATAGGAAAAAACAAGGAACTAATCACTCAACTCACGTTCTTAATCATAACCCTCATGCCTGGCATCCGCGTCAAACCTTGGAACCGAGTCGACGGTCCGATCTACAGTCTCGCGACGACGGCTGATGGTAAGGGTAACCTGAACATCTGCAGTTACGTCACGCCGATCGCGATGAAGCCGAAACGTTTCATCATCGGCGTGTATAAGGATACCAAGACCTTGGCGAACCTGGAGGCCAATCCGATCGGCCTCCTCAACTACATGGCCAAGGACCAGGCCAATCACGTCAAACTGCTCGGCAAGAAGTCCGGCCACTCCACCGACAAGATCACCCAGCTGGGCGACCAGATCGAACACGTCGGCGAAGGCCTCTTCCATCTCAAGGGAGCCATCGCGACCCTGCGTCTCCGTTTCATGGAGCGCATGGACTGCGGCGATCACTGGGCTTGGCTGGCGCACGTCGATTCCTATGAGAACCTGCGCGAGGCTCCTCCGCTGACTTTGGACGAGCTCAAGAGGTTGAAGCTCATCTTGGCCTGAGGGCCAAGAGGGGTAGGGGCAAGGGTAGGGGTAGTGTATAAAAAAGAGGGCTAGGCATCATTAAGATCCTAGCCCTAGTTTTTGCCCTGCGCGGCAACGACGCGCTTACTTCTTCTTTGGGGCTTTCTTCGCCTTCGCTTCTTCCCGGTGGGGGATCAGGTAGGTGCGGCCGCGGATGAGGCGTTCGTAGAGGTCGACCATCGCCACGCCTTCGCGGGGACGGACGGAGTCGGCCTTCGTGGCGCGGTCCACCTGGCGCTTGAGCATGCGGCAGAGATCTTCGGCGTTATACTGGATCATGCCGAGGATGCGTTCGACCGAGTAGCCCGGGATGCTTTCTTCGATGTAGAAACCGTCGGCCTCGTCGTCTTCGAGGAAGACGTGGGCTTCGTTCACGCGGCCGAACAGGTTATGCAGGTCGCCCATGATGTCCTGGTAGGCGCCGACCATGAAGGCGCCGACATAGTAGGGCTGGCCTTCCTTGAACGGATGGAGGGCGAGGGTCTTGCGGACGTCTTCCAGGTCGATGAAGTCGTCGACCTTGCCGTCGGAGTCGCAGGTGATGTCGACGAGCGTCGCCTGGACGGTCGGGCGTTCGTTGAGGCGGTGGATCGGCGCGATCGGGAAGAGCTGGTCGAGGGCCCAGTGGTCGAGCAGGGACTGGAAGACCGAGAAGTTGCAGACGTATTGCTCGGCCAGCATCGAGTCCAGGCGGGCGAGTTCGTCCGGGATGTCGGAGCCATCCTTGAGGTCTTCGCGGATCTGACGGCAGATGTCCCAGAACAGGCGGTCGGCCGCGGCACGTTCCTCGAGGCGCAGGTTGCCGAGGCTGAAGCGGGCGTGGGCCTCCTCGCGCTTTTCCTTGGCGTCGTGGTAGCGCTCCAGCGGGTCGAACTTACGCTTGTTCTTCCGGATGGCGTCGAGTTCGCGGATGAGCTGGTGGGTCTTGCCCTTGGGGGCTTCGACCTTGCCTTCGTCGCGGGTGATGCGGTCGACGGCTTCGAAGATCAGGATCGAGTGCGGGGCGACGAGGGCGCGGCCGGACTCCGAGACGATGTCGGGGACCTCCACCTTGCTCTCTTCGCAGATCTGTTTGACGTTGGCCACGACGTCGCGGGCGTAGACTTCCATGCTGTAGTTCATGGAAGATTCGTAGGCCGAGCGGCTGCCGTCGTAGTCGATGCCCAGGCCGCCGCCGACGTCGAGGAGTCCCATCGGGAAGCCCATGCGCTTCAGTTCGCAGTAGAAGCGGGTGGCTTCGACCACGGCCTTCTTGATCGTACCGATGTTCGGCACCTGGGAGCCGATGTGGAAGTGGACGAGGCGAAGGGAGTCCTTCATCTTCGCCTTGGCGAGGCGCTGGGCGACCTCGACGATCTCGGAGGCCGTGAGGCCGAACTTGGCGTTCTCGCCGGTGCTGTCAGCCCACTTGCCTTCGCCGGCGGTCGTGAGCTTGACGCGGAGGCCGATGTGCGGCTGCACGCCCATGCGGCGGGCGATCCGGATGATGGCGTCGATCTCGGAGAGCTGTTCGACGACGATGATGGTCTGCTTGCCGAGGCGGCGACCCATCAGGGCGAGCTCGATGTATTCCTCGTCCTTGTAACCGTTGCAGATCAGGAGGGCCTTGCGGTTCTCGAGGAGGGCGAGGGCGATGATCAGCTCGGGCTTCGAGCCGGCTTCGAGGCCGAAATCGTATTCTTCGCCGGCGTCGAGGATCTCCTCGACGACTTCGCGGAGCTGGTTGACCTTGATCGGGAAGACGCCGCGGTAACGACCGTCGTAGTCCTCTTCCTTGATGGCGCTGCGGAAGGCCTCGTTGATCTGCGTCACGCGGTTACGGAGCAGGTCCTGGACGCGGATGGTCAGCGGGGGCTTCAGGCCGGAGGCTTCGACCTCCTTGACGATGTCCGTGATGCGGATCTTCCGGTGGTCGCCTTTCGGGTGCACGCAGAGGTGACCCTGAGGGTCCACGGAGAAGTTGTTACCTCCCCATCGTTTGAAGCCGTAGTATTCTTCGGCGTCTTTGGTCGTCCAGGGCTGCGGTTTGCTCACGTCGGTAGGGAGGTGGACTTTTTATCCTGCGGGGGGAAGCGCAAGGGGAAATCTCACCCCGGAAGGAGCCTTCCGGCTCGCCTCGGCGACGTCGGCGGTTTGTCTGAAGCCATGTCCGCCGAACCCGTCATCCGAGCGACGATCGCGTTACGGAAGGCTTTGGCCGGCCGCTCCTTTCCCGCGCCGGCGGACTTCGTCTACCAGCCGCTGGACTACGCCTGGGCTTCGCATGAGGCCTATCTGCGACGCTATGCGGCTTCTGGGCCGAAGAAGGTGCTCTTCTTGGGCATGAATCCGGGTCCTTTCGGGATGGCCCAGACCGGCGTGCCGTTCGGGGAGATCGCCGCCGTCCGGGACTGGATGGGGCTGGAGATGCCGGTCGGACGTCCGGAGAAGGAGCACCCGGGCAAGAAGGTGACCGGCTTCGCCTGTCATCGTTCGGAGGTCAGTGGTCGCCGCCTGTGGGGGCTCTGCCAGGAACGTTTCGGGACGGCCGAGGCCTTCTTCGCCGAGCACCTCGTCCATAACTATTGTCCGCTCCTGTTCCTCGAGAACACCAAGCAAGGTCGTAACGTCATCCCCGAGGAACTCCCGAACGAGATCATGGCGCCGGTGAACAAGGAATGTGACAAGCTCTTGCGGGTCATCGTCGAGGCACTCGGTGTCAGCACCGTCGTCGGCGTGGGCGGCTACGCCGAGACACGAGCGCGCGAGGCTTTGGACGGTTTGCTCGTGAAGTATGCGAAGGTCCCGCATCCAAGTCCGGCTAACCCCGTGGCGAACCGCGGTTGGTCGGCGGCGGCGACGAAGGCCTTGGTCGAACAAGGAGTCTGGTCCTGATGGGGCTCATCGAGGAGATCCTCGTCCGCCCTAAGCTCCGTCAGAAGCTTTGGGCCTGGTGGTATCCGTTCTTCACCCGACGTGTCCGCGCCCAAGGCATCGATTTCTTGAATTACGCCTTCGAGGCAGAGGACGCCGCGGCTCTGCCGTTGTCCGCCTCTGACGAATCGAACCGCCCCAATATCCAGCTCTATGAGCACGTCCGCGGAGATATCGCCTTGACCGGCTTACGCGTCCTCGAGGTCAGCTGCGGACATGGCGGCGGTGCATCCTACTTCGCCCGGACTTATCGGCCCGCCGAATACGTCGGGTTGGATCTCAATCCCGAGGGCATCCGTCATTGCCAGACGCGGCATCAGGTCGAAGGCCTGCGTTTCCAGGTCGGCGATGCGCAGCAACTGCCGTTCCCTGATGGCAGCTTCGACGTCGTCCTCAACGTCGAGGCGTCGCATTGTTATCCGGACTTTCCGGGTTTCCTCGACGAAGTCGCGCGCGTGCTCAAGCCGGGCGGAAGGTTCGGTCATGCCGACCTGCGTTATCAGAGTGGCGTAGATGAGTGGGTAGCCGCCTTGGCGAAGCATCCCCGCCTGCGTCTGGACGAGATGCGCCTGATCAATCCTGAGGTCGTGCGGGGCATGGAACTCAACACCCCTCGGTATGAGGCCATGGTGAAGCAGGCCCTGCCGCGTTTCCTGCATAAGCTCGCGCTCGATTTCGCGGGCGTGAAAGGATCGCGCCTGCATCGTGACGCCGTGAGCGGCGAGATGAGTTATCGTTCGTTCAAGCTCACCAGGCTCGCCTGAGCTTATTTCGGCTCGAGGATGAGCAGGCGGCCCGGGGTGCTGAGGCCGGCGCCCAAGGTCGTGCCACGCGTGTATTCGGCGATCAACAGACGATGGCCCGGCAGTTTGACGACAGAGATCGGGCGGCCCAGCGGTTGGAGCACGGCGTGGGTCTCGGTCGTCCGTCGTTCGAAGTCGACCTTGAGGCGAAGCAAGTCGTAGCCCCCGGACTGGGAGATCAGGTTGCCGAAGCGGGCGACGAGGAGCTGGCCGCCGAGCGGGGCCGGCCAGTCCGCGCCGAGTTCCACGATCGCCGACGGCGAGGAGTGCGGCGTGAAGGTCGCGGTCGCGCCGTCAGGGCCGAGGGCATCGGGTCCGAGGTTGCGGATCGGACGGGTGATGGTGAGCCCCGTCGGGGCGTCGGGCGTATGCGGGTAGGGCTTGCGTGACCAGTCGGAGAACTGGAAGGGGAAGCCATAATGACCGCCGGCTGACAGCACGTTCAGTTCTTCGGGCGCGTCGGCATCGGGGCCATTCTCGACGCCGAGCAGACGTCCGGCCTGATCCCAGGTGAAGTGATAAGTGTTACGCAGGCCTCGCGCGAAGACTCCGATCTTGGGTTCGGTGGCTTCCGGGTCGATGCGCCAGAGTGCAGCCGTGAGCGGCACTTCGCCGCCCTTGTAGTAAAGGTCGGACTGCCCGGCTTCATTGCCGTCGGTCCGGGCGCCATTGCTCACGTAGAGGAACCCGTCCGGACCCTGTTCGATATGCGACGCCCCGTGGTTATAGGGACCGACACCGAAAGGATAAGCGGTCCGAAGCCAGGGCGTGAGCTTGTTCCATCGGCCGGAGGCATCCGTTAACGCGCGGAAGATCGTGACCTCGTTCGTGACGGGTTGCTTCTGCTTGTTGCATTGGTTCGAGACCACGTAAAGACGGCCGCGGCGATCGACGCCGAGTCCGAGGCAGGCAGGGCCTCCGAGCGTCGCGTCGAGGTAATCGGCTCCGGCGAAGAGGCGGGCCGGTTCAGGTGCGGATTGATCCCAGCGCCAGACGTCACCATTCGCGGCGAGCATCAGGATGTCGCGCTGATTCGGGTGGGCGATGACGCGGGTCGGGTTGAACTTCAGGGGCAGGGCGACGCGCAGCTTCCATCCCTCCGGAGCGGACGGCAGCGTCGTCGGGCACATCGATTCGACCAATGAGTCGAAAGTCGGGTAGCGGGAGCGACTGCGGACCTCCGCGATCTCCGTCAGATTCGTCTTAGGCAGGGCGTTGCCCCAAGCCGTGAAGATGAAGTTGAAGAGTTCGACCATCTGCGGGTCCTTCAAGGCGACCGCCGGCATCTGGCCGAGGTAGGACTGCCCGTTGACCGTGAGCGGTCCTTGGAGACCCTCCATGGGCGCGCGGAGGGCTTGTTCGCGGTGGGTGCGTAGGAAGTCTGCCCCGGCCAGCGGCGGGAAGACGCCGGGAATCCCTTTACCTTCGGGCCCGTGGCAGGCCGAGCACTGGATACGGTAGAGGTCTGAGCCGTCGGCTTGGGCCAAGGTCGGCGCCAAGACAGACAAGAGGAGGGTAAGGAGGGCCGGCCGCCGCATGGGGTGTATTGAGGCGGGAACTTCGGTCCTGTCGAGCATCTGGCGGGTTGCGGGGAACCTGCGGGTCGCCAAGGTGGTCATCACCCCATCATGCGTCTCTCCGCGCCCTTGTTCGCCTTCTTGGCGGTCGTGCTCTCCGCCGCCGACCGACCTAACATCCTCTTCATTCTCACGGACGACCAAGGCTACGGTGACCTCGGCGCCCACGGTAACCCGATCCTCAGGACTCCGAACCTCGACAAGCTCCGCGGGGAGAGCGTCCGTTTTACCGACTTCCAGGTCTCGCCGACTTGCTCTCCTACGCGCAGCGCGCTGCTGACCGGACGGCATGAGTTCAAGAACGGCGTCACGCACACCATCCTGGAGCGAGAGCGGATGGCCCTCGGCGCCGCGACGCTCGTCGAGCAGTTGCAGAAGGCCGGCTATCGGACGGGCATCTTCGGGAAGTGGCACCTCGGCGACGAAGCCGAGTATCAGCCGAACAAGCGCGGCTTCGACGAAGTGTTCATCCATGGAGCCGGCGGCATCGGTCAGAGCTACCCCGGCAGCTGCGGCGACGTCCCGGGGAATTCCTATTACGGCCCGACGATCCTGCATAACGGCAAGTTCGTGAAGACTTCCGGCTACTGCACCGACGAGTTCTTCGGTCAGGCGACGAAGTGGATCGAAGGCGAGGTCGCCGCCAAGCGTCCGTTCTACGCCTACATCGCGACCAATGCGCCGCACGGACCTTATAACGCCCGCCCCGAGGATGCGGCCCTTTACGAAGGCAAGGGACTTGGCAAGGACACCGAGAACTTCTTCGGCATGCTCCACAACATCGACCAGAACGTCGGCAAGATCCTGGCGAAGCTCGAGGCCCTTGGGGTCGCGAAGGACACCTTGGTCGTCTTCATGAACGACAACGGTGGCACCGCCGGCGTGAAGGTCTTCAACGCCGGCATGCGCGCGGCCAAGGGCTCGCCCTACATGGGCGGCATCCGGGCCATTTCCTTCTGGCGTCTCCCCGGACGCTTCCAGCCTATGGATGTCAAGGCCCTCGCGGCGCATATCGACTTCGCGCCGACCATCCTGGAGCTCACCGGCACGCCGGCCTCCGCGACCATGCAGTCGCAGATGGAAGGCCGAAGCCTCCTGCCGCTGATGACGGCCAAAGAAGGTCAGAACGTGGCCTGGCCCGACAGGACGCTCTTCACGCATGTAGGCCGCTGGGGCAATATGGCGAAGGGCGTGGACCCCGAGGTCGGCAAATACGCCCAGACCAGCGTCCGCACCGCCCGCTGGCATCTCGTCTCCGCAGCCAACGCCGCAAACGCCGCCAAGGGCAAAGGCAAGGCCGCCAAGAAGGCCGCCCCCGAAGGCGCTCCGGCCGTCGCGAAGCCGAATTGGCAGCTCTTCGATCTCTCCGTCGATTATGGTGAGACTACCGATGTCGCCGCCCAGCATCCGGAAGTCGTCGCCGATCTCATCGCCAAGCATGATGCCTGGTGGAAGGAATGTCGTCCGCTCATGGTGAACGAGAACGTCGCCGGCCCGGCCGAGAATCCCTTCAAGGTCCTTTATCGGGAGCAGATGGGGAAGTGAGCGAGGACTCGAGGGCCGGAGGACACGAGGCCGGAGGGCGCGTAGGCGCGACGTCTTTGTTAGGCATCCTGCGCGTCCCGCTATAATCGTTTGCCTGCCTCATGCTTCCTGACTAGGCGTACTTCATGGATAGAAGGAATGTTTCCAGCGGTTCGGAGTTCGAGCAGCAGATCGCCTACAGCCGAGCGGTGGTCTGCGGTGACATGGCTTTCGTCTCCGGTACGACCGGCTTTGACTATGCTACCATGACGATCTCCGATTCTACGGAGGCTCAGGCACGTCAGGCCTTGGATAATATCGAAACCGCTCTTACATCCGCCGGTTTCACCCTCGCCGATATCGTCAAGGTGACTTACATCCTTCCTGAACCCGTTGATTTCGAATCTTGCTGGCCCGCATTGCGTGAGAAATTCGGCCAGATCCGGCCAGCCGCGACCATGATCTCGGCGCGCCTGATGGATCGGCGCATGAAGATCGAGATCGAGGCCGTCGCCGTGCGTAAGGCGACGGGAACCTGAGTTTGGTTCAGGCCAGCAGCTTCTTGACCACTTCGCCGTGGATGTCGGTGAGGCGGAAGTCGCGGCCCTGGTAGCGGTACGTCAGGCGGGTGTGCTCGACGCCCATCAGGTGCAGGATCGTCGCGTTGAGGTCGTGCACGTGGACGCCTTCCTTCACGATGTTGTAGCTGAAGTCGTCGGTCTCGCCGTAGGTCGTGCCCTTGTTGACGCCGGCGCCGGCCATGAGGACGGTGAAGCAGCGAGGATGGTGGTCGCGACCGTAGTTCGTCTCCGTGAGCGAGCCCTGGGAGTAGGTCGTGCGGCCGAATTCGCCGCCCCAGACGATCAGCGTGTCGTCGAGGAGTCCGCGCTGCTTGAGGTCGGTGAGCAGGCCGGCCGTGGCCTGGTCCGTGTCGTTGCACTGTCCTTTGATGGCTTTCGGGAGGCCGCCATGGTGGTCCCAGCCCATGTGGAAGAGCTGGATGAAGCGGACATCGCGTTCGCAGAGGCGACGGGCCAGGAGGCAGTTCGAGGCGTAGGAGCCCGGGCGCTTCACGTCGGGGCCGTAGAGGTCGAGCACGTGCTGCGGTTCCTTGGAGAGGTCGAGCAGGTCGGGCACGCTCGTCTGCATGCGGAAGGCCATCTCATATTGGGAGATGCGCGTCTGGATCTCGGGGTCGCCCAGCACGCCGTGACGCTGGTTGTTGAGCGCGGCGAGCTCGTCGAGCTGTTCGCGGCGCACTTCGCGCGGGATGCCCTCGGGGTCCTTCAGGTAGAGCACGCGCTCGCCCTTGTTGCGAAGCTTCACCCCTTGGAGCTTGGAGGGCAGGAAGCCTGCGCCCCAGAGCCGGTCATAGAGCGGCTGGTCATCGGGACGGCCGCTGCCGAAGGACGTCATCACCACGTAGGCCGGCAGATCGGCGTTCTCGCTGCCCAGGCCGTAGGCGGACCAGGCGCCGATGCTCGGACGGCCGGCGAGCTGGGAGCCGGTCTGCATGAACGTGATCGCCGGATCGTGGTTGATGGCTTCCGTGTGCATCGCGCGGACCACGCACCACTCGTCGGACTTCGACGCGATGTGCGGGATCAGTTCGCTGAACCAGTTGCCCGACTGACCGTGCTGCTTGAACTTGAAGATCGACGGAGCGACGGGGAAGTTCTTCTGGCCCGACGTCATCGTGGTCAGGCGCTGGCCCTTGCGGATCGATTCCGGGAGATCCTTACCGCGCATCGCTTCGAGCTGCGGCTTGGGGTCGAAGAGGTCCATCTGCGACGGCGCGCCGGACTGGAAGAGATAGATGATGCGCTTCGCCTTCGGTTTGAAGTTAGGGAAGCCCAGACCCGGGTTGGCGGCGAAGCCGGGCGTGCCCATCAGCGAGCCCAGCGCGGCGAGGCCGATGCCTCCCGCGGAACCCTTGATGAAGGTACGACGGGACAGGGCCATCTTGGTGGCCTGGTCGAGTCCGAGGAATTGACGGTCGTTGCAGTTCATTCGCGGGTGACGGTTTCGTCGAGGTTGAGGAGGGTGTTGGCCGTGACCGTCCAAGCGGCCAGCTGGGCCTTGTCGAGGTCGGCGGGGAGAGGGCTCAGGCCTTGGCCGAGGAGTTTCGGCGCGAGGGTCGCGTCGGCGGCATAGGTCGCCAGGCGCTTGTCGACGCCCTTGCGCAGGACCGCGAGTTCGGCCGGGGTGCCGTCGCGGCGGACCACCTTGCGGAACATCCAAGCCACGCGGGCGTCGGCGTCGCCGGGCTGGCGGAGCGTCTGCTCCGCGAGCTTGCGGGCGGCTTCGACGAAGGTCGTCTCATTGAGGAGCGAAAGCGCCTGCATCGGCGTATTGGAGCGGGAGCGCTTCACCGTGCACACCTCGCGGCCGGAGGCGTCGAAGAGCAGCATCGAGGGCGGGGCGGCGGTCCGCTTCCAGATCGTGTAAAGGGAGCGTCGCCAGAGGCCCTCGCCCGTGTCGGACTTGTAGTTGCGCATGTCACCGTAGACGCTGGTCTCGTCCCAGACCGCCTCGGGCATGTAAGGCTTCACGCTCGGGCCGCCTTGCTTGTCGACGAGCAGGCCGGAGATCCAGAGAGCCTGGTCGCGGATGACTTCAGCCGGAAGGCGGAAGCGCGGGCCGCGGGCGAGCAGGCGGTTGTCGGGGTCTTTCTCGAGCATCTCCGGCGTCACCGCCGCGCTACGCTGGTACGCCGCGCTGGACATGATCAGCTTGTACATCGCCTTCATGTCCCACTTGCGGTCGACGAATTCCACGGCGAGCCAGTCGAGCAGCTCCGGGTTGCTCGGCCATTCCGCCTGGGAGCCGAAGTTCTCGGAAGTCTTCACCAGGCCGATCCCGAAGAACCGTTCCCAGGCGCGGTTGACCCAGATGCGGCCGGTCAGCGGGTGCTTGCCATCGACGAGCCAGCGGGCGAAGCCCAGGCGGTTATTGGGTTCGCCGGCGGGCATCGGCGGCAGGGCGCGGAAGAGGGCGCGTTCGACCTTCGGACCGATCTTGTCGTATTCGCCACGGAGGAGCACGAAGGCGTCGCGGGGTTTCGGCAGTTCCTTCATCACCATCACCGAGATCGGTTCGGCGACCGCGGCGTCGTGCGCCGTCTTCGCGGCGGCCACCTTGGCCATCGCCTGGGCGCGCGGATGTTCCGGGCTGTCAGCGAAGAGTTTCTCCAGGGCCTTGTGGTCCGCCTTCGTCAGCTGGTCGGCTGGCTTGGCGAACAGGCGACGGGCGGCGTCCGTGGCCGGATCGGTCCTGAGCGACAGGAGTTTGGCGTCCTGTCCCGACACGTTGAGGCGGAAGCGGCCGATGTGATGATTGCTGACGGCCTCGTGTCGCATGACCACGACGAGCTTGGCGCCGGCGGGAATCGGCGTCGGGGAGAAGGTGAAGATCGCCTTACGGGCGACGCGGTTTTCCGGAAGGTTGCCACCGATCGCCCAGCCGGCCTTGGAGGAATCGGCCTTCTTGGCCTTGCCCTTGGTCATCGGCGCGGGGGCGAGCTTGGCGATGCTCCAGCCGGGCTGATCGTAGTCGGCTTCGGCTTTCACGAGCGGCAGGTTCGTGGTCTTGCCGTCGGTTGTCTTCAGCCGTACCTCGAAGGCGCTCAGTACGAAATTGCCGTTGGGGGCGCGACCGAGGCTCTTGTTCGGGAAGGATTCGTCGGGCAGGGCTTCCAGTCTCACCGCCGTCAGGAGGCCCGGCGCAGGCGTGGCTTCGACCACGTAGGTTTCCTTGGCGGCGTTACCGCCCGAGACGAGCCAGGAGCCGTCAGCGAGACGCGTGAAGGACGACTTCTCCTTCGCCGTGACGGTTTCCGCGGTCAGCGCCTGCCAGGCCAGGCCGGCTTGCGAGAAGGCGCCACGCTGGCGTTCCAGCCATTTCGCGAAAAGCTCCGGCTGGGAGGTCGGGGTCGCCTTGAGCGTGGCCTCGGCGGCGGCGAGGGCGGCGGCGGCCGCGTCGATCTTCTTCTGCTGTTCTTCGGTCGGCAGGGAAAGCACCGGAGGCGTGTTGCCCCCGCGGCGGGTGCGGGCCGAGCCGCCGAATTCTCCGAGCACGCCGGTCTCATCGTTCGAGTTGAAGTAAGCGAACATCTGGTAGAACTCCTTCTGCGAGATGGGGTCGTACTTGTGGTCGTGGCAACGGCAGCAGTTCATCGTCAGGCCCATCCACGTCGAGCCCGTGGTCTCGATGCGGTCGATGACGTTTTCGGCGAACCATTCCTCGACGATGCGGCCTCCCTCGCCGTTGAGACGATGGTTGCGGTGGAAGGCCGTGGCGACGATCTGGTCGCGGGTGGCGTTCGGGAGCAGGTCGCCGGCGAGCTGCTCGACCGTGAAGGCGTCAAAGGGCTTGTTATCGTTGAAGGCCTTGATGACCCAATCGCGGTAGGGCCACATCGTGCGCTGCGTGTCGCTCTGGAAGCCGTTGGAGTCGGCGTAGCGGGCGAAGTCGAGCCACTGGGCGGCCATGTGTTCACCGTAGTTCGGAGAGGCCAGCAGTCGGTCGAGGGCCTTGGACCAGGCCTCGGGTGAGCTGTCGGCGAGGAAGGCCTGCAGGTCGGCGTCGGACGGCGGCAGGCCGGTCAGGTCGAGCGCGGCGCGACGGAGCAAGGTAGCCTTGGGCGCCGGGCCGTTGGGCGTGAGTCCCTTGGCCGCCAGCGGGCCGGCGAGGAAGGCGTCGATCGCGTTGCCGCCGAACGGGATGCTCGGCATCGGGACGGCCGGCTTGACCGGAACCTGGAAGGCCCAGTGGCCTTGGTATTCGGCGCCTTCCTTGATCCATCTTTCGACGAGGGCGATCTGGTCTTTGGTGAGCACCTTGTGGAACTCCGCCGGCGGCATGTGGTCGTCCGCGTCGTCGGTGCGGAGACGCTTCATCACTTCGCTGACCTCAGGTTTGCCCGGCACGATGGCGGGATCGCCGGACTTGCCGCCTTTGCGGGCGGCTTCGAGGGAGTCGAGGCGCAGGCCGCCCTTGATCTTGTTCTCGTCGGGGCCGTGGCAGGCATAGCACGTGTCCGAGAAGATCGGTCGGATGTCCCGGTTGAACTGCACTTTTTCCGCGGAGGCGGAGAGCGCCCCGACGAGGCAGGCGGCGGTGAGACTAAGACGGGAAAGACGCATGGGGTAAGCGATATTGGACAATTAAGACCCCCGCGGGTTCATAGCAATTAGCAGTTAACAAAAACCCCTCGAATGAGGGGTTTTGACGGTGACCTTGGCGGTCAGGTTTACTTCGCCGAGAGGTCCTTGAGGGAGACCTGACGGAATTCGGCAGGGTCGTTGTGGCCGGCGAAGCCGAAGTAGCCGTTCTTACGGTCCTTGCCCGGGTGGGGCGTCTTGCCCATGACCGTGGCCATGTCGACCTTCGAGAGATCGGCTTCGAGGATGACGAAGCCGTTGAGTTCGACCTTGATCGTGGAGCCGACGACCGTGACTTCCTGGAAGTTCCATTCGCCGATCGGGCGCTGGAAGCCGCGCTGGGCGCCGACCATGCCGTAGGCGGAACCGTGGACCTGGCGGGGGTCGATCTTGCCCTTCACCTTGTCGTAGTTGTCGTCCAGCACCTGGAGTTCGCACATGCCGACGTAAGCCGTATTGCCCTTGCCGGGATAGCGGAGCGCAAGGCCGTTATTACCGCCCTTGGGAAGCTTGAACTCGAGGCGCACGGCGAAGTCAGTCAGGTCCTGATCGTAGTAGGGCGTGCCGCCCTTGCCCGTCTTGCAGCGGATGGCGCCGTCGACCACTTCGAAGTTTCCGACGTCGCCGGCCCAGCCGGTGAAGTCCTTGCCGTTGAAGATCGACTTGAAGCCCGCGGCGGCCTTCGCGGCGAGGATCTGGTTAGCCTCTTCACCGGCGATCTCGCGGATCGCGACGTGGCGCCAGCGGATCGGGGCGCCGTGGGTCTGGAGGCAGATCGGGCCCTTGGCGGCGAGTGCGGCCTTGCGGTCGTAGTAGTTCTCCATCGTCGCGTGGTCGACGGTCTGCTTGCCGTTGAGCCAGACGCTCACGCGGGCGCCGACCATGACGACGCGGAGGGTGTTCCATTCGCCGGCCGGCTTGTCAGCCAGGACCAGCGGATCCTTGCCGGGCTTGCCGGGGGAGTTGTTCCAGAGCGCGCCGGAGCCGAGCTGGGCGCCGTGTTTGAAGGCCTTCTCGTCGGTCGGGTCCCAGATCTGGACCTGCGGGGCGCCGCGGAGGTAGACGCCGGAGTCGCCCTTCGGCGCCATGTTGTATTCCAGGGTCAGTTCGAAGTCGCCATATTCCTTGTCGGTCGTGGCATAAGGTCCGGTGCCCGGGTTGTAGATCTCGCCGTCCTTCACGGACCAATGCTGCGGGAATTCATCGCGCATCTTCTTGAGCATGGCTTCCTTCTTCTCGCCCGTGAGCTTGGTCACCGAGTGAGGGTTATAACCATGCCAGCCGGCGAGGTCCTTGCCGTTGAAGAGCGAAGTGAAGCCAGCGGGGGCATCGGCGGCGATGAGCGCGGATGAGGCGAGCGCGAGGAGGGCGGGGAGGAGGCGCATAGGTCGAGGAATGGAGGGCGGGATGACTGGAGGGCCAGAAAACTCAGAGGGGCTCGAGGGTGCAGCGCTTGACCTCGAACGCGCCGCCTTCGACCTGCAGGCCGATGAAGCCTTCGGAGAGATTGGTGCCGGTGGCCTTGTTCACTTCCTTGCCGTTGACGAGGATCGTGACCGTGTTGCCGTCGCAGACGGTCGTGAAGGTGTTCCATTCGCCGGCCGGCTTCTCGGCGTCGGCCTGCTTGCCGAGGCGGTAGCCGCGGACCTTGCCGGTCTTCTTGTCCTTGAGTTCGGTGCCGCCGGTCACCGTGGCGCCGTTCCAGAAATAGAAGTCGCCTTGGTTCTTGTGCATGCCCTGGCACTCGATGCTCTTCGGCCAGACCGCATCGGGGGGCGTCATGTGCACGACCACGCCGGTGTTGCCCGGCTTGGTGAAGCGCCATTCGACCGTGAAGCGATACTGCTTGTAGCTCTGGGTGGTGCGGAGGAAGCCGCTAGGCTTGCCGGTGCACGCGAGGATGCCGTCCTTGATGGACCAGGAATCCTTGCCGGCTTCCGGGAAGACCACCCAGCCGGCGGTGTCTTTGCCGTTGAAGAGTTCGGTCTTCGCGGACGGCGTGACGGCGTCGGCGGCGAAGGCGTTGACGAAGGCGGAAGCCAGCAGGGCGGCCGCGAGGGCGAGGCGGGGGAGGGGCATGGAACGACCTTACGGTTTCAGTCCGACCGTTGAAGTCTAAACGCCGAAATTAAACGGCGTTAAAGTGTCGTTTACCGCTCAGGCCATGATGCCCTTCACCACCTTGCCGGCGACGCCGGTAAGGCGCACGTCGAGGCCCTGGAACTTCACGTTCAGGCGATGGTGGTCGATGCCCATCAGCGCGAGCATCGTGGCGTGCAGGTCGTGGACATCGACGACGTTCTCGACGGCGTTGTAGCCGAGTTCGTCGGTCGCGCCGTAGGTCGTGCCGGCCTTCACGCCGCCGCCCGCGAGGAAGACCGAGTAGCCGGCGATGTGGTGGTCTCGGCCGGTACCCTGGCCCATCGGGGTGCGGCCGAATTCGCCGCCCCAGAGGATCAAGGTATCGTCAAGCATGCCGCGCTCCTTGAGGTCGCGGATGAGGGCGCCGGTCGCCTTGTCGACGTCTTCCGCGCCCATCTTCATGCCGTTGTCGAGGCCGCCGTGAAGGTCCCAGGCGCGGTGGTAGAGCTGGATCATGCGCACGCCGCGTTCGGCGAGGCGGCGGGCCATGAGGCAATTGGAGGCGAAGGAACCGTCGCCGATCTCCTTGATGCCATAAGATTCGATCGTCTTCGCCGACTCGCTCTTGAAGTCGAGGAGCTCGGGCACGCTCGACTGCATCTTGAAAGCCATCTCGTACTGGGCCACGCGGGTGGCGATCTCGGGGTCGACGGTCTCCTGGGCCAGCTGGCCGTTGAGCCGGCGGATCTCGTCGATGACCTGCCGCTGCGTGCTCTGGCAGACGCCTTCGGGGTTGCCGATATAGTGGACGGCCTCGCCCTTGGACTGGAATTGGATGCCTTGGTACTTGCTGGGCAGGACGCCGCTGGACCACTGGCGGGAGGAGATCGGCTGCAGGCCGGTGCGGCCGGCGGAGGTCAGTACGATGTAGCCCGGCAGGTCCTCGGTTTCGGAGCCGAGACCGTAGAGCAACCAGGAGCCCATGCTCGGTCGACCCTTGATGATCGAGCCCGTGTTGAAGAACGCATGCGCGGTGTCGTGGTTGATCTGCTCGGTCTTCAGCGACCGGACGACGCAGAGGTCGTCGGCGACGGAGCCGATGTGCGGGAAGATGTCGGTGAGCTCCATGCCCGACTTGCCCCACTTCTTGAACTCGAACGAACCCCCGCGGGCCTTGAGGACGGAGCCCTGCAGCTGGGCGATCTGCTGGCCCTTGGTGAAGGATTCCGGGAAAGGCTGGCCATCGAGCTTCTTGAGGACCGGCTTGTTGTCGAAGAGTTCGAGGTGAGGCGGGCCGCCCGCCATGCAGAGGAAGATGACGCGCTTGGCTTTGACCGGGAGGTGCGGGGCCTTGAGCACGCCTTTGGAGAACGGGGCGGCGTGCAGGTCGGCGAAGCCGGACTTCGCGGCGAGCATGGCGAAGGCCGCGCTGCCGAGGCCATAGGCGCTCTTCGTGAGGAAGCTCCGTCGGTTGATCGACAGGGCGTGGGCGACGGGGTCGTAAGGGCGCATGGGCTTAGTAGCGGGTGATCGCTTCGTGGGAGTTGAGGAGGACGCGGCAGGCCTGCGTCCAGGCGGCGAGTTCGGTCTGGTCGACGCCCGCGGGCGTCGGAGCCTGGCCGACCTTCAGAAGCTTCGTCGCATCATCAGGGTGGGAAGCGTAGTAGGCCTGCTGGTCGGCGACGAGTTTTTCGAGCGACGGACGCTCGCTGGCTTTGATCTCGCGTCCCACCGCGAGGCGGAAGGCGAGGGCGAGGCGCTCGTCGGCCGGATGGGTCAGGAGGCGAGCGGCAAACGCGCGGGCGGCTTCGACGAAGACGGGGTCATTGAGCAAGGTCAGCGCCTGCTGCGGCGTGTTGCTATAGCTGCGGAGCGCGGTGCACTCGTCGCGGGCGGGCGCGTCGAAGTTGACGAGCATCGGGTGCAGGAACATGCGCTGCCAGTGCATGTAGAGGCCGCGGCGCCACTGGTCCGGGCCGGTGCTGGCGACGTAGGTGCGGTTCGGGAACTGGATCGGCTCGTAGTAGCCGGCCGGCTGGTAGGGCTTGGCGCTAGGTCCGCCGATGTCCGCTGAGTGGAGCAGGCCGGCGACGGCGAGCGCGTTGTCGCGGATGAACTCGGCGTCGAGTCGACGGGGATTCTGCGAGGCGAGCAGACGGTTGGCCGGATCGATCTCCTTGAGGTCGGAGCGCAGGCTGCTGCTCTGGCGGTAGGTCTGGCTCGTGACCATCAGGCGGATCATGCGCTTCACATCCCAGCCCTTGTCACGGAACTCGAGGGCGAGCCATTCGAGCAGCTCAGGATGGGACGGGAGTTCGCCCTGCGAACCGAGGTCATCGAGCACGGCGGAGAGGCCGGTGCCGTAGAACGCCTGCCAGAGTCGGTTCATGAAGGTCCGGGCCGTGATGGGGTTGTCCTTCGAGGTGATCCAGTCGGCCAGGTCCAGACGGGTGAGGCGCTTCTGTTCGGTACTCGTACGAAGGCCGGGCAGGAAGGAAGGCGTCGCGGGCAGCACGACCGGCCCGGATTGGTCGAGGAAGTTGCCACGCGGAAGGACGCGGACCTCCAGCGGCTTGGTGGCCTGCGTCACCATCGTCCAGGCGTAGCCTTGGTTCTGGCGACGAAGTTCGGTGTTCAGGGCGCGGGCCTTGAGCAAGGATTCGCGAGTGGTCGCGGAGAAGGCCAGGTAGCTCGGGATGACGGCCGCGGTCGGCTGAGCGGAGGCCGCCGCGGCGAGATTGGCCGGGCTCGTGACCTGCAGCGGGTCGTGGTGGCTGAACGGTGAGAGCGACACCTTGAGGCTCAGCGCCGGAGCATTTTCGAGATGGACCACGAACTTTTCGTCCGGCTTGAGGGTGACTGCGCTGTCGAGGATCCAGACCGCATGGACGTCGGCGGAGGGCATCTTGAGCGACCAGCCTCCGTTGATGTCGGTCATTTCCGTGCCGCTGACGTAGCGAGGCTCGCGGTGCGACGCGTCGGCGAGCGTGAAGCCCACGCCACGTTCCTTGCCCTTGGCGTCGGCGATGGCGAAGCGAACGCCGAGATTCGCGGTAGCATCGACAGGCAGGGAGCCTTTGGGCAGGTCGATCCGCACCGAGGCGACGAACGTTCCAGGGGCATCGAAACGGAGGGCGAAGTCATCCCCCTTGCCGAGGGCTTTCGGGATCTTCACCGCGCTGTCGGCGGCGAAGGCAGTCGGTTCGGGCGCGGCAGGCGCCTTGGCCTTCATCTTCGCCTTGGCGGCGTCGGTGTTCTTGGCGGGGGCCTTGGCGGCTTTAGCGGCGGCGGCCGGGCTCGCGGGCATGTGAAGGGCGGTCCCGGCCGGGCTAATCAGGCCGGAGGGATGCTTGGCTAGGAAACCGGCGACGCCGTGCTGCCAGGCTTGGTAGGCGGCGAGGAGCTTCGGGTCGGCGGACAGGGACTTGGCGACCTCGGCGTAGTGCGCCTCGAGTTCGGCGCGGAGGCGGGCGTCCTGCTTGGCGAGGTAGGCGTTCTTCACGCGGGCCTCGGGATAGAACGGGTGGTCATTGCCGACCCCTTTGAGTTCCGGCTCGGGGGTGTAGTTGTAGTTCGCGTAGACGCCCCACTGCTTCACGTCGGCGAAGAAGGCCTGCAGGGAGTAGAAGTCGGCGGACTTGATCGGGTCGAACTTGTGGTCATGGCACTCCGCGCAACCGAACGTGCTGCCCAGCCAGGCGTTGGAGACCGAGCGCACGCGTTCCGCGCCATACTTGGCGAGATATTCCTTGGGTTGGGCGCCGCCCTCGCGGGTCATCATGTTCAGGCGGTTGTAGCCGCTCGCGGTCAGTTGTTCCTCGGTCGGGTTCGGCAGGAGGTCGCCGGCGAGCTGCTCGCGGGTGAAGACATCGAACGGCTTGTTCGTATTGAACGCGTTGATGACGTAGTCGCGGTAGGGGAAGATGCGCTGGTTCTGGTCGCCGTGGTAGCCGACCGTGTCGGCGAAGCGGGCGATGTCCAACCACCACACCGCCATCCGTTCGCCGAAGTGCGGCGAGGCGAGCAGGCGGTCGACGTGTTTTTCGAAAGCATCGGCTGACTTGTCCGCGACGAACGCGGCGGTCTCGGCGGGCGTGGGCGGCAGGCCCGTGAGGTCGAGGGAGAGACGACGGAGGAGGCGCTCCTTGCTGGCTTCGGGCGACAGCGTC
>JBJOMV010000019.1:0-26379 GCA_046052185.1 Verrucomicrobiota bacterium | reverse complement strand
GCTGGGGCCCTCCGAGGGCACCTCGGTCAGCCACAACCTCATCCATGACGTGACCTGCTTCACTTACGGCGGCTGGGGCCTGTACACGGACGAAGGCAGCACCGGCATCACGATGGAGGGCAACGTGACCTACGACACCACCGACGGCGGCTTCCACCAGCACTACGGCAAGGACAACGTCATCCGGAACAATGTCTTCGCCTTCTCCGAGGAGTATCAGGTCAAGCGGAGCCGCGCCGAGGAGCACCTCTCTTTCACGTTCGAGAAGAATATCGTCGTCTTCGACCGCGGCGAGCTGCTGGGCAGCAACTGGACCGGCACGACCGCGAACTTCCTGAACCGAGGAAACCTCTACTGGGACTACGCGGCCCGGCCGGTGACGTTCACCGAGAAGAAACTCTCCCTGACCGACTGGCAGAAGCGCGGCCAGGACCTCGGCTCCGCCGTCGCCGACCCGCTGTTCGTCGACCCGGCCAAGCGGGACTTCCGCCTGCGCGAGGGCTCACCGGCCTTGGCGATGGGCATCAAATCCATCGACGTCTCCGCGATGGGCGTGCTCCGCGACGACCCCGCCTGGCGTAAGTTGGCCGAAACCTTCGAGCGGGGCGCGCCGGCCGTCCGCCCGCCCCGCCCCGAAGCCCCCGCCCTCAATCTCCGCCAAGCCTTCGAAGGACGCATCGTGGACCAGCAGCGCCCCTTCCCGCACGCCAGTCCCGCGCTGACCGTGCTCCGCTCCGCTCCCGGCAAGCCGCGCGTGAGCCTCGGTGACGCGCTGCGCCTAAGCCCGGCCAAGGCCGCCGAAGGCAAGCAGTCCCTGCTCTTCCAGGACGCCCCCGGCCTGCCGTCCCATTATTATCCGATGCTGTCGTTCGATCCGCACCATCGTACCGGCACTTCGACCGTCCGCTTCGCCCTCTACCTTGAGCCCAAGGCGATCTTCATCCACGAGTGGCGCACCAAAGGTAATCCGTATCGTACGGGCCCGGTCCTCCACGTCCAGAACGGCCGCCTCACCGGCGTGAAGGGCCTAGACGTCGCCCTGCCCTTGCAGAAGTGGATCCGCTTCGAACTCTCGGCCGTCATCGGCGACGCGGTCACGGGTCGATGGAACCTCAAGGTCACGCCGGAAGGCGAACCGACTAAGGAGTTCAAAGGCCTCCCCTGTCGTCACCCGGACATGAAGACCCTCGATTGGGTCGGCTTCATCAGCAACGCGAACGAGAAGACCGAGTTCTACCTCGACGACCTCGCGATCCTGACGAACGACCCCGCCCGCTGATCACTTGGCAGGCTTGGGGTTCTCCTTGAAGAAGCGGACGATCAGCTCGGTGGAGCCTTTGGCGTATTCGTGGCCGCCCTCGTGGATGGCGGTCACCAGCGGGGCGCCTTTGGAGGACGCATAGATCGTCGCCTCGAGGACGCCTTCCTTGGCCCACGGCTGGCCCTCGTCGGAACAACCATTGAAACGACGGACGGCGGCGAAGGTCGCCTGCTGCCAGGCGAACTTGACCAAGGGGTCCTTCTTACCCGCGACATGGATCACCGGCAGCGGCGTCGTCGGCTTGCCGTCCCCACGGAGGCTGCCAGCCACGGAGCCGATGGCGGCGAGGACGTCCGGACGGGCCTGCCAGAGCAGATAGCTGAAAGCCGCGCCGTTGGAATGGCCCATCGAGTAGATACGGCGGTCATCCACCGCATGCTTCTTCTTCAGGTCCGCCAGCATCACGTCGAAGAGGCGCATGTCGCGGCCACCCTCGCTCGTGACGGACGTCTGCCAGCCCGGCATGCGCCCCTCCTTGTCGACGAGCGGCGAGACGGTCGGAAGACCCTGCGGGAAGACCAGGATCGAGGTCTTATCGACCTCGGCGTAACCCCAGCGGCTGGCGGAGTGCGTCGAACGGCCGCCATGGCCGTGCCAGCAGAAGACCAAGGCCAGCGGGCCCGTCACTCCGTTCGGCACGCGCACGAGGGCCGTGCGCTTCACGCCGTCGACCTCCCAGGACTGTTCGACGAAGCCCTCCGGGGCCTTGGCCGCGAGGAGTTCGCGGATCTTGCCTTGGGCCGACAGCGAAGCGGCGGATAAGACGGCGAGGAGGATCAGCAGGAAGCGGCGCATAAAGAAGAAGGGCTCCCCGATATAACACCGGGGAGCCCTTGGAAGTTTCCTCGCAGGGAACTTACTCGCGACGACCCGCGAAGAGTCGGATGACGTAGAAGAGCAGCGTCACGAAGGACGAGAACAGGACGAAGGCCGCGGCGACGTGCTGGTCGGTCTCCATGGTGTTCTTCACCTCGTTGGTCTGGTACAGGATCACGGTGGCCATCAGGACGATCATCGCGATGGAGAACCAGGCGCCGAGCGACCATCCGGCGAAGAGCGAGACGACGATGATGCCGAGGGCGCAGATGCTGCCGATGACGATGGCGACCTTGAGGAACGAGAAGTCCAGGTTGGTCATGAAGACCACGGCCGTCAGGGCGACGACGAGCGCGCCGGTGGATAGGCAGGCCGGGACGAGGATCTCGCCGGGGTTACCCTTGGTGACGATGGCGGTGTAGTAGATCAGCGGGACGAAGATCAAGGCCTGCAGGAGGACGTAGAGGCCCATGCCGGCGTATTGCGCGAGGCGGGAGGCACGGCTGAAGGCCAGGGACTGGGCGGCCGTCGTGCCAAGCCAGAAGAGGACCATCACCCCGAGCATGCCCCAGGAGCCCACGCCGGCGATGGCGCGCATGAACGTCTCGGCCACGCCGGAGACGAAGAGACCGAAGAGCGCGATCGCGAAGGCGCCGAAAGAAGCGGCCACCAGGCCGTAGGTACGGCGGAAGAAGGCGGCGCGGTCAGCGGCCGGGGCGTCAGCGACGATGAAAGGATTGGATTCGTGCATACCCCTCCCATCTTAGCCCTTTCCCCCGCCAGTCAAGTCAGCCCCGACCGTCACGGGTTACGAAACCGCACTGAAATTATCCTGAACCTCCGGCCCAAAGGCCCGAAGGGATGCTCCTCGGCCACCCGCTGGACCACGAGTTCGCAGGTAACGGCACCCTCACGCCCTTCCGCCTGGCCGACGACCTTGAAGGTGTCGCCGCGCACGGTCAGCAGCGGCGCCCAAGCCTCCAGGAGGTCACCTTCCTCGAGCCTCAGCGGCCAACCAGACGCCACGTCGGCCGGGCCGATGTTCACCCCGCTCTCCAAGAGTGAGCGTGCCAACAATCCGGAGCCGGCGAATGATCGCAAAGAGGCATGGGGCCAGCCGTAGGCCGGCTGGAGTTCGACGATCTTCTGCGACCAAGCCCTCAGCCGACCCTCATCGATACGTCTGACCAGCTGCGCGCCTTGAGCGGCCTCGGCGGCGAGCGGAGACAGAGCCATCAAAGCTTCATCGCCTAAATCCAACGACACCATCGCGCCCCACTTGGCCTGCCCTGCGCCGGCTGGCCGGGCAAAGAATAACGCACCGGACAGCAAAAGGGATTCGAACGGGCCACCGCGTTCCGCCCGCCAAGCGCCTGTCGCTCCCCGCAGGAATGACTCCCACGCCGCCGGATCGCGCGAGTTCACGTTCCACGGACCCAACACGAAGAAATCCTTCGCCGACGATTCGCGGGCGACCGCTCCCGCCTCCGCAGGGATTAAGAATGGCTGATGAGAAACCACGCCCGTCTCGGGCAAGTTCGGCGGTGCCGAGAAAAAGCCTTGGTCCAACCACGGGTGCCAGTTCTTGGCCTCCGGCGCCTCCAGATGCCGCAACGAACCCACGGAGAGATGCGGCCAGCCAGGCATATCCCGTAGCCGAACCGAGGCGAACGCGCCCGGCTGCCCGGCGTCATGACGGTTCACACGTAGATCCCACAGCGGCCCCGCCAAAGGGGAGGCGTCCTGATCCACGACATCCAAAGCCGATAGCAAAGGCGATTCCACGGACCACTCCGCCGCATCTTCAGGCCGCCGGAAATCCCAGCATGTTCGATGAAAGATGCCCGCTCCGGCCGCTGTCCGGAATGCCGCGGAAGAACGAGGCTTCAGCCTGACGCGCAGGCTGGCGCGTCGCTCACTCAAGGCGTAACCGGCGCTGTCCTCCCGGGAATAATCCTCACCTGTCGTCCTGAAACCGAAATCAGGGAAAGGTACGTCCCGTAGCGTGATCGCGGGCGGGGATGGATAAGCCGCGATGGGCTCATCACGCGAAGGCTCTCCGGCGTAAGGACGGAGATGCACCGTGACTTTCTGCCGAAAACGGACGGCGACTTCGATCCGATCGGATGGCAGGAAGGCCGTCGGCCCCGGACGACGCCAACCTGGGCCATGCGGGCGACGATCCAAGCGCCACGTCGTCCTCGATAAGATGCGCGCCAAGCCCTGAGGCTGGGTTTCTTCCGTCGGATTAAGAAAGGCATAGACCTCGCCAGGCAACAGGCCGCGGCCTGCCATGCCTGACGTCTCCCCATCAGCCACCTCGACCCAGAACCAAAGCCCGCGCTCGCGGGGCCCTTGGCGCACGACCCCGAAATCTTCCTGCGGGCAGTCATCCAGATCCACGACGATCGTCGCGCCCGTCTCCAGGTTCGTCACCGTCACTTCGGGAGCGCCGACCAACTCACAAAGGAACAACTTCCCTTGCGGGCCGGCCAGGATCGGCACCGTCAAAGGATTCCAGAGCACGCCGGAGCCATGGAAACGCAGCCGATGACGGCCGTCATGACGCGAATTGAAGAAGCCGAGGCTGAGCCGGAAATCACTCAGCACCGGCAGCGTCGTAATCTTTCGCTCGCCTTCGACGAACGAGCACATCGGCCGCCCTCGGGAGGGTAGCTGTGACCAAGCCGAACCGGACAAAACCTGAGCTATCTCGGACCCCGCCGCTTCGGCCAGCCCGGCGGGCTTGGATAGATCCCGCTTCCAGCCGCCGCGAACGGGATCCGTCAGAAGACCGCGCACCTGCCAAGTCTGACCAGGCCGGAGGGTCTCACCACCACTGGCGGCATAAAGAGCGGGACCTGCCAGCTCCAGGGCCACGAGCTGCGCCGTGGTTGGCTCGGCCATCAAAGCATGGGGTAGCTTTGGCCGGCCCGCGTTACTTCTCGCCCAGGCCGACGCGCTCCGGCTCGCCATCGGCCTGGCCGCGACATCGTGCGACATGGAAAGATCTTCGACGGCCCACCGCCAACGGAGACCGTCCGCTTCGGCGTGACCGTCGATCAGCACGGTCGACGACCCCCGGCCGACGCAGATGCCTCCCGCCGGGGAGCGATAGGTGTAAGCGACGTCCGGGCCCGCGGCGGATTGCAACCCCGCGAGACCACGCAAGGCAGCGCTCTGGGCCGCCGCACGTAGGGTGACCTGGGCCGCCAAATGACGGGCGGCGACGGTCTCCGTGCGCGCAAGACCCGCCAAGGAAGTCATGAGGCCAAGACAAAGCGACAGGGCCAGCAGCGTGAGCAACAATGCTAATCCGTTTCTCTTATGCATCGATGAGGAATAAGCCCCATCCTCTTTCCGTTGATACTCGTGGCACAATTCCGGAGATATCCCATGTATTGACTCCATGAAGACATCATTGCGCAAAATCCGCGTCACCCGGCCGCCGGCCGGGGTTCCTAGTCACCAGCCGGTCAAGCCTTCTGGGCCGGACAGCGCCCTAGCCAAGAAGCGCGTGCTGGTCGTGGAGGACCAGTCGGCGGTGTGCGACCTGGTCGCGGAGATGATCCAGAACCACCCGCGCTGCGTCTCGGTGGGTACGGCCTCCGACGGGCTCAGCGCCATCGAACTCGCGCTGCGCCTCAAGCCCGACATCCTGGTACTCGACGTCATCATGCCCGGCGTGGGCGGTATCGAGATCCTGCGCCGGCTCGGCGGCAGCCTGCCCGCGACGAAGGTGCTGATCTTCTCCGGCAAGCAGGAGCCGCACATCGTCCGCGCCCTCATGCAGGCCGGCATCCATGGCTTCGTGAACAAGAACGGCCCGCTCTCCGAACTCCGCAAGGCCCTCGAGGCGCTGTCGCTCGGCAACACGTGGTTCAACGAGGACTTCAGCCGCACCGTCCGGCAGGCCCTCGCCTCCCCTTCCTTCCTCGGCGACGGGATGATCGACCAGCTGACCCCGCGCGAGCGCGAGATTGCCGTCCTCATCGCCCAGAGCCACAGCAGCAAGGAGGTCGCCGGCCGCCTGCACATCAGCATCAAGACCGCCGAGAACCACCGGGCCAACCTGATGCGCAAGCTCGGCGTCCGCGACGTGGCCGGACTGGTCCGCTTCGTGGTCCGGCAAGGCCTGGTCGACCCGGCCGCGGAATAGCGTGGGGGTTTCCACCCATGGGCCTGGGGACGGATTTATCTAAAATATGAAATTATGCTGTCGCGCGCCTCCGGGCCGCCGACAGCATCGGAGGTGTCCCCATGAAGACCTCTGTCCGCAAGGCGAAATCCGTCGTGGTCGTGGAAGACCAGACGGCGATCTGTGAGCTCATCATCGAGATGCTCGAGGCCCGTGGCGCCTACCGCGTGCTGGGCTCGACCGCCGACGGCAATGAGGGCCTCGCGCTCGCGAAGCAGCTCAAGCCGGACATCCTCATCCTCGACATCCTGCTCCCCGGCATCAGCGGCCTGGAAGTCCTCCGCCAGCTGCACGAGACGCAACCTGACCTCAAGGTGCTGATCTTCTCCGCGAAGTCCGAGAAGCAGATCGCCCGTGGCCTCCTCAAGGCCGGGGTCCGCGGCTACGTACCGAAAAGCGCCCGCCTTTCCGAACTCCGCCAGGCCGTCGACGCCGTCGCCGCCGGCGACACCTGGTTCAGCGAGGCCTTCCAGAAGGCGATGGCCGACGCCCTCACGGCCCCCGAGAGCGACGTCGATGCCAAGGGCGCGACGCTCACCGAGCGTGAAAAGGAGATCGCGGTGCTGCTGGCCAAGAGCTACTCGAGCAAGGAAGTCGCGGTGAAGCTCGATATCAGTGCCAAGACCGTCGAGAACCACCGCACGAACCTGATGCGTAAGCTCGGCGTCCATGACGTCGCCGGCGTCATCCGCTTCGTCGTCCGGCAAGGCCTCTACGATCCGACCGAAGGTTGAGCGGCCACCCGGCTTGCGTCCGGGGGAGTTCCGCTTCCCAATGTGGGCTCCTTTCCATGACTACCACCGCCAAGGCCTACGGTTCCGCCGCCCCCACCTCCCTGCTCGCCCCGATGCAGATCGCCCGGCGCGCGCCCGGCCCGACGGACGTCGCGATGGAGATCCTCTACTGCGGCGTCTGCCACTCCGACGTGCATACCGCCCGCGGCGAATGGCCCGGCACGAACTACGCCTGCGTCCCGGGCCATGAGATCGTCGGTCGCGTCACCGCGGTCGGCGCCAAGGTCACCAAGGTCAAGGTCGGCGACATCGGCGCCACGGGCTGCATGGTCGATTCCTGCCGCACCTGCCCGAGCTGCCAGCAGGGCCTGGAGCAGTTCTGCCTCACGGGAGCCACGTTCACCTATAACAGCCCCGACAAGCACCTCGGCGGCCACACCTTCGGGGGCTACTCCTCCCATATCGTCGTCGATGAAGCCTTCACCCTCCGCGTCCCGCAGGGCCTGGACCTCGCCGCCACCGCCCCCCTGCTCTGCGCGGGCATCACGACCTATTCGCCGCTCCGCCACTGGAAGGTCCGCCCGGGCCAGAAGGTCGGCGTGGTCGGCCTCGGCGGCCTCGGCCACATGGGCGTGAAGTTCGCCCGCGCCTTCGGTGCGCACGTCGTCCTCTTCACCACCTCGCCGTCCAAGGTCGCCGACGGCCTCCGCCTGGGCGCCCACGAGGTCGTGGTCTCGACCGACCCCGCCGCGATGGCCAAGCACGGCTGCTCCTTCGACTTCATCCTGGACTGCGTCTCGGCCCAGCACGACCTCAACGCCTACATGGCGCTCCTCAAGCTCGACGGCACGCTCTGCCTCGTCGGCGTGCCGGAGAAGCCGCTGGCGGTCCATGCCTTCAGCGTGATCATGCCGCGCCGCAACTTCGCCGGCTCCTGCATCGGCGGCATCGCCGAGACCCAGGAGATGCTCGCTTTCTGCGCGCAGCACGGGATCGTCTCGGACATCGAGCTCATCCCCATCCAGCAGATCAACCAGGCCTGGGACCGGATGATCAAGCAGGACGTCCGCTACCGCTTCGTGATCGACATGGCCTCGCTGAAGCAGGCCTGAGCCCGACGGCCTACTTCTTGAGGTCGGCGGCGATCGCGGCCCGGTAGTCAGCCAGCGCGGTGAAGAAATCCGCCTGGGCGGTGACTTCCGAGAACTGCGCTTCGAGCAAAGCCTGCTCGCGGATCTGCAGGGCGAGGAGATCCGTGGCGCCCTGGCTGAAGCGCGTCTGTTCGGCCTTCACGAGGATGGCGGAGAGTTCGACGTTACGCTTCGCGGCGCCGAGCAGCTCATGGGCCGCGGCCAAGGCGGACCAGCCGTCCTTGACCTCGACGCGGATACGGTCGCGGACGAAATAGAGGTCCTGCTCGAGACGACGGAGCTCCGCTTCGGAGACCTGGGTGCGGCCGAAGGCTTCGTTCCGCTGGATGGGGAGTCGGAACTCCAGACCGGCACGAGACTCCTCAGGGCGGAGGTCACTGTAAGGGCCGCCGCCTTGGTTTCGGGTGATGCCGAAGGTCAGATCCAGATTAGGCAGCGTGGCGTTACGGGCGAGACGGAGGTCGACCTCGACCTTCTCCTTCAGCAACCGCACGCGACGCAGCTCGGGGCGGAGCTCGGCGACCGCTTCGAGCAGCGAGACATCTCCCATGCGCTCGGGGAGTTCGGCGGGCGGCAGGTCTTTCGGCAGGCGTTCGCGGGCGGGCGTGATCGGCTGGTCGTCCGGCCCACGATAGAACAAGGACAGCTCCAGCGCAGCGGCCTCGAAACGACGGCGGGCCTGCGTGGCGATGAGCTGACGGCTGACGATGAGGCGTTCGTTGTCGGTGACGACGATGGGGGCCACCATGCCCTTCTTGGCCTGCTCGGTCAGCGCGGCGGCCCGGTCCTCGGCCACCTTCAGCTGATCGCGGGCCACGCTCTCGCGCAGCCCGGCGGCGGCCCAGTTATAATAGGAGCGCGTCGCGGAACGGATGATGTCGAGCTGCTGACGCTCAATGAAGGGGTCGGCCAGGCTCAGGTCCAGACGGGCCTTGAGCCGTTCGGCGCGCTGGCGGTCGATGGGGCCGTCACGGAGGAGGTTGAAACGCAGGCCGGCGCGAAATTCGCCGTCACGCTGCGTACGGTCCTTATCGTAGTCGGCGAGCAGGCCGCTGCTGCGTCGATAACCGGCGAAGACGTTGGCGCCCCAGAAAGGCAGGCGCTGCTCCAAGGCGACGTCGGTGGTCTCACCGTCGTAGTAGCCCTTCGGGGTGATGCCCGCCCGCAAGGCGAAGCCCAGATCGAAGGCGCCGTCGGCCTGACGCAGGCGGCCGGCCGCGATGTCCTGCTCGATCATCGCGATGAGCAAGGGCGGATAGCGCTCCTTGACGCTCGCGAGCACTTCCGGCAGGCGCAAAGGCTCCGCCGCGACCAGCCAGGCCGGAAGCCAGGCGATGAGCACGAGCCACCTCACTTCTTCGCCTCCTTGCCGGGTTCATCCATCGCGACGACCGGCGGGAAGCCGTTGAGCTGACGCCAGATTTCCTTCCAGAGCGGCACCTGCTGCAGCAGCACCCAGCCGTTGGCGCGCACGCCTTGGCGCAGCCAGCGATTACCGGGCCAACCGACCTGGGTCGGCTTGCCGTCGATCACGACGGTGTCCTTGGCCGGGGCCACGACGACGCGGAACTTGCCCGAGGGGTCGCCCGCGGCGTCGACGAAGACGACTTCGCCGCCGAAGGTGCCGATGGCGACGCTCGGCCAGCCGACGAACTGGATGGCCGGCCAGCCTTCGAACTGCAGACGTACGGGGCTGCCGGGGATGACGGTGCCATCCGGCTTCGTCACGCGGGACTGCAGCAAGGGCATGTCGTTGCCCTCGAGCCAGATCTCCACGAAGCGGCTGTCGGTCTCAGGGATCACCACGCAGATGGGGCTGCCCGGGCGGAGATAGGTACCATCGGTCGCCTGGACGGAGAGCACGATGCCGTCGCGAGGGGCGCGGACGAGCTGGCGTTCGTTCTGGCTGATCTGGACGTCGATGACGCCGAGGTCTCGCTCGACGGAGGCGAGGTCCGACTGGGCCGAACCGCGCTGGGCGCGCACGCCGGCGATGGTGGCGCTGAATTCGCTCTCGGTGCGGCCGAGGGTCGCCTCGGCGGCGACGAGCGCGGCGGCGGTGCTGTCGCGGGACTGGATAGCGAGTTCGTAATCACGGACCGAGACGAGGCCCCCGTCCTTGAGTTCCTTGGTACGCGTGAAGTTGAGGGCGGCGGTCTCCGCGGCGATCTTATCGGCGACCACGCGCTGGCGGGCGGCGTCGACCGACTGCCCGCGGGCGAGTTCGAGCTGACGGACCTGCAGGTCGAGGTCTTCGATGCGCCGGCGGGTCGCGGCCTGGCGGTCGGACAGCGAGGAGCGCTGGGACTTGAGGTTGTTCAGGAGGTTAGGGTCGTTGTCCTGCAGCTCGGCGAGCACCTCGCCGGCCTTCACACGCTGGCCTTCGAGCACGTACATCTTACGCACGAGGCCCGCGACGGGCGCCTCCACGTTGACGCGTCGTTCCAGCGGGTCGAAGGCGATGACCTTGCCGGAGCCGCGGACGAACTGCTGCCAAGGCAGGAACCAGATCGCCAGGATGACGGCGACGAAACCGAGCGCGGCGATACGCGAGAGCAACCGGATACGGAAGGAAGAGCCGGCCAGCAGCAAGGCAGGCAGACGCCCGCGGAGGGCCGGAGCCGGGGTGTCGTGGGACGTGCTCATGCGTGGGAGGAAGAAAGGGTGATGACGGTCGGGCAGCGACGGAGCAGCTGCGGGTCGCGGGTGGCCAGCAGCAACGTCCACGGACGTTCGGGAGCCATCACGAGGTCGATCAGCTGACAGGTGTTCGCGCCGTCCATGCCGTCGAGGAACTCATCGATGACGAGGAGGCGCGGGCGGTGCAGCAAGGCGCGGGCGACCAACAAGCGGTTACGCTGACGGCTGGACAGCGGGAGGCCGCCGGTGACGAGCTTCGTGGAAAGTCCGTCCGGCATGGCGAGGACGTCCGTCAGCAGGCCGACTTCGGTCAAGGCGGCCTGGACCTGGCCGAGCGTGATGTCGGGACGACCGAGACGGAGATTGTCCATCAGGGTCGCGCTCAGGATATCCTGCGAGCGGAGCACCATGGCCTGGCAACGATAGGCCTCGAGGTCCCACGAACGCAGGTCGAGCCCGTCCACCAGGATGGTGCCGGCGGTGGGCTCGCGCATGGCGGTGACCAGGTCGAGCACCGTGCTGCAGCCGCTGCCTTGGGCGCCGGCCAGCGCGACGCGGGCGCCGGCGTCGACCTTGACGTTCAGGCCGCCCAGGAGTTCGCGGCCGCCGGCATAGGCGAAGGAGACGCCGCGGAGTTCGAGCGTGACCCCGGACGGATCGCCGGCCGGGATCTCCCCGCCTTCGCGGTCGGTCTCGAGGTCCACGAGGTGGCCGAGCTTGTCGACGGCGGCGAGCGCGTCGTACCAGGATTCGAACTGCTTGCCCAGTTTGGCGAAGGAAGCCACGACCGCGCTGACGATGAGTTCGCTGGCGACGAGCTGTCCGAGCGTGAGCTGCTGGCTGAGCACGAGGCCGCCGCCGACGATGAGCAGGGCCGAGGTCGCGAGCACCTCGAGCGTCAGCAGGCCGATGATCTGCCGCATGAGCACGCGGAAATGCCAGGCCCGCGCCTGGAGGTAATCACGGGCCAGTTCGTCGGTGCGGGAACCGGCCAAGGCCAAGCCGGACGGGCCCTTGAAAAGGCGCGGATAGCGGGCGACCTCTTCGAGCCAGCCCACGGTGGCGTACTTGCTCCGGGATTCGGCGAGGCTGGAAGCGATGGCGCCACGTCCGAGGACATAGACCACGAACGTCAGGCCGAGCAGGGTCACGAACATGTAGGCCAGCAGGAACGGGTGGTAGAAGCCGAGCACGAGCAGGCCGACCACCGAGCCGACGACGATGTTGATGCCGTTGAGCAAGAGCATCGCCGAGCTCTTCTGCACGGTCACGACATCCAGGAAGCGGTTGACCATCTCCGGGGCGTGCGTGCCGTCGAGGGCCTGCGTCCGTACGCGCGGGAGGCGCCAGGCCATGTCGGCCGCGAGCCGGACGAAGATCCGGCGCTGGATATGCTCGGCGACGACATACTGCAGGCCGCGGATGATGGCGGAAAGGACGAGGCAGCCGGTGACCGCGAGGGTGATGAAGATCAGCGCCTGCTGGAAGGGCGTGGATTGCGTACCGAAGGCGAGGTTGCCGACGACGCCGTTGATGGCGAGCGGCAGGGCGAGGTAGAGGAGGCCGGTGACGAGACTGAAGATCAGGATGGTGGCTATGTCCGCAGCCTCCGGCTTCATCAGGCCGAGGAAACGGCTGACCGGGCTGGCGTGATGCCCGTGATGATGGTCGTCGTCCTCTTTACCCTTCAACCCTTCGGCCGGCATGGTCGGCGAAACGAAGGCGACCTCGACCTCGGACTGAGCCGAAGCCAGCCCGAGCTGCTGGACCAAAGCGGTACGGCTGACGACGTAGGTCTTCTCATCGCCGTCAAAGGAAGCGAGTCGCTCTCGGAAAAGGCCTCCGCCGACGACGACGGTGAAGCCCTTGCCCTCGGTGTGGATGACCAATGGGAGGGAGGCCCGGGCCTGCCAAAGGGCCGAGGCGAGGGGCATGCGGCAAACATCCGCCTTGAGACCGGCGGAAGGCAGGGCAGCGGCGACGCGCTCAAGCGGCTCTTCGCCCGCGTGAGCCGAAAGCGCGCCGGCGATACGCGACGCATCCGGCTCCAGGCCAGCCTGTCGGGCAAGGAAGCCAATCAGACGGATTTCCCGTGAATGTCCCGCATCGGGACCAGAGGAAGACGACGAAGAACTTCCCGCATTCTTGGAGTCAGCCATGACGCTCTAAATCGCTGGCTAGGCGAGAAGATGCAAATCAAACTTCCTTAAAATCCCCCCGGGTAGGGGAAACAATACGGAGACATTTAGGATGGTCTATACCATCCATAGCGAAAATCAGCGAAGCAGAGCGAGGACGTCGGCCTTGATGGCGTCGCTCCAAATCTGGTAGCCCTTCTCGTTCGGGTGCAAAAGGTCCGGCATGATGGTCTTGGACAGCGTACCGTCGGGCTCGAGGAACTTGGCGCCGACATCGAGGAAGAAGACCTTCTGACCGTCGGCGAAACCCTTCACGATGGCGTTGGTGGCCTCGTTCTGCTGGCGGAACTTATCGTTCTTATCGGCGCCGCGCGGGAAGATGCCGAGGACGAGGATCTTGGCGTCCGGGCACTTCTTCTGAAGCTGGGTGAGGATGGCCTTGATGCCTTCGGCGGTCTGCTCGGCGGTGCACTCGTAGACGGCGCCATTGAGCTCCTTCTGCGGACGGCCCTGGTGGCCGGTGTTGTTCGTTCCGATCATCAGGACGATCGCCTTGGGCTTGAGGCCGTCGAAGTTGCCATGCTCGAGACGCCAGAGGACGTGCTCGGTGCGGTCGCCGCCGATGCCGAAGTTGGCCGCCTTGAGCGGAGCCCACTCCTTCGTCCAGATCGCCTTGCCCTTCCCTTCCCAGCCATGGGTGATCGAGTCACCGAGGAAGACGAGCTGTGCTTCGCCCTGCTTGGAGATGACGTTGAAGCTTTCGTGACGCTTTTCGGTACCGGGATGCAGGACCGGCTGGACGGCATAGTTCGGGGCCGCCGCGGCGGTGACGAGCGAAGCGACAAGGGCGACGAGGGAGGCGACGGAGGTCTTCATGGGGGTGTCCTGAACCTATGCCCTCCCCGCCTCGGCTGGCAAGCCACCGCTGTCCGCTCAGGCCGGTGCGGGGAACATGCCGCGGGCCAAGGCCACGAACACCCACGCCAGCATCAGCACCCAGAGGCCGGAGAGAACCCAGACCGCCCAAGCCAACCTACGCTCCCAGGCCGGGGCGCCCTCCGGAGAAGGCAGCCAGAGGAAAATCCCCGACGAAAGGAAGGCGACCGGGATGGCGACGAAACTCTGGACCAGATGCGCCGGCCGCTGGGTCCAGCCGTATGCCTCGGCCGCCAGGACCCACGGCATGCAGAGGAGGACGATGGCGGACGCAGCGATGAAAATCGTCCGCACGAGGCGTCGCGCCGCAAAGCCAGTGAGCATGCCAAATCATCAGCCAGAAAAACCGGCTCCGCCAGCCTGATGGTTCGAACTTCTCCTAAGCCATTATCCTAATCTGCTTAATCATTGGCTTTTCCCAGCAACCGGGAGTTATTCCTTACATTCTTCTGACCTACCCTCATCGTCACCTTCATGCCCAAGTCGCTCAAATTCATCCTCTCCGCCCTTCTGCTCATTTCGGTCGTTCAGGCCGACGCGCAGTCCCGCCCGGCGACGACTCAGCCTGCCGCCTGGGATGGCGCGACCCTGCTGGCGAAAGCCGAGCAATCGCTCAAAGCCCTTCCGGCCAAGGAAGCTGAATCCCTGCGTGCCCTCCTCATCTCCAACGGCCCCAGCCGCTACGACGACCGGGCATACGCTTGGATCAAGACTTCGATCAAAGATGACCTGAAGCCCGTCGCGGATTACGCCGTGGCCAGCCTGCGCGCGATGGCCGAAGCCGGCGACGCCGAAGGAATGTACTTCCTGCACACCGTGCTCGTCATGCGCGTCGCCACCGCCGATGAGGGCTTCCAGTGGCTGGAAAAATCCGCCGAACGCGGCTACCCGCATGCGGTCTTCGAAGTGACGAAGAAGAAGCTGCAAGGCCAGCCGGAGAAACTCCGCGTCGCGATGGAAGATTTTTCCAAGCAGACCAACAGCGCCGGGCTTCAGGCGCTCTACTGGTTCGCCTATGGCTACGAGAAGGGTCAGGACGGACTTCCCAAGGACGCGGCCAAGGCCGCCGACTACCGGAACCGCGCCAAGGCCTTGGGCGACAAGCTGCTGGCAGCCGATAAGGCGAAGTGAAGGTTCACTTCGCCTCAGGCAAGGCGTAGTAGGCGACTTCGGCGAAGAAGAACTCCGCCATGTTCAGTTTGGCGTAATCGTAATGACGGATCGCCTTGAGGATCCGCGGTCTCGCCGAGGCTTCGCCCGCTAACGCCACGACGGCGGCGGCGGCCAAGGGATGACGCATCCAGGTGGACTCGTAATTCTTGCGGGGCCCGCGCTTCTTGTGATCGACGATCCTGGCCAGGCGTTCGGCCTCGGCCTGCGTGGGCTGCGGGAACCACGTCGGGTTCGCCGCCCGCCAGTCCGCCGTACCGAAGAAACCCTGGTCGGCGTTGTCGAACTGGGCGTGGGTATCCACCGACGACAGCGCGAACCGTGCGCTGACGTCGAGACCCTGGCGATAAGCAGCCTTCGTCGCGGTGTCCGTCTCGACGGCGGCGAGCCGCGCGAGGCCGGCCTGCGTGCCGACGTAGATCCAGAACTGTCCCTTCTGCAGGGTCGGAATGAAGCCAAGGTCCCGCGGGCAACCCAGCGCGCAGATCTCGCGGCGCGTCTCGGCCGACTTGGACGGCTTTTCGTCCAAGGCCCGACGATAGCGCTCCAGCCAGACGGGGTCGCCGGTCATATCATAGGTGGCGCGCAACAGGTAGACGTAACGGGCGGCATCGCGGAAGTGCTCGCCTTGGAAGCCGCCGCGGAAGTCGCCTTTGAACGCGCCATCGCACGGCACGCGCCATCCGTTGGACTCAAGCACATCGGCGACCTCGCGGACTTTCGTCACGAGGACCGCGCGCTCGGCGGCCGCAGGGATATCGCTCAGCAGATAAGCGTGCAGCCCCAGAAACCAGGGCTGCATCTGGTCGTCGGAGCTCAGCGGGTAATGGCACTTACCGTCGGAGCCGACGCCGCGAGCCACGAAGCCGGGGACATCCGAGACCGACGCGCACTTCAGGAGACCCTGCGCCAGTTTCCGGGCCTGCTCCTTGTCGGCAGCCGCGCCCGTACGGCGGGCCCGTTCGACGATGGCGTGCAGATACATTCCGGTGAACATGGGGCCGTTCTCGATCGGGCTCCACCAACCGATCGCGTTGGGCTTGCCCAGGCGGCAATCCTCAGGGGTCGGCAGTTCGCCGACGTAATCCCGCATGACGCCGTGCCCGTCGATGAAGCGCCGCCACGTCTCCGCATGCGCCCGCTCGATCGCCGGCTCCTCCGCGCGGAGGGACGCGCCCGTCATGGCCAGCAAAAGCCAAAGCAGGAGAGAGCGACGGAGGCAACGGGGCATGGCGCATCTCAGCCTGACCCGCCGGTCGTCGCAACCGGATTCCCCCGGCCTCAGGCCACCAGACCGACGATTTCCTTCGACCCGACGATCTCCTTGGCGGCGGAGATGAGGTGCGCCTTGAAAGCCGCGGCCAAAGGCGAGAGCCGACGCCCGGAGGGATGGACGATCTGCCAGCTGGACTGCAGCGGGAAGCCTTCGAGCGGCAGCGTGACCAGTCCCGGATGCGCGCCCTTACGGATAGAGTGCGCGGAGACGATCGCGATGCCCATCCCGCCGGCGACGGCTTCTAGGATGGCTTCGTTGCTGCCGAGCTCGAAACGGACGGAGGGCTCGAAACCGCGCTGACGGAAATAATCGTCGGCGGCGAGACGCGTGCCCGAACCGCGTTCACGCGTGATGAAACGGACGTCGCCCAGTTCGCTGAGCAATACGGCCGACTGCTTCGCCAGGCGATGGTTGGCGGGCGCCACCACGACGAGCGGGTTGGGCATGAAGGCCGTCGCGCTGAGGGCGAGGTCGACCGGCGGACGGGACATGATGTAGAGGTCGTCGTTGTTCTGACGCAGACGATCGATCACGCCGTCACGGTTGAGCAGCACCATCGAGACGTCCACGCCAGGGCGCGAGGCGCAGAAGGATCCCAGCAGTCGCGGCGCGAAGTATTGGGCAGTGTTGACCATCGAGACCTTGAGCAGGCCGCTCTCGCCGCCACGCATGGTCTGGATGTTCTGCTCGAAGGCATCCCACTCGACCTGGACACCGCGCGCCGCCTTGGCGAGTTCACGGCCGGCTTCGGTCAGGAAGACCTTGCGACCGATGACTTCGTAGAGCGGGAGGCCGACGGCTTCCGACAGATCACGCAGATGCACCGAAGCGGTCGGTTGCGTGACATTAGCCTCCTTGGCGGCACCACTGATGCTACCTGTAGAGACCAACGCACGGAAGAGTTGGAGTTGGCGGAAGGTTACGTTCATAGGTTAAATACTATATTTGGTATTTTTAAAATAGCCTTTAACCAATTGAAAGGCGGCCCCAAGGGTTTGTCTATGCAAAAACTACTCGACCCAACCCTGCTCTTCTTCGGGTTCGGCATGTTCGCCGGCTTGGTCCGTTCGAACCTAGAAATTCCCGCCCAGGCCTCCCGGATGCTCTGTCAGATGCTCCTGATCTCGCTGGGCCTCAAGGGCGGTTTCGCCCTGGCTAAGTCCGGCTTCGACCAGAGCGTCCTGACCGGACTGGGCTGCGCCATCCTCCTGGCGACGCTCATCCCGCTGCTCGGCTACTTCCTCCTCCGCAAATTCCTGCCCCCCTTCGATGCGGTCGGCGTCGCCGCAAGCTTCGGCTCGGTCAGCGCCGTAGCCTTCATCGCCGCGACGCAACGCATGGAGGACGCCGGACTTGCCTTCGGCGGCCACATGTCCGCCGCGATGGCCATCATGGAATCCCCGGCCATCATCCTCGCGGTCATCGCCGCCGGCTTCCTACGTAACCGATCCGGCGATAAGGCGACCGACAGCATCAAGCCCGGGAAGATCCTGCACGAGTCGCTCACCGACGGGACCCAGATCCTGCTGCTGGGGTCGATGGTGATCGGCTACGTCTCCGCCGAGCCCGGCAAGGCCGTATTGCAGCCGGTCTTCCTCGATCTCTTCAAGTGCATCCTGGCCTTGTTCCTCTTGGACATGGGCCTGATGGTCGCCCGCAACCTCAGCAAGGTCTCCTGGGGACAGGCCCCGGTCCTCGCCTATGCGGCGATCTCCCCTTTCGCGCACGCCGCGCTCGCCCTGCTCTTCTGCGTCTGGCTCTCCATCCCGGCCGGCGACGGCGCCTTGCTGATGACGCTCGCCGCCAGCTCGTCCTTCATCGCCGTGCCGGCCGTGCTCCGGCTGACGGTGCCGGAAGCCAATCCTTCGTTATATTTCGGTCTCTCGCTCACGATCAACTTCCCGCTGAACCTCCTGGTGGGGATTCCGCTGTGGATCGAACTGGCTCAGCGCTACCTCAAGTCCTGAACTCACGAGGCCGGTCCGTTCAACGCCGCAGCCAGCGGGCGATCAACAGCACCAGACCGACGGCCGCCAACTGAGCCAGCAGGAAGGGGCCGATGTCGGCAGGACGAATCCCGACGAACGTATCGGTGAGCCCGCGGGCGAGCGTAGCCGCCGGATTGGCGAAGAAGGTCGAGGAGGTCACCCAATAACCCGCCGTCACGGTGAGCGCGACATACGCCGGCAGCTTGGCATCCTGCCGGGACGAAGCCGTGCGGATGAGCATCAGGAGCAGGAAAGTGGCGAGGAGTTCGCTGAACCAGAGCCCGGCCGAAGACCTGACCTTCGTCGAAACCTGCAGGATGGCCTGCCCGAACATCGCGTGCACCGCCCAGACGCCCGCGATCGCCCCGGCGACTTGCGCCACGAGGTAACCGAAGGCCTGACGCGCCTCGATGGCGCGATCCGCCCAAGCCATCAGCGTGACGACCGGATTGAGATGCGCGCCGGACACGGGAGCGAACAGGCTGATGATGACGTAGAGCGCGGCGCCGGTGACGAGGCTGTTGGCGAGCAAGGCGACGGCGACGTTACCTCCGGCCAACGACTCCCCCATGACGCCGGATCCGGCGACGGCGAGCAACAACATGGCCGTGCCGAAGAACTCCGCCGCAAGCTGGCGCTTCATGGTCACTTGGCGAGGGCGGCGCCTTCCTTCAGACCCGCGGCGTAGGCTTCGAAGACGAGCTTGATCTCATCGCGGACCCGACGGAACTCGTCGCGGATCTCCTCCGGCGTACCGGTGGCGTGCGCGGGATCCTTGAAGCCCCAGTGGTAGCGGTTCAGCTGACCAGGAAAGACCGGGCACACCTGGTCGGCGTTGCCGCAGACGGTCACGACGGTCGATACGGGGACGTTGAGGAACTCCGAGAGGTACTTGGAGCGGTGCGCGGAGGCGTCGATACCGATCTCCTTCAAGACCTCGAGGGCCATCGGATGCACGTATCCGGCCGGCTTCGAACCGGCGCTGGCCACGTCGGCCAGGCTGCCGACGGCGCGACGGAGGATGGCCTCCGCGAGATGACTCCGGCAGGAGTTGCCGGTGCAGAGGACGAGGATGAGGGGTTTGCTCATGAGTATGGGAAAAATCAGCAGCAACCGGAACCGGGCTTACAGGCGTTGGGGATGCAGATATCAGGGGCCAGACAATCCGCCTGCTTGGCCGCGAGGAGGAAGATGCGTTCAGTGCCTTCGACGACGGAGCCGACCACCGGGAAGACGGTCAGGAAGGGGAAGTCGTGTTCGACCTCGAGCGGCACGTCGGTCACGCCGACGAGGGCGGCGCCCCGCTCGAGCACTTGCAAGGCCTTGGCGCAGCCGACGCGGTGGTCGGTGTCGTCGGCCGCCCAGAGCTGCAGGCGCGCCGAGACGTCCGTCCGGATGGTCCCGCCGCAATCGATATAACGCTTCTCGACGCGGGCGACTTCGGTCAGGTGCAGGTGGATCGGCGTCAGCCCGCCCGTCGGCAGGCGGAAACGCAGGCCGAGCTGGGGGCTCGCGGCCAACGCCTGTCGAAATTCTCCGAAGGACATCGGAGCGGGTTTTAGGAATTGCATACGCTTGGACATATATGTTGGTTACCGCATGCCCGGAGTCAAGCAGGCAGCCACCTACCCCGCCGTCGAAACCGTCTGTCTCGGCCTCTCCGACCCGACGCGCCTCAAGCTTCTGGAGCGCATCGGCCATGAGGAAGTGTGCGTCTGCGACCTGCAGGCTTACGTGGAGCGCGATCAGCCGACGGTGTCGCGTCATCTCGCGATGCTGCGTAAGTGCGGACTCGTCGAATATCGCAAGGAAGGCCGTTGGTGCCATTACCGCCGCACGGTGCTGCCCGCTGCCCTTGCCCGGCTCGTCGACCTCGCCGCCCCAGCGCGGCGAAGCAAAGGTCGGAGCTGCTGCTGACGCAGTCTCGGAGGCCACCGGCGGCACAGGCGGCGCAAATTACGCTGGAGAAGCGGGAGGGGTGTCAGTTTCATAAGTCGTACCCCGCCCCATGCTCCGCCCCCTCATCACGTCCGTCGCCCTGATCTGCGCCGTGTCCTCCTCGGCGGCGGAATCCGCCAAGCCCGAGCCGAAAGCCACGGGAATCGTCGTGTCGCTCTGGCCGCAGGGCGCCATGCCCGGCGAAGCCGGCAAAGGCAAGGAACGCGCCCTGCCCGCCCGCGGCGACGGCGTCGTGCGCCTGACCGACATCAGCGAACCCCTGTTCACCGTCTACCAAGCCGAGAGCGCCGGACCGGCACCCGCCGTGATCATCAGCCCCGGCGGTGGCTACGGCGGCCTGGCCTATAACAAGGAAGGCACCGAGGTCGCGGCGTGGCTCAATACGCTCGGCATCACCGGCGTGGTCCTCAAATACCGCGTGCCGAACAACCGCGACGGCGCTTTCCAGGACATCCAGCGCGCGATCCGCCTGGTCCGTCAGCGGGCGGCCGAATGGAAGATCGACCGCGCGCGCGTCGGCGTGATGGGTTTCTCCGCCGGCGGCCACCTCTCGGCCCGTCTCAGCGTACACTCGGGCCCGGCGACTTATGCGCGGATCGACGCGACCGACGATCAGCCCCTGCGTCCTGATTTCGCCGTCCTCGGCTACCCGGCCTACCTCGACGAAGGCCTCGTGCCGCTCGTGGACGGACAGACCGCGCCGACCTTCATCGCCCACGCCGAAGACGACAAACGCTTCATCAAGGGTAGCGACGCCTACTTCGCGGCGCTCAAGGGCACCAAGGCCCCGCACTCCTTCTTCCGCTGCGCCACCGGCGGCCACGGCCACGGCCTCCGCTCCGAAAAGGACGTCAAGGCGTGGCCGGAGAAGTGTCAGGCTTGGCTCACCCAGATCGGCGTCCTAAGCGCCGGCCGCTGAGCCATTCCAGGCGCCCGCCGGCTAGCACCTGATCGCAGAGGCGGGTGACGAATTCGGGAACTGCTGTCCGGACAAGAGGCGACGTCGACAAACGCCGCCATAGCCGAGCAGACGGAACCCCCATCAGGTAACGCGCTGGCGCAGGCCGATGACCAAGGCGAACGCCGCGGCCGCCCAGGCGATGGTCGTGATGCCGATCCAGACGCCTTCCAGCCCCCACCAACCCGCGAAGAGCGGCAAGACGACCAGCGGCACGAGGCAATGGCGCGCGAGCCCCATCCACATCCCGTATTGCGGCCGGCCGAGCGCTTGCATGAAAAAGACGACGCTGAAGAGCAAGGGGTAGGCCGGCAGCGCGATGGCCGCGAAGACGAGGTAACGCGCCAGATGTTCGCCCGTCGGGCCGTCCAGACCGGAGTAGGCGGCGAGGTCTGGCGCCACGTTGACCATCACGAGGGCGAAGAGCGAGGCCGCGAGGGACGCCAGACCGACCCCGGTGAGCCAGGTCCGGAAGGCCACCCCGAGGTCGCCCGCTCCCCGCGCCCGGGAGGCCAGGGGCAGCACCGCCGAGACGAAACCGATCAATGGCATGGAGAAAAGGTGCTCGATCCGCAGGGCGAATCCATAGGCCGCGACGGCTTCCTCGCCGAACATCGCCGCCTGCCGCGTCACGAGGAAGACCGCCATCGGAATCATCAGCATGTTCAGCACATTGGGCACGGCCTGACGGATGAGCGCCCCGAAGACCGGAAGTCGTAACCCACCCCAGCCGCGCACGCGCCACCCACGCCGACGGGCAACCACGAAGAGCCCGACCATGCCGCCGACCTGGACGATGACGGTGGCGGCACCGATACCGACGACGCCCAAGCTGCGCATCAGAAGGAAATTAAGGCCGACATTCGCCGCACAGCCGATCGTCAAGAACCAGAAATTCGGACGGCCGTCGCCTTCCGCCAAGAGAGCCGAATTGACCGACGCGACCAGCAAGAAGGCCGCGGCGCCGCTGAAAAGCACGACGGCGAAATCACCGGCCTGCCGCAACACCTCAGACGTCGCGCCCAGCCCCGCCAGGATCATCGGCGCCAACCAGAGCCCCAGGAGCGTAAGCGTGGCGCCGACGGCGGCGGCCAGCCAGAGCGCGTGACTCCACGTCAGGCGGGCCTCCTCCTTCTCGCCGGCTCCGAGCTGACGGGCGACCAACGCCGTCGCGGCCTGCGATAAGCCGACGGAGAAAGCCATGAGGACGAACAAGAGCGGCGCGGCGAAGGATACCGCCACGACGGCGTCTTTGCCGAGGCGCCCGGCGCACCAGAGGTCGATGGGCGCATAAAGCGTTCCCGCGAACATCGCCGCCGCCGCCGGCAACCCCATGCGCAGGACAGAAGCGCGGATGGAAGGGAGATCGGCGGACTCAGCGTTCATGCGGACAGACCGCGGACGATCGACTCGAGCTGCTTGCGATGCAAGCCGAGGTGCACCGCGGCGAGGACATGCCAGCGCCGGGCCGACATCGGACCGAACCACGGGTGCGGGAAGCGCGCGGAGTCGTCCAAGTCCTTGGCTGACGCGACGGCGGCGAGGACTTCGTCACAAGAGGCTTCGTACGCCGCGATGACGTCTGCGGTGACGTCGGGACTGGGCTTCACGTCGGCGGTGGAGGCCTTGCCTGCCGGCACCCTGCCCTCGGACAACTCACGGATGATCGAAGCGCAGGCCAGATTGACGATGCGCAGGTGATCGAGCGTCATCAGTACGGACCAGTGCCGGGAGCTGTCTTCCAGTCCGCGCGGGCGAGGGATCAGGACGCGCTCACCCAGGAGACCGGCGGGACAGGCTTTCACCCAATCAGAGACCATGGACCGTTCACGCCGGAAGAGCGCATCGACCTGATGACGATCATTCGTCCATGCCCGTAAGGTGAAAAGAACCCGGGCGACCTGTAACTCGATTCGGGGAAGGCCGGCGCCGGGCGCCGCGAGCTTAGGTGAACCAGTCTGTGTCGTAACCATGAACCCACGCTTTCTAATCACTTTTAATTTGCAATCAAATTACTTGCGGAAAACAAGCGACCTGCATGTATAGGTCATCCGCATGAAGCCCAGCCGTCCCAACCGGAAGCCGCCGAACGAAGGCACCCGCCGCTCCCCCTGCCCCATCGCATGCAGCCTGGACCTGCTGGGAGACAAGTGGACGATGCTCGTCATCCGCGACCTCGCCTTGGGCAAGACCAGTTTCAAGGACTTCGTCACCGGTCCCGAAAAAGTGCCGACCAACATCCTCAGTGAACGGCTAAAGCGCCTCATGGAAGCAGGCATGATCGAACAAACCAAAGTGGAGACCGACGGACGCCGCCTCTCCTATCATCTCACCGACAAAGGCAAGTCGCTCCGCCCCGTGCTCGTCGCCCTGCGCGACTGGGGCCTCGAGTGGATTCCGGGCACCGCCGCGAAGCGCGCCTGAGATCAACATGGGTATGAAGATGCTGACCGCGGTCGCGCTCTTGCTGGTGCTGGCGCTGGTGCTGGCGCTGGCGCTGGTCGACTGGACCATACCCATAGTCGTCAAGCTTCCCGACGGAGCAGCGAAACAGGACGCCTTCCCGCACATCGAGGTAAAGAACCTGGCGGATGAGACGAAGGCCTTCCCCGAGCAGTTTCCCGGAGAAAAGACGCTCCTGCTGATCGCCTTCGAACGCGAACAGCAGGACCAGCTGGAGGACTGGTCGGCCCGGCTATCCCTTCGCGCGCCCGGGGCGCCGGAATGGCTCGAACTACCCGTGATCGATGATCCAGGGGCCTTCATGCGCTGGTTCGTCGACGTCGGGATGAAGGGAGGCATCGATGATCCCGCCGTCCGCCGCAGGGTCTTCACCATCTACGCACCTCGGCAGGATTTCATCCGCATAATTGGTCTGCCAAACACCACCCAGGTGCATCTGGTGGTCGCCGACCGGTCGGGCCGGATCCTCTGCAAGGTCTCCGGAGAGTGGTCGGAAGAGAAAGAGAAATCCCTCAAATCAGCTTTGCGATGATCACCGCACCAGGACCGTGGCCCAGCGGACAGCTTGCGGAAAAGTCATCGCCCGGTTCTGCTAATCCTGCCTGAGCCTTAAAGTGGCGGAGGGGATAGGATTGGCTGCGCTGCGCTCGGGCTTCGCCCGATGCCTGGCGGGCTCGCCTGTTCGCCTAGCGGCTCACCGAAGGGATTCTCATCCCATCCGGCATGCCTTATTGGGCGAGCAAAGTGGCGGAGAGGATGGGATTCGAAGGAATGCTTCTCGTCTGTATGTCGTTGAACTCCAACGACCGAGAAACTTTGCGGACAGTTTGCGGACAAGTTAACTGCCAACTTTGCTAATTTACCCGAGCGATTTTAGCGCGCAAGTAATTTCATCAATCTTGTCGGCCAGAAAACTCTGCCCTGAGTTTTTCTCTGGCGGAGGCTACTCGACGTTCGACGGCCTTGGCAGTGAGCCCCAATGCCTCCCCTGCTTCCTGATGAGACATGCCCGAGTACGCCGTCAGGATCAAAGGCTCGCGCAATCCCTCAGGCAGGCGTTGCACCGCGGCGCGCACCAGCGCGGCGCGCTCGTCCACGTCGGCGCTGTCCTCGACGGAACCCTCCGGGATCTCAGGCGTCAGGCCGGTGAACCTGGCCAGCCGGCGGAGCCAGCTGCGCCGGCGGTTCCTGGCCAGGTTGATCGCGATGCCGAACAACCAGGTGGAGACGTTGCCGCCGGTGAACCGGTCCGAGGTGCGCCAAGCCGTGGCGAAGGCCTCGGCGGCGACCTCCTCGGCGTCCGCCGAATCAGGCAGCATCCGATGGAGGTAACCGCGTATCCGCGGGTTCCACTCGTCGAAGAGCGTCCGCCAGCCAGCTTGGTCGTCCTTGGCAGGCAGCAGACTCATTTGGCCTTATGGTGCCCATCAAGGCCAGGCGCCCCCTCATGGGAAAGTGCTTCGACCTGAGGCATGATGAGATCCACATAGGCCTTGCCCTTCTCGGGAGGCATGCAGGCCGCGATCGCAAGGACGTGCTCGCGACGGGAAGCCTGGCACTTGCCTAGAGCGGCCTCGAGCCGGACCTTAGATTCGTCGCCGGGCTTCGTCGCCATCAGGGCACGAGCCTGGCGAACCTGCTCGCAGTGCACCTCGCACTCCTCCTCGAAACGACGCTGGAGCTGCCCGATCCTGGCGACAGCCGTATCGTCTAGCCTGAATTCGGCCTGGAGCCAGCCGAGCTCGGAGCCGCGCTCGCAGGCCTCGGCCTTCCTGAAGTCACGCGCAACCCACCATCCGGCATAACCTGCCAACAACGAGGCCAGGACGATGGTCAGCAGCAGTCGCGTCCTCATCGGAAGGAAGCCTCGACGATCGACCGGGCGTGGGCCTTCGCCATCTGACGGGTGTCATCCGTATTGGCCCGCCAGCCGGCCAAGCCGCCGACGAGGAACACCGCCAGCACGGCGGCGGAGACGCGGACCATCGGGCCACGCGGCCGACCTGCGATGACCTGGCTGGAAAAAGCCTCGCGCCTACGGGGGGAAACTTCCCAAGCGGACAACAACTCGTCGATGGAATCCTTGCTCATGGTACCTTTCTAATGTCCGGACCCCGCCCTGTCCCCCCTAAATCTTTTTGGCACGGAGTATTTCATCAGGGGGGGATGCCGGGGGACGCGGACATGTACTTGCATGCTCGCCCACCAAGCTCGCAAAGCCGGAAGGACCTCGACCTGGGGACTCATGGTCGCCTCAGTCGCCATAGCGTCCTACGCGCAGGCCTGCGAAATCTGCCGTAAGGCCTACTTCGACGCCATGGAGACAGCGCCCAAGGCCTCTGCACTGCACCCCGAGGCCCGGGTGGTCGAGTACCGCCTCACGATCGCCGAGCAGACGCTCAGCCCAGCTGACCGCAAGGTCCAGGCCCTGACCATCAACGGAGGCACCCCCGGCCCGGTGCTTCGGCTACGCGAGGGCGACGTCGCACGCATCACGGTGGTCAACGGGCTAGCCGACGACTCCACCTCTATCCACTGGCACGGCCTGCTGGTGCCCAACATCGAGGATGGCGTGCCGGTCGTGACCACCCCGGTCATCGGCCCGGGCCAGTCCCGCACCTTCGAGTTCCT
>JBJOMV010000018.1:0-26380 GCA_046052185.1 Verrucomicrobiota bacterium | reverse complement strand
GCGGCCGTCTTCGGCACGCCGATCGCCGCGGCGATCTTTGCGCTCGAGTTTGTCCGTCAACGTAGCTGGGCCGTCCTGCCATGCCTCGCCACGGCCTTCCTGGCCGATCTCGTCGGACGTAAACTCTGCTTCGCCACCCACACCGACTACCGCCTGCCCTTGCCGGCGACTTATGATCTCAATGGACTAGGCTCGGCCATGGCCCTCGGCCTCGCCTGCGGACTGATTGCCCGGCTCTACGTATGGTTGTCCCATCGAGAAGCGGCCCGGACTGACGACCAGCCCTACGCGCGCATCTTCTTCGCCGGGGTCACCTTCTCGCTGATGGTCTACTTCTATCAGCTGCAGGACTTCACGGGTCTCGGTCTGCACGTGATCGACTCCGCCTTGGTCGAGCCTTCGGCGCCCACCACCTTCCTCTTCAAGTTCCTCCTCACCGGTATGTGCGTCTGGGCCGGCTACCGGGGCGGCGAAGTGACGCCGCTCTTCTTCGTCGGCGCCACCCTCGGCAGCGCCGCCGCCGCTTACCTCAGCCTCCCCTTGGGTGTCTGCGCCGCACTGGGCTTCGTCGCCGTCTTCGCCGGGACAGGAGCCGTCCCGCTGGCCTGCGCGGTCATGGCCTGCGAACTCTTCGGTTGGTCGATCGGGGGCTACGCCCTGGCCGCGTGTGCGAGCAGCTGGCTGGTGGCCGGACGCAAGGGTCTATACGACGAGGCCTGAGCAGGGCTCAGACGGTACAGTCAAAAACCATCACGCGCTCAGGGTTTGGAGCGATGAGCATTTTCCAGTGCTCTTGCTCAGCGTGTGGAACGCCTTGACCTGTGTTCGGCCCCAACGGACTTGCCTTGCGAGGAGTAAGGGGTTTTGCTTGCAAAAGCCGCTCAGTGATTCCGCTGGCAGCCCGACCTGACCATCTCCTAACGTCCATTTACCAACGCTTCCAATCAAATGCCGACCGCCACCCACGTTGAAAACCCAGATGTCATCCTGATCGGCAGCGGGGTGATGTCGGCAAATCTCGGAGCGATGCTGAAGCGGCTCGATCCGCGACTTTCCATCCAGCTCTATGAGGCCAGCGATGGCTTGGCGCAGGAGAGTTCGGATGGCTGGAATAACGCCGGCACCGGGCACGCGGGGATCTGCGAACTGAGTTACACGCCCAAGCGCGAGGCGGACGGCTCGGTCAAGGTGGCCAAGGTCATCGAGATCTTCGAGCAGTTCGAGCAATCGAAACACTTCTGGAGCTACGCGGTGGCCAACGATATGGCCAGCAACCCGAGGGAATTCATCAATCCCGTCCCCCACATCAGCTTCGTGCATGGTGCCGATCAGGTGGAATTCCTCAAGGCCCGCCACGCCGGAATGTCGGCCCACCATTTCTTCCGGGAGATGCTCTTCACGACTGACCGCACCACGATCGCGAGTTGGGCACCGCTCCTGGTCGAAGGTCGGGGCGACGGACCCGTTGCCGCGACAAAGATGGACGGGGGCACCGATGTGAACTTTGGCGCCATCTCCCGCAAGCTGCTAAGCTGGCTAGGACGGCAGGAGGGATGCGGGATCGCCTCCGGCCATCGCGTAATCGGCCTGCGTAGGGACGGCGCGGGCTGGGAAGTCCGCGTGAAGGAGTCAGCGACGGGGCGTGTTCGGACGAACCGGGCCAAGTTTGTCTTTGTCGGCGCGGGCGGCGGCACGCTTCCGCTGCTCCAGATGTCCGGCATTCCGGAGGCAAAGGGCCTGGGCGGTTTCCCTATCGGCGGCCAATGGCTCATTTGCGAAAATCCGGAAATCGTCGCGAAGCACCAAGCCAAGGTCTATGGTCAACCGCTCGCGGCGGCCCCGACGATGGCTGTGCCGCACCTCGACACCCGCATCTTGGATGGCAAGAAGACCCTGCTTTTCGGCCCCTTCGCCGCCTGGACGACGAAGTTCCTGCACCAGCAGGGCCGCTACACCGACCTGCCCTTCTCCATTCGCCCGGACAACCTCTCTACCCTCGTCAATATCGGTATCCATAACCTCGACCTGGTCCGCTACCTCATCCAGCAGGGTACGCAGAGCATGCGTAACCGCATCGAGGTGCTGAAGATCTTCTATCCGGCCGCCCAGGTCTCCGATTGGAAACTGATCGACGCAGGCATTCGGGTGCAGGCCATCAAGAAGACGGATGGTCAGGCAGGCATCGTCCACTACGGCACCGAGGTCATCACCGATGCCGCATGCAGCATCTCTGCGCTGCTCGGAGCCTCGCCGGGCGCCTCGGTCTCGGTGAATATCGTGCTCGAGGTCATCAAGAAATGCTTCCCCGCCTTGCTCGCCAGCCCAGAGGGGCATGCGCGGATGAAGGCGATGATCCCGACCTTCGACCTGGATATCAAGCTGCCTGAGAACGCCGAGCAGTACCGCGAGTATAGCCTGCGGGCGGATAAGATCCTCGGGCTCCGGGCAAGCTGACCGGCTGACTAACCCCATAACCCAAGCCTTGGTCGCCTGCGCGGTCAACGCGGTCGTCGCCGGACGCAAGGGGCTGCACTCCGAGTAAAACGGGCCCTGCCGGGCCTTTCTTGGCTACCCTCCCAACTTTTCTGGTCGGGTGAGGTTTAATTCAGGTGGTCGGACGACAATACCTATTGTCCCGACCTCTGAATGTCGTCCCCCGACCCCCATCTGCGGTTCACCAAACTCTTCGTCGCGGCCCAGCCGTCGCTGTACGGCTACCTGATGTCCCTAGTGCATGACCGTCAGGCGGCTGACGAACTGATCCAGGAACTGGCGGAGCGGCTTTGGCATAAGTTCCCGGACTACGATGAGTCGCGCCCCTTCGTGGCCTGGGGCATCGGCTTCGCCCGCTATCTCGCGATGGAATGGCGGCGCCGACAGCGCCGGCTGCCCTTACCGCTGGATGACGCCACGCTCGAGGCCTTGGCCGAAGCCGCCGAACAAGACTTGCCGGCGCAGGATGCGCGACTGGAAGCGCTCCGCGACTGCCTGCGCAAACTGACGGACCGCCAGCGCGAGATCCTCCGACAGCGCTACGAGGAATCCACCCCAGTGGCGGCGATCGCGGATGCCGCGCACCGGACCCCCATGGCCGTCTACAAGGCCATCAAGCAGGCCCATCTGGCGTTGTTCGACTGCGTCACCCGCCGTCTCGGCCCTACTTCGTCATGAGCAGACCGGCAGACCATCAGGAACTCGACGACCTGGCTTTGCGGGTCCTCCACGGTGTCGCCGATGAGGCCGAGCAGGCTGCCTTGCAGGAACTGCTCCGGACGAAGCCGGACACGCGCCACCGCTTCGTCCTCCAGGCCACCCAGCACGCGATGCTGTGCCGCGAAGGTGCGGCGGGCTCGTTGGCGGCGGATAAGCGGCTCTACTTCGAACGCCTGGAAGAGGATGACCAATCCCGTTGGTGGGCGAGGAAAGCCTGGCTCGCCGCCGCGGCCGTCGCGGCCACGCTGCTGGTCGCCAGCCTCCTGCTCCGACCGACCGACGCCATGGCCGCCTTGGAAAGGGTCGTGCAGGTCGCCCAGGAGACCGTCACCCGTTGTTACTCCGTGCGCGTGCTAGAAGCCGGCCCGCCCGAAGCGCCGGCCACGGGCCGCGGCCCCTACCCTCCGGCCAATCACCTCGAAGGGGCGACCCTCTGGATGAAGGGCCCGGGTGAATTCGTCCTCCGCCAAGGCCTGCCGAACGGCGAGATCCGCCTCTTCGGCGGGGATCGCGCCGGGAGCTGGACGATGCGCGGGCTCGGCCCCGTGAAAGTCAGTCCGGACCCGACCCGCTTCGGGCGGGCGATCTTCTCGCCCAGCGGAGAGGTCGCCTTCCTCGACCTGCGTACGCAGTTGAGCCGACTGAAGGCGGACTATGACGTGGAGTGGCTGGACGACGAGTCACCCGACTTACGCAAGCTGCGCGCCATGCGTCAGCGTCAGGCCCAAGGCGGGCCCAAGGAAGTCGAACTTTGGTTCGACCCTGCCAGCGGCGTCATCGAGCGACTGATCCTCCGTCAACTGCCCCGCAACAACGGTGGCCCGCGCAGCCTCGAACTGGTGCTGCTTTCTTCTGACCCCCTTCCGGACTCCTTCTTCCGCCACGAAAGCCATCACGAACCCGATCGCCCCATCCTGCTCGAACCATGAAACTCCGCCCTCTCCTGCTGCTACTTGGCTGCGCCCTGCTCGCCGCCGCCGACACACCGTCCGTCAACCGGCCGAACATCATCCTGATCCTTTCCGATGACCAGGACTGGAACGGGCTCTCGGTCCGCATGCACCCGGACATCGCCGAATCCCGCAGCGATTACTTCGAGACGCCCAACCTCGAGAAGTTCGCGGCCCAAGGCATGCGCTTCAGCAACGGCTACGCCCCGGCGCCGGTCTGTTCGCCGACCCGCATCAGCCTGCAGACGGGGATGACGCCGGCCCGGCTGGGTTGGACCAAGGCCGCCCCGGCCGAGACCGGCCACAAGCTGATCGAAGGCGACAACCGCAAGGCTATCCGTGACGAGGAGGTGACCTTCGCCGAGCTGCTGCGCAAGAGCGGCTACGCGACGGCCCACTTCGGCAAATGGCACCTCGGCGGGGCCGGGCCCGAAAAGCATGGCTATGACGTGAGCGACGGTGACACCGGCAACCGCGACGCCGACGCGCACAAGGACCCGAACCCCGTCGATATCTTCGGGATGACCGACCGCGCCAAGACGTTCATGGAGAAGAACGTCAAGGCGGGTAAGCCTTTCTACCTGCAGATGTCCTATCACGCCCTGCACGTGCCCGAGAACGCCAACCGCTCCAGCCTCGCCAAGTTCGAGGCCAAGACCCCTGGCAAACTGCACCACGACCCCGCGCGGGCGGCCATCGCTTACGATCTCGATACCGGCGTCGGCAAACTGCTGGCCTCCGTCGCGGCGCTGGGCCTCGAGAAGAACACCTACGTGATCTACATGGCAGACAATGGCGGCGGCGGTGGTGGCGGCAAGGGCGGCAAAGGCGCCTCCCAAGGCCTGCGCGGCGGCAAGGGCGGCCTCTGGGAAGGCGGCATCCGCGTGCCCTTCATCGTCCGCGGCCCTGGCGTGGCGCCGGGCTCATGGTGCCATCAGCCCGTGATCGGCTATGATTTCTTCCCGACCTTCTGCCGCTGGGCCGGCGTGAAAGACAAGCTACCCGCCAACCTGGACGGCGGCGATTTCTCCCCGTTGCTCGCCGGGGGCAATCAACCCGTGGTCCGACGGGACAGCGCCCTGCTCTTCCACTTCCCTCACTACCAAGGTGACACTCCGGTCTCCAGCCTCCGGGAAGGAGACCTGAAGTTCGTGCTCTATTACGAAGACAACACCCGGCTGCTCTTCGACCTCGCCAAAGATCCGTCCGAACGGAACAACCTGGTCGACTCCCGCAAGGAGGATGCCGCCCGCCTCGAAGCCAAGCTGCGCGCCCGACTGCAGGAAGCCGGCGCGAAACTGCCGGTGGCCTCGTCGTCCTACAAGCCGGGCGAGGAGCCGCCCACGCGCAAAGGCGGCGGCAAGGGCGGCAAAGGCGGCAAGAAGGGCGCCTGATCACCCTCCATCTCCCCGTCATGCGTCACTGCTTCCTGTTTTCGCTGCTCGCCTTGGTCCTCGAAGCCTCGGCCGCCCAGCCGAACATCGTGTTCATCCTCGCCGATGACATGGGCTGGAACGACCCGGCGTTCGCAGGCAACCGCTTCGTCGACACTCCCCACCTCGACCGACTCGCCCGCGAAGGCGTGGTCTTCACCGAAGCCTGCGCCAGCGCGCCGAACTGCGCGCCGACCCGGGCGTGCCTCCTGACGGGGCAGTATCCGCCGCGACATGGCGTCTATACCGTGGTCGACGACCGGCATACGCCGGGTTCGCCGCACCATAAGCTGCTGGCCGCCGAGAGCCGCGAGGCCATGCCGACCGAAAGCCTCACGCTGGCCGAAGCCTTGAAGCCCCACGGGTATGCGACCTCGCTCTTCGGCATGTGGAACCTCGGACGTGGCCGCACCGGACCGGCGACCCCGACGGGCCAAGGGTTCGATGTCTTCGTCGAACCGAAGCAGCTAGGTTTCGAGAAGGACGCCTATCGGGACGAGAAAGGCCGCTACTCACCGGATGTCCTCACCGACGCCGCATTGCAGTGGGTCGAGTCGGTCAAAGCCAAGCCGTTCTTCCTCTACCTGGCCTACCATGACGTGCATGCGCCGTTCGACCCTAAGCCGGAACTGCTGAAGAAATATCAGTCCCGCAAAGGGGTTGCCGACGCGGCGCTCGCCGCGACGGTCGAAGCGATGGACGTGAATGTCGGCCGCGTCCTCGCCGCCCTCGAGAAGCTCGGCCTCAAGGAGAACACCATCGTGGTGTTCACTTCGGACAACGGCGGCACCCGCCAATACGTGGCGCCGCTCAAGGGTGGCAAAGGCACGCTGTATCAAGGCGGCCTCCGCGTGCCTGCCGTCATCCGCGCTCCTGGGATCAAGCCCGGCACCTCCCGGGTGACGACGCTGAGCATGGATTGGTTCCCGACGCTGATGCAGCTGGCCGGCAAGCCGACCCCCGCCCACGTCGATGGCCGCAGTCTCGTACCGGTCCTCCAGGACCCGCAGGCCAAGCTCGCGCGCGATGTCTTCTGGCACTTCCCATGCTACATCGGCGGCGGCGGCCCCGGTAGCGCCATCCGTTCCGGAGACTGGAAGCTGATCGAGTTCTTCGAAGGCGAGAAAACCGAACTCTACGATCTCGCCGCAGATCCGGGCGAGACCCGCGACCTGACCGCCACGGACCCGAAGCGCGCCGCCGAGCTGCTCGGCAAACTGCGGGCGTGGCAGACCGCCACCAACGCGCCACGCGTCGTCAAACCCAACCCGGCCTACGACCCTAAGACGATCCCGGACCGCGGACGTGAAGGGCGCAAAGGCGGCAAAGGCGGCAAGAATTCCAAATAACCCCATGCGTCTCTCCCTCCTCCTGCTCAGCATCAGCCTGCCGGCCACCTGGCTGCAGGCCCACGATTCTTCCGAACATGATCACGCGCGTGCCCCGGTCGCTTCCTTCGCCGGCATCCCGCCCTTGATCGCGCAGGCCAAACCTTCCGTAGGCGTCGTCAGCGGCCCGCCGCAGGCCAAGCCTTTCGCGCTGTTCAGCCCGAAAGTCCGCGTCCGGCATGATGACCAGTTCCTCTACGTCGAAGGCGACGGCCTGCCGGCGCATGGGATGATGACCGGCATCACGGCGTGGCAGCAGCAGGTGCCGCTGCCGCAGGACTACGTCGGCACGAACGCCTGGCGCATCCCGCTCAAGCCCGTGCCGTCGAAGACGCCCGCCAGCATCAAGAATCGTTTCCTCCGCGGCGCCATTGCCATCGCGGCGAACGGCATCCCGATCTTCAATCCGCAGAACAACCGCGGCGAGATCTCCGCCGACATCGGCGAGCTAGACCGCTGGGGAGGTCATTGCGGCCGAGCCGACGACTACCACTACCATGCCGCGCCGTTGCACCTGCAAGAGACCTTGGGCAAGACCCTGCCGATCGCTTACGCGCTCGATGGTTACGCCATCTATGGTCTGGCTGAGCCGGATGGTTCCGCTCCGAAGGGCCTCGACGCCTTCAACGGCCACACCACGCCGGCCCTCGGCTACCATTACCACGCCTCCACGCGCTACCCGTTCATCAACGGGGGCTTCCACGGGGAAGTCGTCGAAGCGGAGGGTCAGGTCGACCCGCAACCCAGGGCCCAGTCCGTCCGCCCTGCCCTGCAAGCGTTACGCGGAGCCGAGATCACGGGCTTCACCGCCGGAGCTAACGGCCAAGGCGGCCACCTGACCTATGCGGTGGGCGGCAAGAACGGCTCTGTCGACTTCACGCCCGCCCAAGGCGGGGGTTGGAAATTCACGTTCGCGGAACCCGACGGCTCCAAGCGCGAAGAAACATACCGTGGCGACGACCGCGAGGGCCGTCGCCCGGGCGGCGAAGGCAAAGGTGGCGACAAAGGCGGCAAAGGAGGTAAAGGGGGCAAAGGTAAGGGCAAGGGGCCGGATGAGGGCAGACGCCCTGAAGGCGGCAAGAAACCCGAACCGGCGGAAGCGGCCTCGGCCTTCGGCATGGATGCGCTCAAGAAGCCTCAGCCCGGCTTCGTACTGCAGAGCGCCGACATTCCCGATCCGACCCACTACCCGGTCGAGTTCACCGGCGACGGCGCCGGCATCACGCCGTCCTTACAATGGAAAGGTGCGCCCACGGGCACGCGCGGCTTCGCCCTCGTGATGGACCACCTGACCCCCGACGAGAGCATCAAGACCTGCTGGCTGCTCTGGGACCTGCCGGCGTCCCTCAACATGTTGGGCAAGGCGGCCAAGCCCCCGGGGAAGACGGGCGTGAGTTCGCGCGGCGCCGTCGGCTACGAGCCCCCGCACTCCCAAGGTCCGGGTGACAAACATTACGTCCTCACCGTCTACGCGCTTTCCGCTCCGCTCGCCATCGCCGGCACCGAGACGAAAGTCACCCGTGACATGGTCTTCGCGGCCATGAAGGGCAAGGTCCTCGGTTCCGCCTCCATGACCGTCACCTACGCCCGCAGCGCCGCCCCGACGGAGGCGGTCGCGCCGACGGAAACCAAGGCCAAGCCGGAGAACGGCAAGCGGCGCAAGCCGGCGGGACAGGATGCCGGCCTCGTCAAACCGACGATCGCGGACACGATGAAGCTGAACGTCTACGCCGACAACTGGTTCATGCTCTACGTCAACGGCCGCCTGGTCGCCGTCGACCCGATCCCGTTCACCCCGCATAACGTCGTCAGCGTCGACTTCCTGCCGGAGTATCCGATGACCATCGCGGTGCTCGCCAAGGATAACGCCGACCCCAAGACGGGACTGGAATACGGTTCGAGCATCGGGGACGGCGGCTTCTGCCTCAAGTTCGCCGACGGCACGGTCACCGACGGACGTTGGAAAGCCCGCAGCTTCTTCCATGGTCCGTTGAAAGGCGACACCAAGGCTCCGACCGTCCGTCATGATGCCCTCCCCGCCAACTGGTGGACCGTGGACTTCGACGACAGCCAATGGTCCTTCGCCAAGGAATTCACCATTCAGGAAGTCGACCCTAAGCAGCCCTATTTCGAACACGACTTCAAGGGCGCCAAGTTCATCTGGAGCGACGACCTCGCCCTGGACAACACCGTCATCTTCCGCACCAAGGTCGACAAGCCCGGCTGGAAGCCGCGCTGGAACACCAAGCCCGACCTCGACGTCAGCGGCGTCTCCGCCGGCGCCGGTGGGAAGTGACCATTTATCATTCGGGACGACCTGGCCCAATCATCTCCTACGGATGGAGCCAAGCGATCACGAAAGGCGCTTGAGAATCCACCACAGCAGACCAAGTGACGTCAGAAATAGTACAATAATGATGTTCCATGGCGTTGATGCGGTCGGTGCTTCGGTCGCGGTATCCTTGGCTATGATAGTTGTCGCTGAAGTAACAGTGGCTTTCGTTGACTTTGTAGGCTGCACCTCGGGCTGCGGCTTCGGTGCGGGCGTTTCTTGCGACAAGGCTTTAGGCTGTAATGCGCCTGGTTCGGCAGGCTTACTCAAGCTGAACTCAGACTCGATGGGGTGCTTATTCACCATCTCATTAAATCGAACCTTGTCCCAAACTGGCGTGCATGTTTGCTGCGCCTTTACGAAGAATGGCTTAGCTTCGAATTCATTGATATATTGGCACGTCGTGTCGAATACCCCTTCACGCTTTATGGCAACGGCAACATCGCCTGCAGAATTTTTTTCCTTAATTATTGGAACCAAAAAAGCATAAATATCACTAAAAGCGAAGGTTCCGGCTGGGCATTTAGCTCCATCCTCCATCAGTGAACCATACTGGAGATGAGCCGAGCCATCCGGTTTTATCCTCAAAATCCATCCACTATCTGCGTCAAGATCTATTTGACGGGTTTGACTCAGGGACGGTATGGGCTCTGCAGCCATTGCAGTTCCCGCGTAGGCACATAGTAAGACGATTATTTTAAATAGTATTTTCATCATGACCATTCGTTCGTCTTTCTTCTGTGCGCAGCGGATGGATGAAAGTCGACCCTGCCCTCAGACGGTGAAGTCGAAGACCATCACGCGCTCGAGGTTCGGGACGACGATCTCCTTCACGCGTTCGTGCTCGGGGTGCGGGAGATACCGGTCGCGGCTCTGCGGGGTGTCGAAGGTCATGACGAACCCGTGGGTGAAGCCGTCATTGAGGCCTTCGTCGCTCTGGTAGAAGCCGTACTGCATAGAGAGCAGGCCCGGGATCTTTCCGACCATGCCGCGCATCTCGGCGAAACAGCGGTCGATCTGGGCCTGGGTGACGCCCTTCTTGAAGACGAAAGTTCCGTAGTGGTAGACCATGGTGTCTAGAGTATTGAGTATGGAGTATTGAGTATAGAAAAGGTCGCAGGAGGCATGAGCGAAGGAGAACTATTTCGTAGGGAATTCGTGTCACTCCCCCGATACTCGACACTCCATACTCGATACTCTCTTTACTTGTTAGACACCCAGGTGAGGGAGTTGAGGAGGAGCTGCTTGTAAGCCGGGTGGTCGTGCGACTTGGCGTCGTGGCCGAGAGCGATGCAGACGACCTTGGTGCCGGGATACTTGACGGTCCAGACGGACGGCAGGATCTTCGATTGGCCTTCCTTGGGATTCTGACGCGGGATGGTGCCGAGGACTTCGGCGCCTTCGGGACGGGTCAGTTCGACGTTATAGCTTTCGTCGTTGATGACGAAGGTCGCCGGGACGCCCTTCATGACCGGATGCTCGGGCCGGGTGACGGTGAACGTGAAGTCGCTATGGCCATGACCACGGGCGCCACCGCACACGAACTCGTCGTTATACTTGGTCTCCAAAGGCCAGTTATACCAGGTGGCGGCATGCAGGAGGACGATGCCCTTACCCGCCGCGGCGAAATCCCGGATGGCCTTCTGGAACTCCGGCGTGCCGAACTGGGCATGATTGCCGCTGAACACGAAGAGGTCCGCCTGCGGGAGCAGCGCGAGGGTCTCCTTGAGGTTGGGCGTCGCGGCGACGTCGTAACCGGCGGCCTTGGCCGTCAGCGCATCCGTACCGAGGAAGAAGGCCGGGAAGTTATGCGAGCTGCCCGCGCCGGCGACGAGCACGCGGAGCTGGCCGTCCTTACGGGGTCCGAAGGACTGTCCATAGGCCTGGGTGGTCTTCGGGTTGTCCTTGGGGAGGAGATCGCTGGGGCCTTCGTTGGCCTTGCCCTTCTTCTTGCCGGCCTTGGGCGCACCCTCGTTCTTGCCGGCGGGCGGGTTCGCCGGACCACCGATCTCGATGGTGACGGCGACGGTGGTCGGGGCGATCGGAGTGTCTTCGGAGCTCAGGATGATCTTCTCGATGACCTCGTCGCTTTCGACCGGGATCCAATGCGTCCGGACCTGACGGCCGTCGCCGGAGAGCAGCTGACGGGCGGACTTGGACTTCGGGACGTCGCCCGTGCCGTTGTAGTCGGCGAAGTCGACGCCGCCGTAGAAGACCTTCCGCTGCACCTTTCCGCTGAGGAAGCGCACCTCGGCGACCATGGCGACGGCGTCCCCGTGGGCGCCCCACCCGCCGACCGCGCCGAGGAAGTGGATGCGATTGGCCACGGAGCCGACCGGGATCTCGACCTTCGAAGGGAAGGACTTGGAGTAGGCGCCCTTGAAGGCACCCCCCTTGAGGACGATGACGTTCAAGCCGTCCTTGGCGGACTTGGGGTCGACGACCTTGTAAGGGACTCCGTTGGACTGGACCTGGCCGAACTGGGCGAACGGCAAGGTGTCACGCTTGGCATCCTTGCTGGCGTAGAGCCCGGTGTTCGTGGAGGCGGTGAAGGCGGACCGGAGGTCGAGCAGGCGGAAACGTCCGACGACCTCGCCTTCGGGGCTGATCGCCACGCTACGGAGATAGGCGATGACGTTGCGCAGGCCCTCGGCGCCGAGCGATTCGAAGCCTTCCGGCATCAGGGAGTTCGGGCTGCGTTCGCGGCTGACGATTTCGGCCACCTTGAGCTCGGCAGTCTGGCCGGCCGGCAGCTTGAGCTTCACGAAGGTCGGGTTCTCGCTGCCGATCAAGGCCGAGTATTGCGTGCCGTCCTTCATCTTGAAGTTCCAGGTGCGGTGCTCGTCGTCGACCATGCGGTTCGGATCGACGATGTGCACGAGCATCTCGGCGGGCGGGTGCGAGCCGATGCCCTGCAGGTTCGGACCGAAGTCGTTACCGACGTTACCGACCTTATGGCAGGTCTGGCAGACGGCCACGAAGAGCTCCTTGCCCTTGGCGGCGTCACCGGGTTTCTCGACCTCGGCACGGAGCTTCGAGACGATGTCGTCCTTGGCCGGGCTGCTGCCGGCGTTCAGTTTAGCGAGGACCATGGCGGCGCGCTGGGCGACGGCTCCGTCCGGATGACGCACGAGCTGCGAGACCTGCATGGGTCCGAGCTGCAGCGCGGAAAGCGACTTGGCTTCGAGGGCGTCGAGCACCAATCCCGCCCACTCGGCGCGACCGGCGAGCGCGGAGAACAAGGTGGCGCGGTAAGCGCCGGCGGACTTCGGGAAGGCGGCGTACAGCAGCTTGCCGACGGAAGCATCGCCGCTGGCGGCGAGCGCACCGGCGGTGGCGACGGCGACGGCTTCGTTGGAGCCGGCAAGGGCTTGGGCGAGGGCCGGACGAACTTCGGGGGCGGCGTCGCGAAGCTGGACGAGCACGCGAGCGGTGGTGACCTGGGCGTCGGTCGAAACCTTGGCGTCGGCCAGCACGGGCAACAGACGGACCGCGGCGGCGGCGAGTTCGGACTTCAGACTGCCATCGGTGAACCAGAGCGCGGCGACGGCGGCGGCGGAAGACCCGACGGCTTCGTCCTGATCGGCGATCAGGGCGCGCAGAGACTGGCGGGCCGAATCGAGGACCGCAGGGGCGGCCACCCGTCGCGCCGACAACTCACGCAGGACGGCCACGGCGACGGGCTTGTTGGCCGACTTGGCCGCGGCGGCCAGGACCGTGACGGCATCGTCACCGGTCAAGGAAGCGGCCAGCGTCCGAGCGAACTCGGCACCCTTGGCATCGGCCGGGCCGGCGAGGATGCCAGCAAGGACGGGGCCAGGATTGGCGGCGGCGGCCGCGGTGGCGGCGGCCTTGGACCAGTCATCGGTCAGGGTTGACTGGGCGGACAGGAGCAAGGCGCCCGCCGAAGCGTCCAGCGGTGCTGAACCCATGGCGCGCAAGGCGGCCAGACGGACGCGAGGTTCGGGATCCTGCAAGGCCTTGGCGTAGACGGCGGCCGGGATCTTGCTGTGCGCGGCTTCCGCGACGAGGAAGGCGTTCTTGCGCACGGCGGCGTCCGCATCGGCGCAGAGGGCCTGCAAAAGGCCGTCCTCGAGACGATCGAGACGCTGGAGGGCCCAGAGCGCCGCGATGCGGGCTTCGGGCTTGGCCTCGCTGCGCACCATGGTCACGAGCGGCCCGATGGCGGAGGCGAGCAGGCCGGCATCCTTGTCCATGAGCACGCGGAGGGCGTTGAAACGGACGACCTTGTTCGGGTGATCGAACGCGGCGACGAGTCCGGCGACATCGGCCTTGGACAGGTCGGGGACGGCGAGCTTGAGCGCGGCTTCGTGCTGGATACGGTAGATGCGACCGAAGTAGTGCTCGCGGTCCGGACGCACCGAGGCGCCGGACTTGCTGTGCAAGGGGCCACGGGTGTCGTTGTGCGCGACGACCGGGGTGTAGAAGTCGAGGACGTACAGCGCGCCGTCCGGACCGAACGAGACGTCGATCGGGCAGAACCAATGGTCCATCGAGCGGAGCCACTCCCGGTCCTTGAGGGTCACTTCACCCAGGAAGGTCGGGCCTTCGGGGATGAGCTTCTCAAAGTGGATGATATCCAGGATGGGCTCGGTGATGAAGATCGTGTCGCGATAGTCCTCGGGCCAGGCGCCATGCTCCTGGACCGCGACGGAGCAGGCGGCGGTGTAGTAACCGACCTGGTCGATCTGCAGGAGCGGAGCGCGGTCCGGCAGATCGGTGCGCAGTACCGGACGACGGGGGTTCACGGAGCTGAAGGCCTTGGCAGGCGTGCCCGGTGCCTTCGCGAGGACTGCTTCGGGCATCACCGCGTGCTGGATCGGATTACCGTTGGTGGCCTTGCCGTGGAAGAACTCCATCTTGCCGGTGACTTCGTTGCCGAAGCTGTTGCCGCCTTGCGAAGCGATCTGTTCGATGGCGGAACCGTCGGGCTTGAAACGGAAGGTGCCGGACGAAAGCCGCACCTTGCGGTCGGGCTGAGCGGCCGGGAAGACTTCGCCGCCGCCGCCATTACTGGCGTAGACCCATCCATCGGGAGCGAGAATGAAATGATTGGCGACGAAATGCGTATCGCCGGGCGTGAAGCCTCCGTAGAGGACGACTTCCTTATCCGCCTTGCCGTCGCCGTCCGTGTCACGAAGCCAGACGATGTTCGGCTGGCAGACGACGATCACGCCGTCCTTGTAGTGGCAGAAGCCGGTGATGAGTTCCAGCCCTTCGTGGAAGAGCTGCTTCTGGTCCGCCTTGCCGTCGCCGTCGGTGTCGACGAGCACGCTGATCTTATCCTGGGCCGGGCGGTCATAGCTGCCGGGCACCAGCACCCCGCCCTCGCGCCACGACTCAGCGGTCAGCGGGCGTCGGCCGTTCGGGTATTCCGGGGTCTCGGCCACCCAGAGCCGGCCGCGCTCATCCCACTGGACGGCGATGGGCTTGCTGATGACGGGCTCGTTGACGACGACGCTGGCCTTGAAACCCGGCTGCATCTGAAAAGCGGCGATGGCCTTCTCGGCCCGGCTGGGACCACCGACCGGATAACGCAGGTCGACGAGGTCCTTGGGGGCGCAGAGTTCGTCGACATTGGTACGACGGGCGGCCCAGGCGATGCCACGCTTGATGAAGGTGCGGTAGCTGGCATGGGCGAGCGTCTCGGCCTCGCCCTGCAGGAAGACCGCCGAACGGAGGCGCGAATTCTCGAAGACCCAGGCCTGCGGCTGGATGTCGTAGACCGAGGCCTTGTCGGAGACTTCGGTGATGTTCTTTCGGTTGGCGCTGACCTTCGACGTGAACGAGGAGGCAAGCACGTGGATCTTCTCGTTGAGCTCGAGGTTGAAGACCGTCTGGTCGGTGACGTCGAAGGTGGAGGCATCCTTGGACAGCGGATGGGCGTCCGTCCGGATGTTGAGCATCATCAAGGCGCGGAAGCGCCGACTCTCCGGAGTCCAACCCGCACCGAAGGTGTCACGAGCCCAAGAGGCCGAAGGACCGGCGATGGCGCCGCGCAAGGCGACGAAGGCGACGCCTCGGTTGGAAAGGTCGGCGAGCGCCGCCCGGTCATGGACCTCGTAGGGCGCGTATTCCTTACGGTAGAGGACGATGACTTCGTCCTTCTCGTGCTTCACGTCGAGGATGTCGCGCGGGCGGTCGGCCTCGGTCACCAGAGCGCCGGCTTCCTTGAGCTCCGCGACGAGCGATTTGACGGCGACAGGGTCGTCAGCGACGACGGTGACCTTGAGCGGCGCGGCGCCGAGGACGGCGGAGGCACAAGCCAAGGCGAAGCTCAGGAACGGGGCGATGCGGGGAAGCATGGAGTCATCAAAGGAAGCCCCTTGCCGCCTACAACACTTAGCAGCACCCCCAGCCGCAACCAGACCCCTCTCAAATGCACATTTACCTCCGAATAACCGGATCAGGACGCGGCCCGGAAGTGGGACGGCGCATGGCCGGTCGACTTCTTGAAGGCAGAGGAAAAGCTGTTGCCGTTGGCGAAACCGACCTTGTGGGCGATGACGGACAATTTGTCGTCGGTCTCGCTGATGAGACGGATGGCCTGCTGGATACGGAGGTGGGTCAGGTGGTTCATCGGGGTGCGCCCGATCTCCTTAAGGCAGAGCCGGCGAAGGTGTTCGAAGCTCAGGCCCGAGACGCGGGCTAGCGACTTGGTGTCCCAGGCGAAATCAAGCCGACCCTGGACCTCATCCCAAAGGCGCAGCACCCTCGGGTCTCCCCGGAAGCTGCCGGCGAAACTGCGGACGTAATCATAAGCCAGTTCGATCCATTGGTGACTACGACGCGAGACCCCGGCGCCCTTGAGCTCAGCGAGCAAGCCGGTGATGGCCGCCCGCAAAGGCTCGGCGTCGAAGTCGGCCAGCACGGGAGAACTGGCCCGGAAGATGGTGTTCGAGCGCACGCCCCCGGCGAAGCGTATCCAACAGAAATCCCAGCGCTTGCTGCGGCCGATCCGGAAAGAGTTACGGATACCCGCCGGCTGCAGGCAGGCCTGGCCGGCCGCGATGGTACGCCAGCGGCCGTCGACCCAGACCTGTCCTTGACCGGACAGGCAGGCCATGAAGAAGGCCCCGCTTTGGTTGGCCCGGACGACTTCATAAGGCGCCAGCATCTCCGCCACGCCGAGGTGGGCGATTTCGAAGAGCCCCAGCTCCTTGCAACGCACCCCGGACAGCACCCACGGACGCTCATCCTTATAGTCGGCGGCCACCACGATCCGACGATGGGAACGCGGATTCTCGATGTCCGTCTCGGAATGACGGAGTTGCGTCTCGCTGTAATGTTTTAAATCGCTCTTGCGGGCCACCTCCCTTGCATAAGACCTATCTCCCCACGGAGCAACCCCCGACCACCCTTCCCCTCTCTTAACATCATGCCCAACCCCTGGACCGGAAAAGGAAACCCTTACACCCGCACCGAAGTCATCGAGCGCCTCCGCGACACGATGTCGAAGGGCAAGCCGATCATCGCCGCCGGCGCCGGCACGGGCATCAGCGCCAAGTTCATCGAACGCGGCGGCGCCGACCTGGTCATCGTCTACAACTCTGGACGCTTCCGCATGGCCGGCCACGGCTCGACCGCCGGCATGATGGCCTACGGTGACGCCAACGCCGTCGCAATGGAGATCGGCGAATACGAAGTCCTCCCCGTCGTCGAGGAGATCCCGGTCATCTGCGGCGTCCACGCCACCGACCCCCGCCGCCGCATGTGGCACTGGCTCGGCAAGGTGAAGGACATGGGCTTCTCGGGCATCAACAACTTCCCGACCCACACGATCATCGACGGCAAGTTCCGCCAGATCCTCGAAGAGACCGGCATGAGCGTGAAGAAGGAATTCGAGACCGTCGCCCTGGCCCGCAAGATGGAGATGTTCACCATCGTCTACGTAGGTTCGCCGGAAGAATCCAAAGCCATGGCCGAGGCCGGCGCCGACGTCATCATCGCCCACGTGGGCACCACGGTCGGCGGCTCCATCGGCGTGACCAACGCCACGATGAGCCTGCCGGAAGCCGCCAAGATCACCCAGGGCATCATCGACGCCGCGAAGTCCGTCCGCAAGGACCTCATCTTCCTCAGCCACGGCGGCCCGATCAACACTCCGGAAGACGCCGCCTTCATCAACGAGCACACCGACACCGACGGCTTCGTCGGCGCGTCGAGCCTCGAACGCATGGCGGTCGAACAGTCCCTCACCGAGCTGACGAAGCGCTTCAAGCAGATCCCGGTGAAGCGTAAGTTCTTCTGAGCCCATGGCCACGATCGCGGTCCTCGGCACGCTTGATTCCAAGGGCGAAGAACATGCCTTCGTGGCCGCGCTCATCGCCAAGCACGGCCATAAGCCGTTGCTGATCGACGTCGGTACCGGCGGTCCCGCGACGGTCCAGCCCGACATCACCCGCGAACAGGTGGCCGCCGCGGCCGGTCTCGATCTGGCCGCGCTGATGGCGAAGCAGGACCGCGGCGAATGCGTGGTGGCCATGACCAAGGCCGCCCCGGCTTGCGTGGCCAAGCTCGCCGCCGAAGGCCGGATCGACGGCATCATCTCCCTCGGCGGCGGCGGCGGCACGGCCATCGGCACGGCCGCCATGCGCGCCCTGCCCCTCGGCTTCCCGAAGCTGATGGTCTCGACCTTGGCCGCGGGCAACGTCGCCCCGTACCTCGGCACCAAGGACATCACGATGATGCCGAGCATCGCCGACGTGGCCGGACTGAACCGCCTCTCCCGCGTCATCTTCACCCGCGCCGCCGGCGCCATCTGCGGCATGGTCGGCGCCGTCCCCGAAGTCGCCGCCGCGAAGCCGCTCATCGTCGCCAGCCAGTTCGGCAACACGACCACCTGCGTCACCGAAGCCAAGAAAGTCCTCGAAGCCGCCGGCTACGAGGTGCTGGTCTTCGCCGCCACGGGCACGGGCGGACGCATCATGGAGTCGGTCATCGAGAGCGGCATCGTCGCCGGCGTCCTCGACGTCACCACGACCGAATGGGCCGACGAGCTCGTCGGCGGGACCTTGAACGCCGGCCCCGACCGCATGGATGCGGCCGCCAAAGCGAACATCCCGGTGGTCGTCGCCCCGGGCTGCCTCGACATGGTGAACTTCGGCGAGCAGGCCTCAGTGCCGGCCAAGTTCGCCGGCCGTAATTTCTACGTCCACAACCCGCAGGTCACCCTCATGCGCACGACCGCGGACGAATGCCGTCGACTGGGCGAAATCGTCGCGCAGAAGGCCAACGCCTACAAGGCGGGGACCGCGATCATGATTCCGAAGAAGGCTATTTCGGTCATCAGCGCCGCCGGCCAGCCTTTCCACGACGCCGCGGCCGACCAAGCCCTCTTCTCCGCCCTCAAGGCGAACGCCAAGGTGCCGGTCCAGGAGTTCGACCTGGCGATCAACGATAAGGAGTTCGCCCAGGCCTGCGCCTATAAGCTGATCGAGCTGATCGGCTGCCGTTCGTGAACGAAGGCTCCTCAGCCCGTCGATGGGCGACGCTGGCGATGTTCTTCAACGTCGTGGCCTGGGGTATGTCCTGGGTCAACGTCCGGGCGGTGCTCCCTGAAGTCGGCGCCGGCCAGCTGGGCGCGATGCGCTACCTGATCGCCTCGGCGGTCATGCTGCCGATCTGGATCTATCGCGGCCGTCCCCTGCCCGCCCGCTCCGACTGGCCGACGGTGGCCTCCCTCGGCCTGTTCGGATTCTGCCTTTACAACCTCGGCATCAACTACGGCGAACGGACCGTCAACGCCGGCACGGGATCGATGCTCATCTCCTGTATCCCGGTCCTGGTCATACTCCTTGGCGTATGCACCGGACGCGAGAAGGTCGGCCTATTGGCCTGGCTAGGCATCGGCCTTTCGATGACGGGAGTGGTCCTGACCGCGGCCGGATCGGAGACGGGACTGACCTTCAACCTCGGTTCGCTTCTGATCCTGGGCGCGGCCTTCTGCGCCGCCGTCCAGACGCTCATCAGCAAGGCCCTGACCCAACGTTATGCGGCGGTGGACGTGACCACCTGGGCCATCTGGGTAGGCACGCTGGGGCTATTGCCGTTCTCCGAGGACCTCGTGGCCACGGCCACCCGACTCTCCGGCTTGGGCTGGTTGCATCTCGTCTTCCTTGGCATGGTCCCCGCCGCGCTGTGCTATACGATCTGGTCCTGGGTGCTCGTCACCCTGCCGATCACGACCGTGATGAGCGCGGTCTACGCGATCCCGGTCTTCTCGGTGCTCTTCGGCTGGCTGATCCTCGGCGAACAGCCCTCCGTCCTGACCTTGGTCGGCGGCGCGGTCACCCTCGCCGGCGTCGCCTGGGTACAGTCATTGACCAGGAAGCAGAAAAATTGATCGGTTGAACGGTTGAACGGTTTAACAGACGAAGGCGACAACGCCCATCATCGCTCTGGCCAACTGATCAACCGATCAACGTTTCAACTCTCATCACTTCCCCAACTCCGCGGCGGTCCAAGGCGCGGTACGGCCTTTGGTCGCTTCGCGCACGGCCTTGACCTCGGCCGGCGTCACGGCCGGGGCCGAATTACCGAAGGCCGAGCGGACATAGGTCAGCACATCGGCGAGCTGCTGGTCGTCCAGTCCCATAGGGGGCATGGGGACGAGTCCGTAGTCCTTACCCAGGACCTTGGTCGGTCCGGCCAACCCATGGATGGTCAGCTTGATGAGGGCCTCCGGATCCCCGGCGACCCACTCGCTCTTGGCCAGAGGCGGATAGACGCCGGTGAGGCCTTGTCCCGAAGCCTGGTGGCAATTCAGGCAGAGGGCCTCGTAGATGGCCTGACCGGGCGAAACGATGGCAGGGCCGCTTGTCGCGATCTTCTTCAGATAGGCGGCCTGCGATGCGGGCAGCTCGGCGGCAAGCTGGCCAGCGACGGGCGACAGGTGACGCACGGTCTGGCGGAGGGCATAATCCAAGAACTTGTCGGAAGGACGATCGACGGCCCCGAGCGCGGTGCGCAACGAAGCCTGACCGCCGACATGGCTGAGCGCCACGACGGCTTCGAGCCGTACCCGCGGATGGCTGTCGGCGATGGCCTTGGCCAAGCGCGTCTCTGTATCGGGGAGCTGGGCCGCCCATTCGCCGACGACGCGGGCGGCATAGGCGCGCACCCGGAAGTCAGCGGATGACTGCAGGCGGTCGAGCAAGGACGGACGGACCAAGCCATGGGACTGCAGCACGCCGAGGGCCTCGAGGACTTGCGCATCAGCTCGGTCCTTCGCGATGAATGTATCCGCGACGACGGCGACCTTCTCGGTCGGCCGATAGAACAGCAGGCGGCGGGCGTGGTAGCGCGTCCAACGCTCAGGGGAGCCGAGCTGGGCAAAGAGTTCCGCTTCCGACATCGCCACGAGGTCCGGTTGCTTCACCGTCGGCCGGCCTTGGGCGGTGATGCGCCAGATGCGCCCATGTGAGCGATCACGACGCGGATCAGCGTAACTGGCCTGATAGTGGCCGATGACGGCGTTGAACCAATCGCAGGCATACAGGGCGCCATCCGGGCCGACGGAGACGTCCACGGGACGGAAGGCCTTGCTGCTGGAGACGACGGGGCTGACGATCCGCTCGGTCTTGAAGCCGGAGCCGTCGTCCACGAAGCGATGCAGGTCGAGCGTATTGCCGTAGTAACCGCCGATGAAGCCGGCGCCCTGAAGTTCCGGCGGCATGGCCTGCGTGCCGACGATATCGACGGAATTGGATTTCAGCGGCGAATCGAAGAGCGAGTGCGTCCCGGCATATTCGTCCGGAGTCTCGATGGCGCCCAAGCCAGGCAGGCTGTAATAACCGGCGACGCGGTCGCCGCTCTTATGGAAAGGCTGGAAATAGTCGTCGAAAGCGACGCCCCAGCAATTGTGGCCGGCCTTGCCATACTGGAAGAATGGCTGGAGCCGCTGACGCTTGTAATCGTAGCGCATCAGGCCCGACTTGGGCAGGCTGACGATCCCATAAGGGGTCTCGACACGCGTGATGGCGTGCAGGCCTTGGCTCATCCAGAGCGTACCGTCCGGCCCATGACTGACGGAGTTGACCAGCTGATGCGTATCGCCGACGCCGAAACCGGACATGAGCACCGTGGTCTCGTCGGCTTTGCCATCCCCGTCCTTGTCCGTGAGCAGCAGCAGGCGGTCGAAGTCGCAGACGACCAAGGAAATGAAACCGTCCTTTTCGACCAAGGGTTCGACGCCTTGAACCATGGTCAGCCCTTCGGCGAAACGCACGGACTTATCGGCTTTGCCATCACCGTCGGTATCCTCGAGCCGGAGGATGTAATCGCGAGGCTTCACCCCGGGGACGGCCTGCGGATAGGTCGGTGAGCAGCAGACATAGAGCCTGCCTTTGGCGTCCCACGCAAACTGGGTGGGCTTGGCGACGCCGAGAGATTCGTCGGCGAAGAGGTTTACCACGAAGCCGTCCGCGACCTTGAAGGTGGCCTGCTCTTCGGCGGCGGTCATCACCTTCTCCGTGCCGACGTTCGGTCCGGCCTGAGGCGCCGGCTCGACGGACTTCTCTCCACGGGCCAGCGCTTGGATGTGCTTGTCCCAGGCCGCCACGAGGGGGCGATAAGCTTCGAAGTTCTGTTTAAGCGATGGGACGGGACCGAAGCCTTTTCCGTAGTTCTGGGAGATTCGGTCGCCGTAGACGAACGACCAGTTGGCCGGGCGCCAGCAATCCGCCCAGAGGCGGTTCTTCTCCACGATGGCGGCGCGCAAGCGGTCCGAGCGCTGCGGAGACTCTGACAAAGCCACCGCCCGGGCGAACTCCCGTCCGATCGCGGCCAGGCCTTCGTCCGAAAGATGCAGACCGTCGACCGACGCATGAGGCTCTGCCGCCTGGGTGAGCTTCACGTAAGGCAAGCCCCGCTGCTGGGCGATCTCGGACACGGCGACCGCATAGGCTTCCAAGTCCGCGAGCTTCGCGGGGGAACGCAGGTTCGGCGGACGGGCCGAGGTCATGAATCCGACCGGTGAAAGGAGGACGATGCGCGGCGTGTGGCGGCCGAGGTCGTCGAGCAGCTTATGGTAGTCGGCCTTGAACCTCGCCAGGCCGCCCTGCCCTTGCAAAGCCTCGGCCTGACCGAACTGCAGGATGAGGGTTGTCGCCCCGACCGTCTCGAGCTGCCCCTTCCAAGGACCGAAATTCAGGTCGCGCCACTGCTCATGCACCGTATCGGCCTGCCAGGCCATCGAGCGGAAGACCGGGTTCTTGTCGGCGAAGGCCGTGGCGAGGCGGGACTCGATCTCGCCCGACTTGGCTTCGCGTACGAGGTTCTCCTGTCCGATGAACACGACGACCTCTTCTTGCCCGAGCGAAAACTTTCCATCCTTGAACGGCGCCGGCGGGACCCAGGCCGCCTTCGGTTCGCCGAAACGATTGAAGACGTCTCCCTTGGTCACGACCGGAACCTCGGTCAACGGATCAAGGGTGATGTTGCGGAAGCGAATCTCGGCCTTGCAGTTGCCATGGATCTGCAAGCCGATGAGACCGTAGGCGTCGTCGATCGACGGATCGGTCTCCGTGTAGTCCAGGGTCGCCTTTCCGTTGAGGAAGATCGTGATGCGGGGTCCTTCAGCCCTGATCTCATACGTATTCCATTCGCCCTTCTTCTCGAGTTCGGCTATCTCGGTGTCAGCCTTCACTCCATAGCCACCGACCCCGTTGCCGGCCCGGGCGAGGAACTTCTTGCGACGGGATTCGTCGTAGAGCGAGCCGGTATGGCCATGGCCGATATCGGCCTGATAGCCGATCATCTCGTTGGGCGGATTGGTCGCGCGTTGGCTGCGGAACTGCACGCCGGCATTCACGAAGCCTTCGGTCCCGGTCAGCTTATATTCAAGCGTCAGGCGGAAGTTATAAAAAGTGCGCTTGGTCGTGAGGAACTCGTTGCGCGGATTACCCTGCAAGGAGCCGCCGACGATTTCACCGTTGTCGACCCGCCAGACCTTGGGGTCGCCGTCCCAGCCCGTGAGCGTCTTGCCGTCGAACAACGGAGTTGCTGCGGCATATGAGCCGAGGACTCCGGCGAAGAGGGCGAAGACAGGAGCGAAGCGCTTCATGGGGTTAGGAGTTAGGCAATCCCACGGAGGGATTGTTCCAACCCGAAACGGACACCGGGCAGAAAAGGACACAAAAAGACCGGAGGCTTTGCAACCTCCGGTCCTCGTGGCCTCAGGCCCTCGTGCCCTTGACTTACGCCAACCCCAGGTGCTTCAACGCCTCGGGGGTCGGGCCGTCGAAATTGACGGTCGGGACATTGCCGGTGTAACCGATGTCCTTCCAACCCTGCGGGGTGGTGTAATAGCCGCTGGCGGCGAGATAGCGGAAGCGGTCGAAGAAGCGCTGGGCGGCCTTGAACTCCTTCTTCACCGCGGTCTTGCCGCAGATGTCGTCGGCGATGGCGCACTTCTGCGCTTCGGAGAGGTCGGCGAAATCCTTTTGGAAGCGTCGCTGCGACTCCCCATCGAGCCAATCGAGTCCTTCGGTGATGACCGGGCGGTCCTTAGCCGTCTCGTCGTACGGCGAGCTGATCCACTCATCGATGAACTCCTGGACGCCGAGCTGCGAAGGCAGCTTGTCGCCCGGATTATCCGGCGGCAGGATCAGGTCGGTCAGCGAGGCGGCGGCCTTGCGCTGCTTCGGGGTCAGCGTGAGCGGCCAGAGGTCGCCCGGGACGTAGTTCTTGTTCAGCACCGGGTCCCAACCGATACGCTTGGCACCGGAGGCGGCGGGCGGGGTCAGGCGATCCTGAGCGCTAGCGTGCGGGAAGATGGCGGCGGCCGCGGCGGCGGCGCCGATCCACTTGAGCGCCGCGCGGCGGTCGATCTGTCCGGAGTGGTCTGCGGGAATGTTTTCCATGTTCGTAAGTCTCAGAGGTTACCCTTGCGCATCTCGTCGATGAGATGGTCGGTGGCCCGCCACGCGAGCGCCATGATGGTGAGCGTGGGGTTCTTGTCGGCGTTGCTGCAGAAAGCCGAGCCGTCGTTGAGCAGGAGGTTCGGGACCTCCCAGCACTGGTTCCACTGGTTGGTGACCGACTTCTTGGCGTCCGCGCCCATGATGGCCCCGCCGACCTCGTGGATGATCGAGCCACCGGGTTCGATGGCCTTCGTACCGTCGGGCTCGGGCTTCTTGGCCTTGCCGCCGATCGCGTCGATGACCATCGCGAAGGTGGCCTCCATGTGGGCGGCCTGCTTGGTCTCGTGGTCCGACCACTTCCAGTGGAAGCGCAGGACGGGGATGCCCCACTTGTCCTTCACGGTCGGGTCGAGCTCGCAGAAAGAGTTTTCGTTCGGGATCATCTCGCCTCGGCCGGAGAAGCCGATGCCGGCGCCGTATTTCTGACGGACCTCATCCTTGTAGCTCTTGCCATAACCGGGGCCCGCACCGCCGGCGCCGAGGCCGGGCATGCGACGCCCGGTCGCGAACTCGATATGGTAACCGCGGGCGAAGCCCAGCCTGTTGGCGTCCTTATACAGCCACCAAGGGATATACACGTGGGCTCCGGCGCCTTCTTCGTTATGCACCGGGAGGTTCTCGAAGGCGGGGACGCTGCCACCGAGCTTGGCGCCGACGGTATCCATGATGTACTTGCCGACGAGTCCGGAGCCGTTGGCCAGGCCGTTCGGGAAACGATTCGACTTCGAGTTGAGCAGGATGCGGGCGGTCTCGCCGGAACTGGCGGCGAGGATGACGGCCCGGCCTTTCACGGCGCGTTCCTGGCCGGTGACCTTGTCGATATAGATGACGCCGTTGGCCTTGCCGTCGGCGCCGACGGTGACCTCGCGGGCGTGGGCGTTGCAGAGGATGTCAAGGTTGCCGGTCGCGAGCGCCGGCGGCAGGTGCACGGTGGTCGACTGGTAGTTGGCCTTGATCGAGCAGCCGCGGCCGCAGTCGGTCGCCCAGAAGCAGGCGGCCCGCTCCTGCATCGCCTTGGCGATGATCTTCTGCGCCTTGGGATTGTTCGGGTGCAGGCGGGCCGGGAAGTTCACGTGATCCTGGCGCGTGGAGAGCACCGCACGGTGGATCGGGACGACGGGCATGCCGAACTTCGCGATGTGCTTCTTGACGAAGAGTTCGCCGGCGCGGGCCTTCGGCGGCGGGAGCAGCGTGCCGTTCGGCGAATCGGGGGTGTTCTCTAGGCCTTCGTTGGATCCGTAGACGCCCACGAGCATCTCGACCTTGTCGTAATAAGGAGCGACGTCGTCATAGCTGATGGGCCAGTCGAAGCCGAGGCCGTCGCGGGAATACGGCTTGAAATCGTAAGGACCGTTACGGAGCGAGATACGCCCCCAGTGGTTGGTCCGGCCGCCGAGCATGCGGGCGCGCCACCAGTCGAAACGCTGCTTGGGGTCCGTCGAAGCCTGGGTGTAAGGCTCGCCCGGGACTTCCCAGCCGCCGTCGACGGTCGCGTCATGGAAGCCGAACGGCTTCTCGCGCGTGCTCATCGCCCGGAGGGGCGCGTCGGCCTTGGACTGGAACATCGGGGTCTCGGTGACCGGGTCGTAATTACGGCCGGCCTCGAGCATGAGGACCTTCACGCCGTTCATGGTGAGCGTGTAGGCGGACTGACCGCCGCCCGCGCCGGAGCCGACGACGATCACGTCGTAGGTGGGCTGCAGGTCTTTTTCGGTGATGATGGCCATGGGGAGTGGTAAGGATGATTACTTGGAACCGCGGAACTGCCAGGCCTCGTCGAAGAAGCCGGCGGCGGGGATGCCGCCCGGGGCGATCGCGTCGGGGGCGATCTTGAGGTCGACCACGGCCCAATCCGGCAGCTTGGCGACCTGGCGGGCGTTGTTCAGGTAGTCGTATTCGCGATAGGTGAAGCTGCTATTGATCACGACATACCTCTGCGGGTTCAACGGGTTCGGGTAGATGAGGATCGGCGCATGGTCGGCGGACGAGTAGGTCTTACCGTCGACGACGAGCTGGTCGGCCGTCCACCGGATCGGGAGCTTGGCGACGATCTTGGCGAGGACGGCGTTGGAGGACGGGTCACCCCAGAGGATGAGGTTGCTCTTGGCGATGTCCTCGT
>JBJOMV010000017.1:0-27251 GCA_046052185.1 Verrucomicrobiota bacterium | reverse complement strand
TGCGCCTGGCCGAGATCAAAGCAGGACAAGAAGCCGCCGCCAAGATCCTCAAGGAGCTGCCGTCCGAAGCATCCGACGCCCTTTCGCGCCTGCACACCTCCCGCTGAACCATGACGCCGGCCCAGCTGAAGTCCTCCGCGCAAACCGAAGCGCAGCCGCCTCGCGGCCTCTCGCGCGAGGCGCAGTCGCTCTGGTTCGTCAAGAAGGGCGACTGGGAGGCGGCCCATGACATCGCCCAGGACATCGAGACTCCCGTCGGCTCGTGGATCCACGCCCTACTGCACCTGATCGAAGGAGACATCGGCAACGCCCGCTATTGGTTCGCCGAAGCCGGCCGGCCCGTGAAGAAGCCCTCGCAGATCGACGAACTCTGGGACGAAATCGCCGGAGTCGTGCTGAAGTAAGGGGTTGGGTTTGACGCATCGGGGCTTCCCGCCTCGATAGCGGCATGTCCGCTCAGCCACGCCGTGCCCTGACCGGCGTGCCTTCGCACGCCTGGGCGGCCTGCGCCTGCTCGGAAGGCGCCGAGCGGAGCGTGCTCGTCTTCCTGGCCTCGAACCTCGGCGCGGCGGAGACCTTCGCCGAGGAGACCGCCCAGCTGCTGACCCTGCTCAACGAAGCGCAGCCGGTCGCCCGCACCCTGACCGAAGCCGACGCGGCCGTCCCCGCCTTCGAAGCCGACTGCGACCTCCTCGGCGTCCTCTCGCTCCTGCGCCACGGCAACCATGACGCGAAGCGGCCGCTGCTCATCGCCTGCACGCCCGGGTCGATCACGCGCCGCTCACCCGCGCCCGAAGCCACCGCCAAGGCCGAGATCGTCGTCCGCAAGGGCGAGAAGCTCGCCCTGCGCGACTTCGCGAAGCGCCTGGCCGAAGACTTCGGCTACGCCCACGAGGCCCTCTGCGAACAGCCCGGCGAATACGCCCTCCGCGGCGGCATCCTCGACGTCTATCCGCTGAACGCGCAGATGCCCGTGCGCATCGACCTCTTCGGTGACGTCGTCGAATCGCTCCGTCCGTTCGATCCCGCCACGCAGCGCAGCGAAGGCGAGGTCGACGGCCTGGTCATCTGCGCGCCGCGGGACGATTCCGGCTCCGCCCCCGAGGCGCCGTTCTTCCGGCACCTGCCGGCCGACGCGCTCATCATCTCGGTGGACCGCTGCCACGAGGACGTCCTCTGCGCCGAACTGCGTTCGGCCAAGGTCGACGAACTCGTGCTCGAGGAGACCGACGATGCTCCGCTCGGTTACGCGGCGCACGCCCTCGAATCGACGCCCGCCGAATCCCTGCTGATCGGCTCCGCGACGGACAGCACCGAGACGCGCCCCGCCCTCCTCCGGGCCGCCGCCTCGCTGGCCAAGGACGGCCGTCCCTGCCTGCTCGCCGGCGATACCGACGGCTCCGTCGATCGCCTCAACGCCGAGGTCGCCAGCGCCCAGATCCGCGGCTTCGCGCCGCGCATCACCCACGGACGCTTCGGCGGCGGCATCCTCATCGCCCCGGACAAGCTGCCCGGCCTGCTCAAGGACGGCCTGCTCCTGCTGACCGAACGCGAGCTCTTCGGCCGACGTAAGCGTCCGCTCGCCGTCCTGCCGCGCCGCCGCACCGCCATCCGCGCCGCCGTCGGCCGCGCGCTCGACTTCGGCGAACTCGCCGACGGCGACGCCCTCGTGCACGCCACCCAAGGCGTCTGCCTCTTCCGCGGCATCAAGGCGCACGAGCACGACGGACGCACCGAGGATTTCATCGGCCTGGAGTTCGCCCTGAAATCGATGCTGCACCTCCCCGTGCGGGAGTCGCATCTCCTCACGCGCTACATCGGCATCGGCCGGGCCATCCCGAAGCTCTCCAAACTCGGCGGAGGCGGCTGGGAGAAGTCGCGTAAGGCCGCCGAGAAGGCCACCGCCGACCTCGCCGCGCAGCTGCTGGCCATGCAGGCCGCCCGCTCGACCAAGCCCGGCATCACGCACCCGAAGGACGCGGACAACGCCTGGATGGGCGAATTCGAAAGATCCTTCCCGCATCGCGAGACCCCGGACCAGACCCGCGCGATCATCGACGTGAAGGCGGACATGGAACGCCCCGCGCCCATGGACCGGCTCATCAGCGGCGACGTCGGCTTCGGCAAGACCGAGGTCGCCCTCCGCGCCGCGTTCAAATGCGTCCTCGGCGGACGCCAGGTCGCGATCCTCGCGCCCACCACCGTCCTCGCTCAGCAGCACTTCGAAAGCTTCAAGGAGCGCCTCGCCCGCTGGCCGGTCTCCGTCGAGCTCCTGAGCGGTTACCGCACCGCCAAGCAGAAGGCCGACGTCCGGGCGCGCGCCGCGGCCGGGACCGTCGACGTCGTCGTCGGCACCCACGCCCTGCTCTCCGACGGCACCAGCTTCGGCCGGCTCGGCCTCGTCATCATCGACGAAGAGCACCGGTTCGGCGTGCGCCACAAGGAGCGCCTCAAGGAGCTGCGCACCGAGGTGGACGTGCTCGCCATGAGCGCGACGCCCATCCCGCGCACGCTCTACCTCGCGCTCGTCGGCGCGCGCGACCTCAGCGTCATCGAGACCCCGCCGCGCGAACGCCTGCCCATCCGCACCATCGTCCGGAGCTACGACGAGAAACTCGTCCGCGACGCCGTGAAGGCCGAGCTGGCCCGCGGCGGCCAGGTCTTCTACCTGCACAACCGCGTCGAGACGATCCAGGCCGTCGCCGAGCGGATCGCCGCGCTCGTGCCCAAGGCGCGCATCATCGTCGGCCACGGCCAGATGCCGGCCGGGCAGCTCGAGGAAGTCATGTCAGCCTTCGTCGCCGGCGAATATGACGTGCTCGTCTGCACGACCATCATCGAGACCGGCCTGGACATACCGAACTGCAACACGCTCATCATCGAGGGCGCCGACCGGTTCGGCCTGGCGCAGCTCTATCAGCTGCGCGGGCGCGTGGGCCGGTTCAACCGTCAGGCCTACGCCTACCTCTTCCTCCACCGTCATGCCGCGCTGGTGGGCACGGCGCACCGCCGACTCTCGGCCATCCGTCAGTACAACCAGCTCGGCGCCGGCTTCCGCATCGCCATGCGCGACCTCGAACTGCGCGGCGCCGGCAACATCCTCGGGGCGGCGCAGAGCGGCCACGTCGCGACCGTCGGCTTCGACCTCTACTGCCAGCTCCTCCGGCGGAGCGTCGCCAAGCTGCGGGGCGACAAAGGCGCGGTCATCGAACGCTGCGAGGTCCAGCTGGACTTCATCGACCACACCCAAGCCGCCCTGGGCACGGAACAGACCAACAGCAGCGACGGCGAAGTCCCCCTGCTGACCGCCACCCTGCCGTCGGATTGGATCCCGGAGACGCGCCTGCGCATCGAAGCCTTCCGCCGCATCGCGCTGGCGTTGGATGCCGCCGAGGTGGCCGAACTGAGGACTTCGCTGAAGGATCGTTACGGCAAACTGCCCCCGGAAGCGGACGCCCTCCTGAGCCTGGCGGAGATCCGCTGCCTGGCGGAGGATAAATGTGTCGTTTCGGTGACGACCGACGGAGCCGTGCTGCGTTGTCAGCAGGCGCTCGCCGGCCGCCCGCCGGAGCCCATTCTCGTCGGCAACCGGTTTCCCCGCTTGACCGTGCGAGACCCCCTGCGGAAACTGAAGGAAATCCGCGGCTTCCTCTCACGGCTGCCCGCGCCTGACGTCCGATGAAATCCTTCCTCCTCTCCAGCCTGCTCGCCCTGACCGCGGCCGTCGCCTCCGCCCAGCTCAAGCTGCCTTCGATCGAGGAAGCCGCCGCCAAGCGCTGGTCCCAGCTGAACTCGGACCGGATCGCCGCCGACGCGGACGGCCAAGGCATCACCCTTTCGGACATCCGCCGCCAGATCGACCCGATCGTCGGCCAGCTGCGCGCCGCCTCCCGTTCGGACCTCGAGTTCGAACAGGCCCTGGGACAGGCCGCGCAGGAGACGCTCAAGTCCATGGCCGAACGCCAGATCGTCATCGCCGAATTCCGCGCCAGCACCGCCAACCTGCCGGCCTCGTACGTCGACGCGGACATCGAAGAGACCATCCGTCGTGACTTCGGCGGCGACCGCAATCGTTTCGTCGCCTCGCTGCGCGCGGCCGGCACCACGCCGCTCGCCTACCGCAAGACCATCGAGGACCGCATCATCTTCGAATACATGGTGGGCCAGATCCGTCGCACCGCCTGGGACGTCAATCCCGGCAAGATCCAGGAATACTACGACAAGAACAAGGCCGACTTCGCCCGCAAGGAGCAGGTGAAACTCCGTCAGATCACCATCACGCAGGGCGCCGCCGAGAAGCCCGAAGAGACCGCCGCCCGCGCCAAGGCCTGGGCGGAAGCCCTGCGCCAGCCGGCCAAGGTCACCGAACTGCTCGCCGCCTACAAGATCGGCGGCAAGCCCATCACCGGCCAGCCGACTTTCGCCGACGTGGCCGAACGCATCAGCACCGACGACTTCGCGCGCAAGGGCGGCGACGCCGGCTGGCGCAACTTCGAGGACCTGAACCAGACCGTCGTCGCCGCCGTCCGCAAACTGAAGCCCGGCGAGATCTCGGAGCCCTTGAAGTTCGATGTCGGCGCCGCGCCCATCTACGTGATCGTCAGCCCGGATGCCGTGCGCCCGCAAGGCCATGCCCCGGTGAACGACCCTGAAGTCATGGCGGAGATCGAGACCAAGGTGCGGTCGATCGGCATGAAGCTCGCGATCCAGCGCTGGCTGGACGACCTGCGCGCCAAGCACTACGTCCAGCTGCGCTGAGATGGACGCCGACCGCCGTGAACCCGTCGCCGTGGCCGGCCGGGCTCCCGCCGTCCCCTTCGTCTGCCATGCTTTCCCGCGGCGCAGCGCCGGCGTGCTGCTCCATCCGACCGCCCTGCCGGGAGACGGACCCGTCGGATCCTTGGGGGCCGAAGCCCGCCGCTTCGTCGACATCCTCGCCGCCGCCGGCTTCGGGTGGTGGCAGGTCTGCCCGCTCGGGCCGACCGGTTACGGCGACTCGCCTTACCAGGCCCTCTCCGTCTTCGCCGGCAATCCGTACCTCCTCGACCTCGCCGACCTCGGCGCGCGCAAGCTGCTCACCCCTGAGGAGATCGCTTCGCTGCGACGCGGGAGCGACGGCCGGACCGACTACGGGCGCCTCTGGAACCAGCTGCGCCCCGCGCTGCAGCTCGCCGCGCGCCGCGGCGCCAAGGTCCTGAAGCAGAACGCCGCCTTCCGCCGGTTCCGCGAGCAGCAGGCCGGCTGGCTCGGCGCCTGGTGCCGTTTCTCCGCGTTACGTGAAGCGAACGGCTTCACCGCGCCCGACAAGTGGACGATCGACGAAGCCCCAGGCGAAGCCGTGGCCGAGGCCGAAGTGCTGCAGTTCCTGTTCGCCGAGCAATGGAAAGCGCTGCGCGAATACGCGCGCGACAAAGGCGTCCGCTTCTTCGGCGACGAGCCCATCTACGTCTCCGCCGACGGCTGCGACGCGAAGACCCGCCCGGAGCTTTTCCAGCTCGACGCGCAGGGCCGGCCGACGGCCGTGGCCGGCGTGCCGCCGGATTACTTCGCCGCGGACGGCCAGCTCTGGGGCAACCCGCTGTATGCCTGGGACCGGCACGCCGCCGACGGCTTCGCCTGGTGGCAGGCGCGCGTCCGCCACGACCTCGAACTCTTCGATGCGATCCGCATCGACCACTTCCGCGGCATCCATGATTACTGGAGCGTCCCCGCCGGCGCGCCTAATGCCCGCGAAGGCAAATGGTGCGACGGCCCCGGACTCGCCTTCACCCACGCGCTCGCCGGCCTCCCGCTCGTCGCCGAAGACCTCGGCCTGCTCTCCCCCGGCGTCGACGTGCTCCGCCGGGCTTCCGGCCTGCCCGGCATGTCGGTGCTGCAGTTCGGCTTCGGCGGATCTCCCGAGGGCAATCCGCACTTCCCTGCGAACATCACCACGGACCGCGTCGTCTACACCGGCACGCACGACAACGACACCGTCGTCGGCTGGTACGCGCAGGCTTCCGCCGAGGAGCGCGCCCGCGTCGAGGCCGTGTTCGGCGCGATGACCGCTCCGCACGTCACGCTCGCCGAGGCGGCCTTGGCCTCGCCTGGCGTGGCATCGTTCATCCCCGTCCAGGACCTGCTGGGTCTGGGCGCCGAAGCCCGCTTCAACACCCCCGGTAATCCGCAGGGCAACTGGGGCTGGCGCATGAGCGACCTGCAGCTGACCACGCTCGCGGCGACGGCCGGGGCGTGGCGTCAGCGGCTGAAGGCGACCGGCCGGCTCAGCGCGTAAGGCGGCGGTACTTCGGGCGACGCGGCGTGTCCGACTCGAGGCCGAGGCGCTTGCGCCGGTCTTCGAGGTAATCGCCGTAGTTGCCCTCGTGCCAGAACACCGTGCTGTCGTCCTCGAACGCGAGGATGTGCGTGGCCACGCGGTCGAGGAACCAGCGGTCGTGGGTCACGATGACCGCGCAGCCCGCGAAGCCTTCGAGGGCGTCCTCGAGGGCGCGGATCGTGTTCACGTCGAGGTCGTTGGTCGGCTCGTCGAGCAGGAGCACGTTGGCGCCGGCCTTGATGAGGCGCGCGAGGTGGATGCGGTTGCGTTCGCCGCCCGACATCACGCCGACCTTGCGTTGCTGGACGTCGCCCGTGAAACCGAAGCGGGCCGCGTAGGCGCGGGCCGGGACCATGATCTTGCCGAGGTGGACCATGTCCTGCCCGTCGGAGATCGCGGACCAGAGCGGCGCGTCCGCCGGGAGCGAATCGCGGGACTGGTCGACATAGGCGATCTTCACCGACTCGCCGACCGTGAGCGTGCCCTTGTCCGGCTTCTCCTGGCCCGTGATCATGCGGAAAAGCGTCGTCTTGCCGGCGCCGTTGGGGCCGACCACGCCGACGATGCCGCCGGCTGGCAAAGTGAAATTGACCTCATCCATCAGGATGCGGTCGCCGTAGCCCTTGGACAGGCCGCGGGCCTCGATGACGGCGCCGCCGAGGCGCGGACCGGGCGGGATCCAGATCTCGGCCGCCTTCTCCTGCTGGTTCTGGTCCTGCGTGAGCATCTGCTCGTAGGCGCGCAGACGGGCCTTGTTCTTGGCCACGCGGGCCTTGGGCGAAGCCGCGGCCCACTCGCGTTCGCGCTCCATCGAGCGGGAACGCGCGGCGGACTGCTTCTCCTCCATCTCGAGTCGCTGCTGCTTCTGCTGGAGCCAGGAGGAGTAGTTGCCCTTCCACGGGATGCCGCGGCCGCGGTCGAGCTCGAGGATCCAGCCCGCGACGTTGTCGAGGAAGTAGCGGTCGTGCGTGATCGCGATGACCGTGCCCTTATAGCCCTGCAGATGTCGCTCGAGCCAGGCGACCGTGTCGGCGTCGAGGTGGTTGGTCGGCTCGTCGAGCAGGAGGATGTCCGGCTCCATGAGCAGCAGGCGGCAGAGCGCCACGCGGCGTTTCTCGCCGCCGGAGAGCGCGGAGACCACCGCGTCGCCGGGCGGGCAACGCAGGGCCTCCATCGCCATCTCGATGCGGGCGTCGAGGTCCCAGCCGCCGCGCGTGTCGAGGATCGTCTGGATCTCGCCTTGGCGGGCCAGGATCCGCTCCTGCTCCTTCGCGTCGTCGGTCTCCGACACCTTCACGAAGGTCTCGTCGTATTCCTCGAGCAGCGCCTTCATCGGGCCGGCGGCCTGCATCACGCATGCCTGGACCGTGAGATGCTCGTCGAGCCGCGGCTCCTGGGCGAGGTAGCCGAGCGTGAAGCCCGGCACCTGGCTGATCGCGCCGTCGAATTCCTTGTCCTCGCCGGCCATGATCTTGAGCAGCGTCGACTTGCCCGAGCCGTTGAGTCCGAGGACGCCGATCTTGGCGCCGTAGTAGTAGGAAAGGGAAATGTCGCGGAAAACGGGTTTCTTTTCGAAGTACTTCGTGACCCCCGTCATCGTGAAGATTACTTTTTCGTCGGCCATGGGGGAAGGTTCGGAGAAGACCCCCCGGGGGCAAGCGGAACCCTCCGGGGCGGGGGGTCGAGCGCACTTGACATCCACCCCGGGGTGCCCAAGGTAGGCCTCAGTTCACCTTCACCGAGGTGGGTCCTGCCGGACCCGCTTTTTTTGTCCCCAAATCATTTCACCGAAAACCCGCACCCATCACCATGAGCGTCGATATCAAACCCTTCCTCCAATATCTCGAAAAGGAGAAGAACATCAAAAAAGAAGAGGCCTGCGCCCTCATCGTCGAGGCCATCAAGTCCTCCGTCGAGAAGTCGGTCATGGCCGGCCAGAACGTCGAGGTGAACGCCGACGCCGTCTCGGGAAAGCTCGACGCCTTCGTCGTCCTCCGCGTGACCGACTCCGTGTCGGACCCGCTCCAGGAGATCAACCCCGTCGCCGCCTCCCTCATCCAGCCTGACGTCCAGGTCGGCCAGGAAGTCCGCAAGCCGATCAAGGTCGAGGACCTCGGCCGCATCGCCGCCAAGACCACCCAGCAGCTGCTCAACCAGCGCTTCCGCAAGATCGAGAAGGACCAGGTCTTCCAGGAGTACAAGGACAAGGTCGGCGACATCGTCACCGGCACCGTCCGTCGCACCGAGCGCGGCAACGTCGTGATCGAACTCGGCACCGCCGAAGCCGTCCTCACCCACAAGGAACGCTGCCACGGCGACGAATTCCGCACCGGCGACCGCATCCGCTGCCTCCTGCTCGAGATCCGCGAAGACCCGCAGCGCGGCCGCGAGTTCGTGCTCTCCCGCGCCAACCCGGCGTTCGTCCGCCGCCTCCTCGAGCTCGAGGTCGCCGAGATCGCCGACAAGACCGTCACCATCGCCGCCATGGCCCGCGATCCGGGCTACCGCACCAAGATCGCCGTCGACTCCCGCGACCCCAAGGTCGACCCCGTCGGCGCCTGCGTCGGCGCCCGCGGCGCCCGCGTCCGCAACATCGTCAAGGAACTCGGCGGCGAGAAGATCGACATCATCCGCTACCACGCCGAGCCGCTCAAGCTCCTCGAAGAAGCCATCCGTCCGGCCAAGCCGCGCAACGTCCGCATCGACGAACGCACCCGCTCTATCTTCTTCGAAGTGGACGAGGACGACATGCGCATCGCCATCGGCAGCAAGGGCCGCAACGCCCGCCTGACCTCCAAGCTCATGGGCTGGGGCCTCAACATCCAGAAGGCCACCCACGCCGCCGAAAGCTTCGAAGCCAAGGCCGGCGACGCCGCCGTGCGCATCGCGGACCAGCTCGGCCTCCCGGCCGAACTCATCGCGAAGTTCGTCGGCCTCGGCATCTCCAGCGTCGAAGCCCTCGAAGGCGCGACCGCGGAAGACTTCAAGGAAAGCGGCATCCCGACCGAAGAGGTCGAAGCCGTCCTCGCCGCCTACGCCAAGGGCCGCCGCTCGTAATCCTTCCGCCGTCACCCTCCCGACACCCTCCGCCCGCGCACATGACCGAGAAGAAGAAATCCGAAGCCAAGAAGCCCGCGACCACGCAGCGTTTCAGCGACGTGGCCAAGGAGCTCGGCATCGAGGTCAAGGCGCTGCTCGCCCTGGTCGACCAGTTCGTGGTCGCCCGCCCCGACTTCAAGGACTACGTCTTCACCGACGGCAAGAAGCCCGCGGCCTCGAGCAACTTCGGCAAGATCTACCGCGAGGAGTTCATGGCGTTCGTCGCCGACAAGCTCCCGAAGAAGGCCGAGCCCGCCCCGGAACCTGTCCAGCCCGCCGCCGAGGCCCCCAAGGCTCCGGAGCCGGCCAAGCCCGCCCCGGCCGCGCCCGTCGCCCCGGTCGCCAAGCCCGGCACGCCGCCTCCGGTGAGCCTGCCGCCGCGCCCGACCATCGTGGCCACGCCGCCGCCCGCCGCGCGCCCGCCGGTCACCCCCGTCATCCCGCGTCCGGCCGTCGCGCCCACGCCGGCCAAGAGCGACCTGCCGCCCGTCGTCATCAGCAGCACGCCTCCGCCCATCCCGGCGCGTCCGGCCAACGTGCCGCCCGTCGTCCGCCCGCCCGTCGCTCCCATCGTCAACCGTCCGGCTGCGACCAGCAGCCAGGCCGCGCCCGGCAGCAAGGGCGTCATCACCGTCCGCCCGCCGATCGTCGTGCGTGACTTCGCGATCGCGCTCAACCTCAAGCCCTTCCAGGTGATCGGCAACCTGATGGAACTCAACAAGGTCGTCAGCGTCTCCTCCGTCATCGAGGAAGCCGACGCCCGCAAGGTCGCCGAACGCCACGGTTACACGCTGGAGATCCGCCACCGCGGCGAAGGCGTGCAGCCCGTCAAGAAGGTCGAGAAGCCTTCCGAGGACGACCCGGCGCTCATGACCCCGCGTCCGCCCGTCGTCTGCGTGCTCGGTCACGTCGACCACGGCAAGACCACCCTCCTCGACTTCTTCCGCAAGACCAACGTCGTCTCGGGCGAAGCCGGCGGCATCACCCAGCACATCGGCGCCTACTCCGTCGCCTATCAGGGCGAGAAGCCCGAGTACAAGGGCAAGACCGTCACCTTCCTCGACACTCCCGGCCACGCGGCCTTCGCCAAGATGCGCGAACGCGGCGCCTCGGTCACCGACGTCGCCGTGCTCGTCGTGGCGGCGGACGACGGCTTCATGCCGCAGACCGAGGAAGCCCTCAAGTTCGCGCAGAAGCATGCCAGCGCCATCGTGGCCGCGATCAACAAGGTCGACGCCAAGGGCGCGAACATCGACCGCGTGAAGCAGCAGATGCAGCAGCGCAACCTCACCCCGGAAGACTGGGGCGGCGAGACCATCACCAGCCCCGTGTCGGCGCTCAAGGGCACCGGCATGACCGAGCTCCTCGAGTCCATCCTGCTCCAGGCCGAAGTCCTCGACCTCAAGGCCAACGCGAAGTGCCCCGCCCAGGGCGTCGTCATCGAATCGCAGATGGAGACCGGCCGCGGCCCGACCGCCACCGTCATCGTCCAGAAAGGCACGCTCAAGCCCGGCGACTCGTTCGTCTGCGGCGAGACCTGGTGCAAGGTGCGCGCGCTCATGGATGAGCGCGGCAACCGCATGCCCTCCGCCGCTCCCGGCGCTCCGGCGCTCGTCCTCGGCTGGGACGCCGTCCCGGCCCCCGGCACCAAGTTCAAGACCGTCAAGAACGACCGCGAAGCGCGCGAGATCGCCGAAGAGGCCGCCCTCGCCGCCCGCAAGGCCGCCGAAGCCCAGCAGCAGGCGCCTAACACCGGGGCCCGCCCTGGCATGTCGGACCTCGAGCGCCTCATGGCCGCCCTCGCCCAGGACAAGGAGAAGATCCTCCGCGTCCTGCTCAAGGCCGACGTCAACGGCACGCTCGAAGCCCTCGAAGGCTGTCTCCGCGACATCAAGTCGGCCAAGGTCCGCCTCGAAGTCGTCGGCGGTTCCGTCGGCCCCGTGACCCAGGGCGACGTCGCCCTGGCCGAAGCCTCCAAGGCCCTCATCGTCGCCTTCGACACCAAGCTCGAGACCGGCGTCCAGCCGCAGCTCAAGCGCACCGGCGTCCGCCTCATCACCCATGACATCATCTACGAGCTGATCACGCTCGTGAAGGACGCCATGACCGAACTCCTCGACCCCGAGGTCCGCGAGAACAAGCTCGGCGCCGCCGAAGTGCGCGCCGTCTTCCCCCTCGGCAAGGAGCACAAGGTCGCGGGTTGCATGGTCACCGAAGGCCTCATCCGCCGCGCCGCCAAGGCGCGCGTGGTCCGCGGCGGCAAGATCATCCACAACGGCCCGGTCGAGACGCTGCGCCGCTTCAAGGACGACGCCTCCGAGGTCAAAGCCGGCTTCGAGTGCGGCATCAAGCTCGGCGGCTACGACGAGTACCAGCCCGGCGACATCATCGAAGCCGTCGAGATGGTCCAGACGCGTCCGAGCCTCTAAGCCTCATGTCCCAACGCCAGCTCCGGGTCGCCGAACTCATCCAGCGCGAGGTCTCCTCCGCGCTGCGTCAGTCCTGGCCGACCGAAGCCGCGCTGATCACGATCACCGTCGCGAGCGTCGCCCCCGACCTCCGCCAGTGCCGCATCGGCTACGCCGTCTCGGGCGACGACGCGGAGCGCAAGAAGGCCCGCGCCTTCCTGAAGCGCGTGCGCACGGAACTGCGCGCCACCGTCGGCGGCTTCCTGCAGATGAAGCACACCCCGGACATCCTCTTCACCGAGGATGACATCACCGGCGGCGTGGCGCGCGTGCAGGCCCTGCTGGACGACATGGCCCGCAAGGACCGCGCGGCCAATCCTCCCAAGGCCGACTAGGCCGTCGGCGGACCGACTTCGGGGAAGTCCTTCAACGCTTCGCGGACCACCGCGGCGCGGCGACGGTCACGCCCGTCGCTGTCGAGCTCCTGACCGGCGCGCGCCTGCACGTGGGCGGGCTGGCCTTCGATCATCAGGCGGTCGACGAGATGGCGGCGCTCCTCCGGCAGGCAGCCCATGTCGCAGGCGAGCCGCAGGTGCGAAAGCATGTTCATCGCTTCCGAGCTGGTGAGCAGGCGCGCCGAGCGCAGCACGCCGAGCGAACGGGCGAGGCGGTCGACGAACTTCTCGCCTTCCTCCTGCGCGAGCTTGCGGCGGGCGTTCCACTCCTGCTCGACGACGTGTTTGATCCAGCCCCCGAGGTGCCTGAGGATCGCGTCTTCGGAGAGGCCGAGCGTCTGCTGGTTGGAGATCTGGAAGACGTTGCCGGCGGCTTCGGTGCCTTCGCCCAGCCAGCCGCGGACCGCGAGTCCGTCCTGATTGAGCGCGCGCGTGACCTTGTCCATGTGGCCCGCGAGGCAGAGTCCGGGCAGATGGACCATCGCGGAGGCGCGCAGGCCCGTGCCGACGTTGGTGGGACAGGCCGTGAGGTAGCCGAGGCGGTCCGAGAAGGCCAGCTTGAGCGCGCCGCCGAGGGCGTCGTCGAGCTGTTCGGCGATGTGCCAGGTGCCGCGGAGATGCCAGCCGGCCTTGACGACCTGGATGCGGAGATGGTCCTCTTCGTTGACCATCACGGAGACGGTCTGGTCACGGCTGATGACGGCGGCGCCGCTCTTGCCGGCGGCGAGCTCCTTGGAGACCAGGTGGCGTTCGACGAGCACCGCGCGGTCGCGGTCGCCGAGTTCGCCCATGCGGACGACGTGCCCGCGACGGAACTTCGGCAGGACCTCGAGCGCGGCGACGCACCGGTCGGAGGTCTCCTTGCGCTGCGGAGGCTTGGCCCAGCCGGGGAAAGGCAGCCCCTCGAGGTTGCGCGCGAGGCGGATGCGCGTGCTCAGCACGACGGCCTGCTGGCCGCCGAGGAGGTGGGTGAGTTCGCTTTCGGCGGCGAGGATGTCTTCGACGGACATGGTCAGGAGGCGAGCTGGCGCTCGAGTTCGGCGATCTCGTCGCGCAGGCGCGCGGCGGCTTCGAAGTCTTCGCCGGTGACGGCGGCGGTCATCTCGAGGCGGGCCGCGTCGAGGCGACGACGCAGCTGGGCGACGGGCACCACGCCGGCGGGCGCCCGACCCACGTGGGTGGGCTCATGCTGGACCTTGACAAGGAGGCCGCCAAGGGCTTCCCCGAAGGTCTCCCAGCAGACCGGGCAGCCAAGCCGGCCGCGCTTGCGGAGATCGAGATCCGTGTACCCGCATTGCGGGCAGGTCAGGGTCGGGGCGGGCGTCGCGGCCGCCAGCGCGTCAGCCAGCTGGAAGACGGCGGGGTCGGTCGCCCCGCCCTTCTGGGCGCAGGCTTCGCACAGATGGACTTTGGTCACCTTCCCGTGGACGACCTGGGAGAGGTGGACCGTGGCGGCCTCCTCGCAGAGCGAACATTGGATCGGCTTGGACATCGGCCTTCAGACAATGCGGCCGCGGCCAATTGGCAAGGGCAAGCGGGGAGCGGAGTTTGACTTCGGGGGCGTCGGACGCTTGATGGAAGGACGTCAGATGTCCTCCAAGCCCCGCATCGTCATCACCGGCCTCGGCCTCACCGCCCCCAACGGGAACTCGCTGGGCGAATTCCGGGCCAACCTGCTCGCCGGCAAGGCCCGCATCGCCGTCATCGACGTCCGGCACATGGGCCGCCATCCGGCGGGCGTCTGCGATTTCGACGCCACCAAGTGGCAGAAGCGGAAGGAAATCCGCAACGGCACCCGCGTCGGCTCCATCTCCATCTTCTGCGCCCGCGAAGCCTTGGGCGACTCCGGCCTCGACTGGGACAAGGTCGATAAGTCCCGCGTCGGCGTCTACCTCGGCATCACCGAGCACGGCAACGTCGAGACCGAGAACGAGATCCATAACATCTCCCAGTTCGGCAACGACACCAAGTATTGGACGCACCACCACAACCCCCGGACCGTGGCGAACAATCCGGCGGGCGAAGTGACGATGAACATGGGCATCACCGGCCCGCATTACACCATCGGCGCCGCCTGCGCCGCGGGCAACGCCGGCCTCATCCAGGCCGCGCAGATGCTCCAGCTCGGCGAGGTCGACGTGGCCTTCGCCGGCGGCGTCTCCGAATCCATCCACACCTTCGGCATCTTCGCCGGCTTCAAGAACCAAGGCGCGCTCGGAGCCCACGAAGACCCGACGAAGGCCTCCCGTCCCTTCGACAAGAACCGCAACGGCATCGTCATCTCCGAAGGCGGCGCCATCTACGTGCTCGAGCGCCTCGACGACGCCCTGGCCCGCGGCGCCCGCATCATCGCCGAGATCGCCGGTTGGTGCATCAACTCCGACGCCACCGACGCCGTCCTGCCCAACCCCGAACGCCAGACCGAGTGCGTCCGCATGGCCCTCCAGCGCGCCGGCATGAAGCCGCAGGACATCCACATCGTCTCCACCCACGCGACCGCCACCGCCCTGGGCGACATCCAGGAGTGCACCGCCCTGCGGACCGTCTTCACCGACTGCCCGGAAACCCGCATCAACAACACCAAGAGCTTCATCGGGCACTGCATGGGCGCCGCCGGGGCCCTGGAACTGGCGGGCAACCTGCCCTCTTTCCACGATCATTGGGTCCATCCGACCATCAATATCGACGAATTAGACCCCGAATGCGCCCTTCCGGGCCTCGTGATCAACCAGCCGGTCAAAGTCGGCCGGGTGGACGCCATCCTGAACAACTCCTTCGGCATGCTGGGCATCAATTCCGCCCTTATCGTGAAGAAATATGGGGTTGCCTGACCCGGTTTGGACGTTTGAAACAAAGCCGAAAACATGACTAAGGACGACATCAAGCAGGTGGTTCTCGACATCATCGCCGACATCGCGCCGGACGAGGACCTGACCGCCGTCAAACCGGAGGTCCGCCTCCGCGACCAGCTGTCCCTCGATTCGATGGACTTCCTGGATATCGTCATGGAGCTCCGCAAGAAGCACGGCATCGAAGTGCCTGAGGCCGACTACGTCCAGCTGGCGTCCCTCGACTCCTGCGCCGAGTACCTCCATCCGAAGTTCGAGGCCAAGGGTAAGTAAGGCCTTAACCTCAGTCCCCCCTTCCAGACCGCCTTTCCGGCGGTCTTTTACTTGGCACAGGCCGACGCCTTCGCCGCCGCGTCGTTCTTGATTTGCCGACCCTCCCCGTCTCCCTACGCTCTCCTTCGTGCCCCCCTTCCGTCGCTTCCTTTTCGCCGCGCTCACCTTAGGTGTCCTGCCGGCCTTCGCCGAGACCGTGCAGCTCCGCCGCACCGGCAACGCCACCGTCATCGCGTTCGAATACATCACGCAGGACGAGACGACCATCATGGTCAAGCGCCTCGACGCCGACACGGTGCTCACCTACCGCTGGGAGGACCTCGACCAGGATTGGATCAAGCGGAACAACCCGAAGCTGTGGGCCGAGCGCGAGCTGATGCTCGAGGAAGACAAGCCGACGAAGAAGATGGCGGCCAAGGAAGTCGAAGACCCTTTCGCGCAGCCGACCATGGCCACGGACGCCAAGTCGCTCGTCAAGAACCTCCTCCTGTCGATGCAGGACGGACTCAAGGGCATGTCCCTTTCCGCCAACCGCCCCGAAGTGGTCTGCAATGAATTCCAGCTCGAAGAGAATCTCTTCTGGCTCGGCTTCGACGACCTGAAGCGGGCCAGCCTGCTCTCGGGCAAGCCCGACACCGCGCCGCGCGTGGAAGCACCGGCCGACGACACCCAGACGGGCAGCAACAAGACCAAGGTCAAAGGCAAGACCGTGACCAAGGCCAAGGCCCGCACGCCCGAAAGCCTGGCCGCGGAAGCCGCCGCCAAGAAGGACTTCGAGAGCGACGCCCGCCCCTACAACGCCCTCGGCTACCTTCGCACGCTCTCGGAGGGCGGCACCAAGGGGAAACCGATCTGGATGATGCTGCGCCGCTCGGCCGCCGACCGCGAAACGATGAAATCCATGATGCTGCAGTATGCGACCCAGGCCGAAGCCTTGGCTGAGAAGCCCGAGGGCAAGGCCAGCAAGACCGACCTCCTCGTGCTCAAGAAGGCCCTCGAGAACTGCGCCGAATCGATCGGCCGGGTGACCCGCGAACATAATGCCGTCGAAGCCCGACTGCAGTCGGACTGCCGCACGGTGCTGACGCTGGTCCTGCGCTGAGCCGGCGGACCCAGCAAAGAGTCCGGCCGCCTTCCCTGAGGAAGACGGCCGGTTTGAATGGTGGAGCCTATCGGGCTTGAACCGACGACCTCTTGCATGCCATGCAAGCGCTCTACCAACTGAGCTAAGGCCCCGTTAAATGGGAAGGGGAACAAAGATGAGCCCACGCGGAGGGTCAACGCTTTTTTCCCACCCTGCCGAGTCTCTGGTTGCCAATGGCCTTGGGGTGCTTTGCCTTCCCTTCGTGGAAGCGTCCGAAAATCAGCCAGAATCCGCCGAACCAGGCGTCGAAGCCCGTTCGAACACCCAAGGCGGCCGTGGCCAGGGGGGCATCCGCATCGAGAAAGATTTCATCGAATCCCTGCCGGTCGGCGAATGGACCGGCCCGATCGAACTGATCGAATCCGAGAAAGACGCCGAGCGGGCCATCGCCTCGCTGGCCCGTGACCGCGTCCTTGGCTTCGACACCGAGACCAAGCCCTCCCACAACCGCGGGGAGTATAACCTCCCCTCGATCCTCCAGCTGGCCGGCCAGCACCACATCTTCGTCTTCCGCCTCGACCATTGCGGCGGCATCCCCCTCGCCTTCCCGGTGCTCTGCAACGAACGCCAGGCCAAGGTCGGCGTCGCCGTCCGCGATGACGTCAAGAATCTCCGCGCCCGCGCACCGTTCGAGGACCGCGCGTTCATCGACATCGCCGACCATACGAAGAAGACCGGCCTGGTGAACACCGGCCTGCAGGCCCTTGCCGCGCACTTCCTGCGCCTGCAGATGAAGAAGTCGAAGAAGGTGCAGACCTCCAACTGGGCCAAGCCGCTCGACGAGCGTCAGATCCAGTACGCCGCCAATGACGCCTGGTTCAGCCGTGAGCTGTTCCTGAAGCTCGAGCAGGACGGACTGATCCCGCGGTTCGAATGAACCCCGAAGCCGCCCGCGCCGCCGACGCGTTGGGGCTCGACGCCACCCGCCGGCACATCTTCCTGTGCGTGAAGTCGTCGGAGCAGGCCTGCTGCGGCGGCGAGCTCGCGACGAAATCATGGGACTACCTGAAGGCGCGGCTCAAACAGCTCGGACTCTCCGAACACGGCGGCATCCAGCGCACGAAGGCCGACTGCCTGCGCGTGTGCGTGGCCGGCCCGGTCGCCGTGGTCTACCCCGAGGGCGTCTGGTATGGCCATTGCACGCCCGAGAACCTCGACCGGATCATCGCCGAGCACCTTGTCGGCGGTACGGTCGTGGCGGACCTCCGCATCGCCGGTCCAGCCACGCTTTGACGCGGGCTTACTTCAGCGCCTGCTCGATCGCCTTCTCCAACTCAGCGGAGTCGGGCTCGACGTCGGAACCGAAGCGGGCGATGAGCTTGCCGTCGGCGCCGATGAGGAACTTCTGGAAATTCCAGCCGACCGGGCCGGGGTGACCGGAGCTCTTGCCCGTAAGTTTCTCGAACAGCGGGTGCGCGTCATTACCTTTGATCGCGACCTTCGCATACAGCGGGAACGTGACCTGGAAGTTGGCCTGACAGAATTTCTTGATGGCCTTCTCGGTGGCCGGCTCCTGCCCGCCGAAATCGTTGCACGGAAAACCGGCGACGACCAAGCCCCGGGACTTGTATCGTTCATACAAAGCCTGCAGGCCGGCATACTGCCGCGTGTAGCCGCACTGGCTCGCGACGTTGACGACGAGCCACGCCTTGCCGCCCTTGACGGCGCCGAGCGTCGTCGACTTGCCGTCGATGTCCTTGACCGGCACGGCGAGCAGACCAGGGGACTCTTCCGCCGAGGCGAACGAGGCGAACAGAAGCAAGGCGGATGCTATGTAATTCATAGCCCCACCTTAATCAGCAAAACCAAGGGGTGCAAGCGTGCCGAGAAACCAATTCCGGTTGAAAGCGTCGGTGCGGAAACATCATCAAACTCGCTATGAAACGAAATCTCCTCCTCACCCTCCTCGCCGCCGCGCTCAGCGTCGGCTGCGCTTCGCGACCCGTCGTCCAGAGCCGCGGGAACCTGCAAGAGGTCGCCAAGCAAGGCACGACCTATCACCTGGACGCCCGCCGTGCCGGACTCGGCGAGAACGAAGTGCGCGGACTCCGCGACCGCCTGCAGAAGGCCGGCCTGAGCCCCGCTTCGGCGGAAACCGCGAAACTGATCGTCACGCTGTCGAGCGACCTGCGATCCTCGACCGAACGCCAGCACACCGGCGGCAAGAACGGCGTCGCCTATGACCGCCAGGTCAATGAACGCCGCCTGACGCTCACCGTGGCCGAGAGCCGCGCCGGCGCGGGCAAAGTCCTCATGGAAGTCAGTTCGGCCGACGCCGGTTCGGCCTCGGCCGAAAGCCTGCTCAACGCGGCCCTCGCCGGCCTCGGGAGCTGAAGCCGCGGCCAACCCGGCGCCTCAGGCGGAGCCCCTCGGCTCCGCCTTTTTCTTTGGCGGGAAACCTAAGGCCAGACCGCGGCGAGCACCGCGCGGAAGGCATCCGTCTCGACCAAGGTGTCCGGACGATCGATGACTTCGACGCAGTCGGCGTTCTCCCAATACTCGCCTTCCTTTTTCATGTTCCAGAAAGCCAAGGCCAAGGCCTGCCAGAGCTCGAAGCCGGTCAGTTGTCCGCGCGGCAACCAGGCCACGGCGACGGTCACTTCCTCGGTCAGGTCGGATTCCTCCCAGAGGACGTCGAACTTGCCGCACTCGCTCGGCCCGAGGAACTGCGTCACGAACTCCGTGTGCTGCGGACCCGCCTCGAGATAGTATCGGCAGACCACTTCCCGCTCGGCCGGCTCGAGATCATCGCCGCCGTCGTCGTGATAGGTGAAAGGCTCTGCCATGCCCCAAGGTCGGAGGCGGCCGCCGCTTCGGCAAGTCAGGATTCCTTGCGGGAAGTCCAGGCCAGCACGACCCAGCCCGCGATGAGCAACGAGCCGCCGATAGGCGTGATGGCGCCGAACCAGCGCGGCGCGCCCAAGGCCATGGCGTAAAGCGTCGCGGCGAAGATCGTCGCGCCGACGGCCCAGAACCGTGCCGGCCAAGGGGAGCGCCCGGCGATGGCGCCGATGGCGACGGCATGCGTCAGAAGATAGAAGGTCGCCGTCTCCCACCAGCCGATGGCCTCGGGGATAAAGGCTAGGCGCACTTTCAAGCCATGGGCGCCGAAGGCTCCTAGCGCGATGGCGATCGCGCCGAGGAGACCTGCGGTGACCAGACGAGGCATCGCTTACGCGCCGGTGTCGGCGCCGCTCTTCTTCTGGGTGAAGACGAGGCCCTTCTCACCGACCGAGACGATGACCGGCTCCTCCTTGTTGTAATCGTCGCGCAGGATGGCTTCGGCCAGCGGGTCCTCGAGGAGACGTTCGACCGCGCGGCGGAGCGGGCGGGCGCCGTATTTCTCGTCCCAGCCGTTGTCCACCAGGTAGCCGCGGGCGGCTTCGTTGACCACGAGCTTCACGCCGAGGTCGAGGAGACGCTTGGCGACCTTGTCGACCTCGATGTCGACGATCTTGGTCATGTGCGTCTTCGCGAGCTGCTGGAAGATGACGATGTCGGTGAGACGGTTGAGGAACTCCGGTTTGAAGGCGCGCTTGGTCTCGTCCATGATACGGTCCTTGAGCTTCTCGTAGTCGCGGGTGGAGTCCACGCCGACGTCGAAGCCGACGGAGTTGTTGCGCTGCAGCACGTCGGCCCCGACGTTGGACGTGAGGATGATGATCGTGTTACGGAAGTCGACGACGCGTCCGAGGGAGTCCGTCAGACGGCCGTCTTCGAGGGCCTGCAGGAGGAGCTGGATGACGTCCGGATGGGCCTTCTCGATCTCGTCGAAGAGCACGACGGAATAGGGCTTGCGGCGCACCGCTTCGGTGAGCTGGCCGCCTTCGTCGTGACCGACGTAGCCGGGCGGCGAGCCGATGAGGCGGGAGACCGTGAACTTCTCCATGTACTCGGACATGTCGATCTGGATGACCGCGTCCTTCTCGCCGAACATGCGTTCGGCCAGGGAGCGGGCCAGGAGCGTCTTGCCGACACCGGTGGGGCCGAGGAAGAGGAAGGAGCCGATCGGGCGGCGCGGATCCTTGAGGTCGGCGCGGGAGCGACGGAGCGCGCGGGCGACGACTTCGCAGGCGCGGTCCTGGCCGATGACGGCCGTCTGCAGGTCCTTCTCGAGCTCGAGGAGCTTCTTGGTCTCCTTCTTCTCCAGACGGTTGAGGGGCACGCCGGTCCAGTCGGCGACGATGTGGAGCATCTCCTCTTCGCCGACGACGATGCGCTTCTCGTCGCGCTTCTTGCGCCAATCTTCGAGCATCTTCTCGCGCTTGGCGCGGAGCTTCTTCTCCGTGTCGCGGAGATTGGCGGCTTCCTCGAACTTCTGGTTGCGGGAGGCGTCTTCCTTCTGCTGCACGACCTTGTCGATCTCGGTCTGGACGACGTCGATGTCGGCCGGGATGTTCAGCGAACGGATGCGGGCGCGGGCGCCGGCTTCGTCCATGACGTCGATGGCCTTGTCCGGCAGGTGGCGGGCGGTGATGTAACGGTGCGAGAGGCGGACGGCGGCCTCGATGGCGGCGTCGGTGTATTCGCACTTGTGGTGCTCCTCGTACTTCGAGCGGATGCCACGCAGGATGAGCACGGCGTCTTCCGGGGTCGGGTCGTCGACCTTGACGGACTGGAAGCGGCGTTCGAGGGCGGCGTCCTTCTCGATGTGCTTACGATACTCCGAGAGCGTGGTGGCGCCGACGCACTGGATCTCGCCGCGGGACAGGGCGGGCTTGAGGATGTTGGAGGCGTCCATCGCGCCTTCGGCGGCGCCGGCGCCGACGATCGTGTGCATCTCGTCGATGAACAGGATGACGTTCTTGGCGCGCTTGATCTCGTCCATGATGCCCTTGATGCGCTCTTCGAACTGGCCGCGATACTTCGTGCCGGCGACCATCAGGGCGAGGTCGAGGGTGATGACCTTGCGGTCGAGGAGGATCTCCGGGACGACGCCGGAGGCGATCTCCTGGGCGAGGCCTTCGACGATGGCGGTCTTGCCCACGCCGGCTTCGCCGATGAGGACGGGATTGTTCTTCGTGCGGCGGCAGAGGATCTGGACCACGCGGCGGATCTCCTCCTTGCGGCCGATGACCGGGTCGAGTTCGCCGGCCTTGGCGAGCTCGGTGAGGTCGCGGCCGAAGGTCTTCAGGAGCGAGAGGCGTTCACCGCGGCCGGGGCGGGCGCCCTCTTCGGAAGAGGAGCGGCGGGAGGGAGGCGGAGCGTCATCGGAAGAGTCGTCCGACGGAGGCGGCGTGTCGCCGTCCTTCTTCTCGGACTCGTCGGCGGCGGAAGGATCGATGTCGGCGAGGATCTCCTTGCGGCAGCGCTCCAGGTCGACGTCGAGCTGCTGCAGCACGCGGGCGGCGACGCCCTCCCCTTCCTTCAGGAGGCCGAGGAGGATGTGTTCGGTGCCGACGTAGGCGTGACCGAGGGCACGGGCTTCGGTGACGGCGTGGGCCATGACCTTCTGCACGCGAGGCGTGAGCGGGATCGTGTCGGGCGCCTTCGCTTCTTCGGGCCCGGGACCGACCTGTTTCTCGACGGCGCCACGGACGGTCTTGAGGTCGAGGCCCATGCGGCCGAGGACATTGACCGCGACACCCTCGCCGAGCTTGATGAGCCCGAGCAGGATGTGCTCCGTGCCGACGTAGTTGTGGTTGAACCGGCGGGCTTCCGCCCGGGCCAGTTCCACGACCTTGCGGGCGCGGGGAGTGAAATTGTTGTTTTTGTCCTTATCCATGGAAAGTGGGTTTGGGGCGAAACGCCCGGATGGGGTTGATAGCAGGGACTATGCCCGAACCGCGGGTAGGTTCAAGCGTTCCCCCGAAGTTGGTGATAACCCTGCCTTTTGCCTTTGCCAGCGATGAGCCCCGCCTGTTTCTTCATCCGCAAAACCATGGGTATCAGCATGCAAGCGGCGGGCGAGGCCCTCCGGGATCTCGTCAAGGGCCTGAAAGGGCGGAAAGTGGCCGTATTGGGCCATATGCGCCCCGATGGCGACTGCATCGGCTCCCAGACCGCCCTCTGCCGGATGCTCCTCGCCGAAGGCGTGGACGCGCTGTGCGTGAACCGCGACCGGATCCCCCCGAACCTCGTGCCGTACGCCGAAGGCGTGACGTTCGTCAAAGGGGCCGATTATGACGCGACGGACCGGGTGGCGGTCACCGTCGACTGTGCCGATGCGTCCCGCGTAGGGACGGAACTGCTCGCCAAGTTCCCGGCGGGCATCCTGGCCAATATCGACCACCACGCCTCGAATCCGGACTACGCGCAGACGAACATCGTCGTCCGCGAAGCCGCCGCGACCTGCCACATCCTCGCCGCCGGCGCGCTCGCCCAGGGCCTCGCCGTCGACGCCGTCACCGCCAAGGCCCTGCACCTCGGCATCCTGACCGACACCGGACGCTTCTGCTACCGCAGCACCACCGCCGAAGTCTTCGCGATCATCGCCGAGCTCGTCCGCCGTGGCGCCGACCCCGCCGAAGCCAACTACCGCGTCTTCGAGCAGGAAAGCCGCGGGAAGTTGGAGCTCACCAAGCGCTTCCTGAACACCATCCTCTTCCACGAAGACGGCAAGATCTGCTCCGGTGAACTCACCCAGGCGGACTACGCCGCTACCGGCACCTCGAAGGAAGACAAGGAGGGCCTCGTCGAATTCCCGCGCTCCGTCGAAGGCGTCGAGATCGCCGTGCTCATGGAAGAAGGCGCCGACGGCATCCGCGGCAGCCTGCGCGGCCGCGACCCCAAGCTCCGCCTCGACCTCTGCGCCGGCAAGCTCAACGGCGGCGGTCACATGCTCGCGGCCGGCTTCAACATGCAGGGCTGCCGACTGCCCCAGGACCGCGCGAAGATCCTCGGGATCGTCATCGCCCACTACCGCGAGTACTCGGCGAAATGAGCGAGCCCGCCGCCGAACCCGCGGGCGTGCTGCTCGTCGACAAGCCGCAGGGCATCACTTCGCATGACGTCGTGGACAGCGTGCGTCGGCTCTACCGCACGCGTCGCGTCGGCCATGCCGGCACGCTCGACCCGATGGCCACCGGCCTGCTCATCGTGCTCGTCGGCAAGGCGACCAAGGCCTCGGACCAACTGATGGCCCAGGACAAGGAATACCTTGGCGAAGCGACGCTCGGCATCGTCACCGACACCCAGGACGCCGAAGGTGAGACGCTGGAGACGAACCCGGTCCCCGAGATCACCGAAGCCCAGGTCCGCGCCGCCCTCGCCTCGATGCTGGGCGACCAGTTCCAAGTCCCCCCGATGCATTCGGCGAAGAAGATCGGCGGCCAGAAGCTCTACGACCTCGCGCGCAAGGGCGTCGAAGTCGTCCGCGAACCCCGCGCCATCAGCCTCGCCGAGTTCGAACTGCTCTCTTGGGAGAGCCCCAAGATCAACTTCCGCGTCCGCTGCACCAAGGGCACCTACGTGCGTACGCTGGCCTACGACCTCGGCCGCAAGCTCGGCCCGGGCGCGCACCTCTCGATGCTCCGGCGCACGCGCTCCGGCCGGCTCGACCTTTCGCGCGGCCACACCCTTCCGCAGCTCGGCGCGATGAGCGACGACCAGCTCGTCGCGGCCCTCGTGCCGGTGAGCGAAGCCGCGCCCGCCGCATGAGCCTGCCCCTCCATCTCGCCATCGGCGCCTTCGACGGCGTGCACCTCGGTCATCGCGCCGTCCTGCACTCCGCCCGCGACGCCGCCCGCGCGGACGGAGGCATCGTCGGCGTGCTCACGTACGACCCGCATCCGAGCAAGGTGCTCCGGCCGGAATCCTCCGTGCCACTGATCTTCACGCGCGCGCAGAAGGATGATCGCCTGACCGAAGCCGGCGCGCAGCTGATCCATCACGAGAAGTTCGACCGCAACCATGCGGGCATCGAAGCGGCGGACTTCCCGCAGTGGCTGAAGCAGACCTTCCCTCACCTAAAGTCGCTCCATGTCGGCTCTAATTTCCAATACGGCCGCGGACGCGCCGGCCATGGCGAGACCCTCATCGCCCACGGCGCGGCCGAAGGCCTCGGCGTGAGGCTCGTCGCCGCGGTCAGCCTGGGCGAAGAGACGGTCAGCAGCTCGCGCATCCGTCAGTGCCTCGCCAACGGTGACCTCGCTCTGGCCAACGCCATGCTGCTCAGGCCTTACGAAGCCGAAGGCACGATCATCGGCGGACGCCGTCTCGGCCGCACCATCGGCTTCCCGACGGTCAACGTCGCTTGGCAGCCTGAACTCAAGCCCGCCTACGGCGTCTATGCCGTCGAAGTGATCTTCCAAGGCGAGTCGCTACCGGCGGTCGCTAACTATGGTCAGCGACCCACCGTCGAGAGCGGGCCTGTCGCCCCCTTGCTCGAAGCCCACGTGCTCCGCGGACCCGCGCCGACCACGGGTGACACCGTCCGCGTCCGCTGGGTGCGACGCCTCCGCGCCGAACAGAAATTCGGGGACCTAGCCGCCTTGCAGGCGCAGATCGCGAAGGACTCCGCCCAGGCCAGGCAGGCGCTCGGCCTGATCGGCTGATTCAGGACCTGGCGTTGAGCTGGGCCCGGGCCCAGAAGAACAGCACGTTCCACAGGACGAGGCCGGAGAGACCGAAGAGCGGGAAGTGCAGTTCCGTCCCGCCGTTGAGCTTGACGATGAACCAGCCGAAGACGGCCAGGAAGTCGGCGATGATCATCAGCCAGACGGCTTTGTTCGAACGGATGAAGGATTCCATGGTCAGATGGCTTGGGCGAACTTCTTGATGATGCCGCCGAAGGCTCCGTTCGAGAAGAAGACGACGCAGCGCGGCGACTTGTCCGCCTGCACGAGGGCGGTGAGTTCGGCGAGCAAGGCGTCGTTCGAAGCCGGGGCGAAACCCTTCCGTCCGGCCGCCGTGATCGCGGCGGCGACGCCGGGGCTGTCGAAGCGTTCCTCGCCGAGCTTCTCGGCGCGATGGGGCGGAGGCAGGAAGACCTCGTCGGCCTTCTTGAGCGCCTCCTGGAAGGCGTCCTGCATCACCTTGCGGGCGGCGGTGTTGCTGCGCGGCTCGAAGCAGGCGACGAGACGATGCTGCGGATAGCGGGCGCGCAGGGATTCCAGCGTGAGGTCGAGGGCGGTCGGATGGTGGCCGAAATCCTCGATCACCGTCAGGTCGGGACGGTCGACCAGCACCTGCTGACGACGCTGCACGCCTTGGAAGGAATTGAGCGCCTCGAGCTTCAGCTTGGTCGGATCCTGAGCGTCGAGGAGGAGCCCAGCGGAGACGGCGGCCATGGCGGCGTTACGGGCGTTGAAGAGGCCCGGCAGGGCCCACTTCACCCTGCCCCACTCCTTGTCCTTCCACACCAGAGTGAAGGAGGAGCCCGTAGGCGATTCCTTGAAATCGGCGATGACGGCGTCGTTGCCTGCGCCCGTACCCACGCGGATGACCGGGGCCCAGGCGACGTTCTTCACCAGGCCGAGGACATTGGCGTCGTCGCCGTTGGCGACGATCGCGCCGTCGCGCGGGACGATACGGATGACGTGCGAGAACGTGCGCAGGACGTCGTCGAGGTCGCGGAAGATGTCGGCGTGGTCGAACTCGCAGTTGTTGATCGCGAGCACGTGCGGCAGGTACTGGATGAACTTGCTGCGCTTGTCGAAGAAGGCCGTGTCGTATTCGTCTCCTTCGATGACGAAGGGCCCGCCCTTCTTGCCGGGATGGGAGGAATCGGGCAGGTCGCGCGGGACGCCGCCGACGAGCCAGCCGGGTTCGGTGCCGTTGGCCTTGAGCAGCACCGCGGCCATGCAGGTCGTGGTGGTCTTGCCGTGGGTGCCCGCGACGACCACGTTACGTCGTTCGTTCAGCAGGCGGGTACGGAGCAGTTCCGGGAGGGAGACGTAGGGCTGCGTACGGGCTTCGAGCAGCCACTCCACTTCGGGGTGTCCGCGGGAAGCGACGTTGCCGACCACGACCAGGTCGGGTTTGAGCTGGGCGAGACGCTCGGCGGACCAGCCTTCCAGGATGTCGACGCCGGCGCCGCGCAGGTGGTCGGACATCGGCGGATAGATGCCCGTATCGGATCCCATGACCTCGTGGCCCAAGGCGCGCATCAGCAAGGCGGCGTTACCCATCGCCGTACCGCAGATGCCCATGAAATAAATGCGCATGGGGCAGATAAAAGCCCTCGGGGGCCCGAGGGCGAGAAACTTAGGCGGCCGGCCATCCGCCTAAACAGGAGGACCCCGGCTACCTTGCGGCGGCCGGGGTCCGGTACCTACTTTGACTGTGCTGGCTTGGCTTACGTTGTCTGTTCCCTGACTGACGGTCTGTTACCTTCTCAGACTGACCGGCTTTCCGTCTGTTTTCACCGACTTCCAGCCTATCTGACTTCGACCTTAACCGACTGACCAGCCCTCACCGACAACCGGCCGGCACGATACCGTCCTTACGCCGCGCGTCCCAGGTCGCCCAGGTCCGTCGGATGCGGATGATTCCTTTTCTCCTTATCCAGGCGATGGCGGCGGCGAAGCTGGCGATCGACCTTATCGATCAAAATATCGATGGATTTGTACAGGTCGTCCGACTCCTCCCGGACGACGATGTCCGGGCCGGGAATCTCCAGCCTGATCTGGGCCCCGAACTCGCGACTGTGGTCGCTGCAGCGGGTGTGGACGAGTTCGACGTGCACGCGGATGATCCGCGGGTTGTGGCGCAGCAGTCTTTCGACCTTGGCGCGCACCGTTTCCTTCAGGGCGTCGGTGAGGTCCA
>JBJOMV010000016.1:0-27879 GCA_046052185.1 Verrucomicrobiota bacterium | reverse complement strand
CGGTCGAGGACGGCGCTGTCGATGGATTCGCCGGTGGCGTCGTTGCGGAGGGCTTCGCCGCTGATCTTGAGCACGATCCGACGATACTTCGGCTTCTGGGAGGCGGAGGCGGGCATACAGGGGAAATGAGACAGACCTACCCCAGCGTCAACCCCGCCTTGGTCTCGCTTGACTCCGACCCCTGACTCGCTGTTCAGTCAGGATGCGCAGACCCGTGGTGTAACGGTAGCACAAATGATTTTGGTTCATTTTGTCGGGGTTCGAATCCCTGCGGGTCTACGCTCCTTTCGGTCCGTCCGGACAACGAAGAACCCCGGCATGCCGGGGTTCCTGAGGTCGCCTGTAAGGGCGGCTTAAGCGCGACCGAGGTATTCCTTATTCTCGGTGCTGACCTTGATCTTCTCGCCCTGCTTGATGAAGAGCGGGACGTTGACCTGGAGGCCGTTCTCGCACGTGACCGTCTTCTGAACGTTGCCGGCGGTGTCGCCCTTGACGGCGGGAGGGGCTTCCAGGACTTCGACGGTGACGGAAGGGGGGAGGTCGACGGTGACCGGCTTCTCTTCGACGAACAGGACCATATAGGAAGTGCCCGGGATCAGGAACTCCTTGGACTCCTCGAGGGAGACCTCGGAGATGTAGTATTCCTCGAAGGTGTTGGGGTCGGAGAAGACGTAGCTTCCGTCGGCCTGGTAGGAGAGTTCGAGCTGCTTGATGGAGTTGTCGAAGACCTCGAAGCTGACGCCGATGCCGCAACGCACCGGGATCTTAGCGCCGGTCTTGATGGAGCGGAGTTCCATCTGGACGTAGGAAGCGTTGTTCGGGGGGGTGCGGACGACGCACTCGAGAACGATGCAGAGCTCGCCGTTGTAGCTCATGATGTTCTTCTTCTTGATACGATTTACGGGAAGGTTGGCCATGGGAGTAAGGGCGGACACAAGCGAAGCCCGCGGGAACGGTCAAGCCGGACTTACCCGAGCCCTCCGGGTAGGGGCGGACCGCTTGAAATCGGGGTCGGACCGAGGCCGGACCGCTTATTCGACGGTGAAGAGCACCCCGCCGATCTGGTTGATCTTGATGGTCGGGGTGGCGCCGCTGGTGGTCATGCTGGCCTTGGCGGCGTTGGAGCCCTCGATGGAGGCGCCGTCCTGGGCTTCGACCTCGAAGCCGGTATAGAGGGTGATCAGGTTGGAGTAGAGTCGCTTCAGCTCGGCTTTGGAGGAGACGACCATTTCGACGGTCTTGGCGTGGGTGGTGGTCGGGTAGGTCTTCACGACGATGTCGCCGGTCGTGCCGGAGATCATGTTGTTGACCTTGGACTCGACGGCGGCGAGCTGGCTCGGAATCGGGAGCTTCGACGCCTGGCTCGGGTCCAGTCCGCGGTTCTGGGAGTTGGCCTCGCTGGCGCGGTTGACGCGGTTGGCGACGTCATCCGTGCCGGGCGGCCGCGCGGCGTAGAGGCGGAGCTGCTGGTTCGAGTCCTTCATGTCGATGACGACTTCGGCGACGATGAAGGAACCGGTGGTGTATTCTTGGAAGGAGATCGAAAGGATGGCGTCGGCCCGGCCGTAGAAGGCCATGTCCGTCCGGGCGATCTTGATGCCGAAGATGCCTTGGTTGCGGATGGCTTTCTTGGTCATCTGCAGGGCTTCGGCCTGCGGGACGAGGGCCAGGGCGGCGAGCAGCGCGAGGGCGAGGGGTCTCATGGGGATAAGCCTTTACGATGGGCAGGGGGGAGGCAAGACTGCAACCGATGCTGAGCTGCGAGAATCTCACCGTAAGGGCGGGCGCCGACGGCCCCGTCATCCTCGACGGCGCCAACGCCCGCTTCCTCCCGCGGGGACTCAACGCCGTCATCGGGCCTTCGGGCTGCGGCAAGACGACCCTGATGAAGGCCATCCTGGGCATCCTGCCTTCGACCGGAGTGGCGAGCCTCGCCGGTCAGCCGATCACCTGCACCGAAGACCTTATCGGTAAGGTCGGTTTCGCCCCTCAGTTCACGGCCGCCCAAGCCCAGCTGACTGTCGCGGAATCGTTGGAGTATGCCCTCGAACTGGCGGTGCCCGACGCCGCGGAGCGTGAACGTCGCCTCGAGTCCGTGCTCGGCGTGACCGGCATGTCGCCGCATCGCGACAAGCGCGTCTCGGCCCTTTCCGGCGGCCAGCTCCGTCGTCTCTCCCTCGGTCTGGAACTCACCCTCGACCCGGCCTGCATGGTCTGCGACGAGGTCACCTCGGGCCTGGATCCGCAGTCCGAGGATCAGATCCTGGCGCTGCTGCGTAATCTCGCCGAGTCGCACCACAAGAGCTTCGTCTGCATCATCCATAATCTCGGCAAGCTGAACCAGTTCGACTGGGTCACGGTCGTCTACCAGGGCGACGTGGTCTTCCAGGGTTCGCCCGACGAACTGCTGGGTTATTTCGGCATCCCGGATGGTCTCCGCCTTTACGAGGTGCTGAACGCCTCGGACCTCGCCACTTGGCGCGACCGCTGGGCTATCCATCAGGCCGAGCATCCGGATTCTTACGCCACGGCCGTGGCTAAGGTCGGTGCTCCCGTCGAGATCGAGCCGCTCCCCGAGCCGGTCGTGCCGGGTGGTGTTTCCCAGTTCACCACGCTGCTTTCACGCAGGCTGAAGCTCTTCTTCCGCGACACCGGTTACCTCGGTCTCACGCTCGCCATCACGTTCGGCTTTCCGCTGCTCGTCATCATCTTCAACCTCGAAGGTTCCTGGGATGTCCTGAAGATACCGATGGATCGCAACACCGCCTCGATGGAGGAGGTGAAACAGGCGTTGAACGTGCAGCTGGCCAACGCCCAGCTGGCAGGGCTCGCCGCCGGACTGGTGATGTTCCAGGTCATCCTGCTCACCCTGATGGGCGCCAACAACGGCGGACGCGAGATCTCCGCCGAGCGCGTGCTGTACGAGAAGGAGCGCATGACCGGACTGCGTCCGTGGGCTTACGCTTTCTCGAAGATCGTCTTCGTCTCGCTCATCGGCATCGCCCAGGGGGTCTGGATGTGTTTCTTCGTGAAACTCATCTGCAACTTCCCTGGCCCGTGGGCCGAACAGCTGGCCATCCTCGCCGGCAGCTGCGTGTCGATGTCGGTGGTCTGCCTCGGCTTCTCGGCCATGCTGACCTCGCCCGAGAAGTCGTCACTGCTTTCGATCTACCTCGTGGGCTTCCAGTTGCCCCTCTCGGGGGTCGTCCTGGCCCTGCCGCCGGCGCTGACCTGGCTCTGCCGCCCCTTCATTAATTCCTATTGGGGCTGGTCGGGCTATATGAAATCCATGATGGGGCTGCCCCTCTATGATGCCTATACTGCGAGCATGTCCAACCAGAGCGCCTACGTGGCCAGTACGGAGCTGGGTCTGACGGTGCTCCTGGTACAGGGCCTTTTAGGCATCTGCCTGGTCGTCTTCGGCTGCCAGCAGAAGCGTTGGAGCTGAGGCTTCGGCTGGCCCTGAGGGCGTCGGATTTCCCCTAGGCGGGGAAATCGCTGGAACAAATCCCAAAGGGGGCTAGGCTGGCGGGGCAGGGAAGCCTGCGCCCCTTCTTCCGCATGTCCAAGATCAACCCCCTCTTCTTCGCCCTCGGCATCCCTGTCGTGGTCATCGTGATCCTGGTCGCGATCGTCGTTCCCCGCATGGGCGGTGGCGGTCGCTTCGCGGATCTCACCCCGTTCTCGGTCGAGACCTACCGTCGCGATTGGGCTACGCTCCAGGGCAACAGTTACCGTCTCGAGTGCCAGGTCGAGCAGCAGCTCGCCTTCGTCGAAGGCCGTGGCCGCGTGCTCGCCGTGAAGCCGATCAGCAAGGACCCCGTCGGCCGCATCCCGGTCTTCATCCCCGCCGGCTCCGCCGACTCCTTCGAGGTCGGCCAGCGCTTCAAGTGCAAGCTGCGCGTCACCCGCGACCTCCTGGTCGTCGAAGCCCTCGAACGCTTCTGAATCTCCCCGCCATGCGTCACCTCATCTTTTCTTGCTTCGGCTGGTGCGCCTTGACCGTGCTTGGCTTCGCCCAGGCGCCGCCGCCCGCCCCTACGCAAGGCGGCACGGCCGGCAACTACTCGAGTTCCACCGCCGAAGGCGGCGCCGACCGGCTCTTCAACGTCAACAGCGACTCCGTGGACCTCGAGAACGGGACCATGCAGTGGAAGGGGACCACGATGAACCTCGGCAACACCCGTTCCGTCCGGGCCCGTTTCGAGCGCTACCTCGCGGCGCCGACCGACAACGGCGACATGAAGCGCTACGTCGCGATCCTCGATCAGATCCAGTTCCTGCTCTCTCCGCAGGCGCTGACGCGGGATAACTACTTCCGCAACCAGCAGGAGGCCTTCAACCTGCTCTTCAAGGCCGCTGAATTCGAGTTCGATGCGCAGGGATGCCTGACCATCGCCACCCAGGTCCAGAAGGCCTGGCGGATGAACAGCGAATACAAGAACATCGAGGTCACCCTCAATCAGCTCGAGATCCTGCGCAAGACGCAGGAGTCCGTGATCGTCAACCGGGCCGACATCATGGAGGCGGCCAACGACGCCCGAACCGCCACCGCCGGCAAGAACGGCGCGCTGTCCAAGGGGTCGTCCGGTTCGACCGAGCTGGGGCTCCGGGTCAAGGACGAGGCCCGCACCCAGGCCCAGATGCTCGCGCAAGGCACGAGGCTCTCCGCCATCGGCCTGAAGGCCAAGATCGAGTTCCAGTCCCAGATGGTCGCCTTCCTGATGGCCCGGCGCTACCGCCATGCCCTGGTCACGAGCGCCTTCTACCGGGTCATCTTCAACGCCAGCAACCAGGAGGTCGTCGTCGGCGCGAAGGAAGTGAAGGAGTTCTTCCCGGTCTCGGATTTCGTGCCCACCCTCGAGTCCATCGACCTGCTGTCGCGTGAGGCGATCAAGGACGTGGGCAAGGGCATGCAGACCGTCGACGACCTGCTGAAGCAGGAGGAGCTGTACGGCGCTTTCGAGCGACTGCAGGAGACTTACTTCCTCGGAGAGTTCGAGCCGCCGGTCATGCTTTATCCGCAGGAGAAGAAGCGTCAGATGCTCGCGCTCTGGAAGGACCTGCGCGAACTGCAGCGTCTCGGCGACGAGCGCGACCTCGCGAGCGTCGAGTCCTACGTGAACAAGGTCCGCGGCCAGGCCCGCGACTTCCCCAGCGCCCCGGTCCTCTCGAAGGTCAACAACGCCATGAACGCGTCGAACATGTCGCTGCTCTCCGCCAAGGCCGCCGCCCTCGCCGGCGACACCGCCAAGGCCGAGGCCGCCCTCGAACGCGCCACGAAGATCTGGCCGCAGAACCCCGGCGTGAAGGAATTCGCCAACCAGGTGGTGAGCCGTCAGGACACCCTCGCCCAGAAGGTCCCCGAGTTCGACCGGCTGATGGCCGAAGCCAAGTGGCGCGAGATCTTCAACAAGAAGCTCGAATACGCCCTGGCCCTCGCGCAGGACAAGGAACGCTCCGACAAGCTCCGCAAGGTCGTCCAGCGCGTCGGCGAGCTCGACGCCAACATCCAGAAGGCCTCGATGCTCGCGGCCCAGAACAATCCTTACCTCGCGTGGGACGTCATCGTGGAGATCTACAAGACCGAGTCCGATGACCTCGTGCTCGCCAAGACCCGTTCCGACATCGCGCCGCTCGTCGCCGGCTACGCCCAGCTGATCGGCCGGGCCGAGAAGCTCGAGAAGGAAGGCGCCGAAGCCGCGGCTCTGGCCGCTTGGCTGGCCGCCCAGGACATGAATCCGGCTTCGCCGACCTGCGGCGCCGCCGTCAAGCGTCTGGCCCGCGCGGTCGCCGAGAGCGCCGTCATCCGCTCCGAAGGCGCCGTGCCCACGCCGCCGGCCGCCGACGATATCCCGGCTCCGCCGACGAAGTAAGCCTCACCAGAGGCTGACCGGATTATCCTCGAGAGGGTCGACCACCGTCACGCGGAGGTCGGTCTTCCGGTCGCGCACTTCGTTCATCAGGGCGTCGACGATGACGGTGCGGTTGCACTCCTTGCTGAGGTGTCCGAGGTAGAGCTCGGTCGCCTGCCATTCGCGCAGGCCGACGAGCAGGTCCTTGGTCTGCGTGTTGGAAAGGTGGCCGAAGTTGCCGCGGATGCGCTGTTTCAGGGAGATCGGCCGCTTGGAGAGGTCGAGCATCTCGTCGTCGTAATTCGCCTCGAGCACGAGGATGTCGGCGAGGGCGACATGATGGCGGACGACCGGGGTCACGTGGCCGAGGTCGGTCAGCCAGGTGAGGCGTTTCGCCGGACGCGCGTCCTCGGCGGGCAGGTCGAAGGCGTAGCCGACGGGATCGGCGGCGTCGTGCGGGATCGGGATCGCGGTGACCTGCAGTCCTTTGAACTCGAACGTCGTGCCGGTCTCGAAGAGCTGCCAGTCGGGCTGCGACTTGAAGGAGTCCTTGATGCGCCGGGCGGTCTCGCGGTTGGCGAAGACCTTGAGGCGGGGATTCTGGCGGAGCAGGGCAGGCAGGCCGACGCAGTGGTCGGAATGTTCGTGCGTGATGAAGACGGCGTCCAGGGCCCGCGCTTCGATGCCGAGCTTCTGCAAGGAGGCTTCGAGTCGCGGCCCTTGGAAGCCGGCGTCCAGCATCACCCGCGCGCCGCCGACTTCCAGCAAGGAGCAGTTGCCGGAACTGCTGGTGCCGAGGATGTGGAAGGCGAAAGCCATGCGGAAGGCGATGCAACCCCGTGAACTCGCGGTCTTCAAGCCGCCATTCGACCTTTTCCGCTTGAGGGCGACCGCGACCGGAGGGAAGGTAGGCCATCCCGCCATGCCCTCCCTTCCTCGCGTCATCAGCATCATCATGGGGGGCGGCCGTGGCTCCCGCCTGTACCCTCTGACCAAGGACCGCTGCAAGCCGGCGGTGCCCCTCGCGAGCAACTACCGTCTCGTCGACATCCCGATCAGCAACTGCCTCAACTCGGGCTTCAACCAGATCTTCGTCCTGACGCAGTTCAACACGGCGTCCCTGCACAAGCACATCCAGCAGACGTATAAGTTCGACGGTTTCGGCCGCGGCTTCGTCGACATCCTCGCCGCCGAACAGACCGGCGACAAGGAGACCTGGTATCAGGGCACGGCCGACGCGGTCCGCCAGAACCTGCACCACTACAACCTCAAGGACGAGGACCTCGTGCTGATCCTCTCCGGCGACCAGCTCTACCGCCTCGATTTCGACGAGCTCGCGCGCCAGCACATGGAGAACGCCGCCGACGTCACCATCGCCGCCAAGGCCATGCCTTCCGACCAGGTCTCCGCCCTCGGCGTCATGCGCGTCAACGCCGACCTGCGCATCGTCGAGTTCGTCGAGAAGCCGAAGGATCCGGCGGTCATCTCCTCCCTGGTGCTCGGCGGCAACGCCCGCGCCCGCCTCTCCGACAAGTCGGACAAGCCTTACTGCCTGGCTTCGATGGGCATCTACCTCTTCTCGGGCAAGGTCATGCGCGAAGCCCTCGCGGACCACACCCAGACCGACTTCGGCAAGGAAGTCATCCCCGGCCTCCTCGCCTCGAAGCGCATGATGGCCTACGTCTTCGACGGTTACTGGGAAGACATCGGCACGGTCGGCTCCTTCTGGGAGTGCAACCTGACCCTCACCGACCCGGTGCCCCCGTTCGACTTCTTCGACGGCCATAACCCCGTCTACACCCACTCCCGCTACCTCCCGCCGGCCAAACTCAACGGCGCCCGCTCCACCCGCGTCCTGATGGCCGACGGCGCGATCGTCGACGACTCCGAGCTCAGCCGCTGCGTCATCGGCGTGCGCTCCGTCATCCGTGGCGGCTCCCGCCTCGAGAACGTCGTGATGATGGGCGCCGACGCCTTCGAGCGTCCGCATGACCTTGCCCGCAATAACTCTCTCGGTCGTCCCGACGTCGGCGTCGGCCCCAACTGCCTCATCCGGAACGCGATCATCGACAAGAACGCGCGCATCGGCGAAGGCTGCCGTCTGTCGCCCACGGGCCTGCCGGAGAAGTGGGAGACCGAGGCCTTGTTCGTCCGTGACGGCGTGATCGTCGTCAAGAAGGGCGCGATCGTGCCTCCGGGTACGGTGGTCGGGGGATGAAGACCTACGCGCTGACCTATTGGTTCACCTGGATTTTCCTGGTGATCGCCGCCGCCCTCACGGGCGTCGCCTCGCTCAAGCAGGCTTTCTTCGGCGGACTCTTCGCCTCGGGCCTCTCGGCCTTGCTCACCGGCATGTATGTCCGCGCCGGCGCGCGCTATGCGCCGTTGCTCGGCGCGACCGCGGGCACCCTCTGGGTGGTCCTGATGTTCTTCCGGCTGCGTTGGTTCGGTCAGCCCGATGATTTCCTGTCCGCGCAGTGGACCTTGGGTATCGACATCTCGGTGCATGCCGCGGGCTTCGCCGGCGCGGGCCTGCTGGTCGCCTTGCGGGATCGTCATGGCTTTGGCCGGGCGTTGGGCGGCGGCCTGCTGCTCGCGGCGGCCATGACGGCGGTGCCTTACGGCGTCATCGCCTGGATCGACCACCGTGTCGCTGGTCCGCTGGAGGTCGTCCTGCTCGTGAACGCGGATGTCCGGCCCGACGAAGGTCCCGTCCGTCGCGCCGGCGCGTTGCGGGCCGAGCTCACGTCGGCCGAGGCGGCTTTCTTGAAAGAACGGATGCTGGTGGTCGACGGTCCTGGCGGGACGGAGGTCCAGGATGAAGCCGGCCGCCGTTACTGGCCGCTCTGGCGCCGTCGCCTGGTCTATCCGGGCAATCCTGGCGGTCCCGTCCGCACCTTGGTGGTGCTCTTGCCGCCGGATCTCGCCGCCGACACCTGGGAGCTGCCGGTCCATCAGGAGCCGACGGGCGTGGCGCTGGCCGTCCTTGGTCCGGCCAAGGGCGTGCGTTTCAGCGGGGGGCCGGTCAGCCAGGCCGTCCGCCTCGAGCTTTCGCTCGCCGTCAAATCGCGCGAGGGCGTCCCGACTTATCAGTATCTTCAGGCCGAGGTCTTCCGTCGCTCGCCGGTCGGTGATCTCTACGCCCCGGTCCAGGCCAAGGGCCTCGCGCCGGCTTTCCCGACCACGGCGGCCGACGAGCCGGCCAAGGCTCCGGACGCAGTGAAGGGCCGTCCGGTCCGTCCGAAGTTCGGCGAGGCGCCCGCGGCCAAGTGAGCCGGGTCAGGTCGTCGAGCTGAGGAAGTCGCGGTGCAGGGCGGCATACGCGCCTTGCTTGACGAGGAGCTCGTCATGCGTGCCGCGTTCGGCGATGCGGCCGGCGTCCAGCACCAGGACGCAGTCCGCCCGGCGGATGGTGCTGAGGCGGTGGGCGACCACGAAGCTGGTGCGGCCTTTCATCAGGCGCGTCAGCGCGACCTGCAGCCGGGCTTCGGTCAGCGTGTCGACCGCGCTCGTGGCTTCGTCGAGCACGAGGATGCGCGGGTCGGCCAGCAGGGCGCGGGCGAAGGCCACCAGCTGCTGCTGGCCCATCGACAGGCCGCGGCCTTTCTCCGAGCAGGGGGTGTGGATGCCTTCCGGCAGGGCTTCGATGAGGTCGAGGCAGTCCAGGTCTCGGAAGGCCTGACGGATCTCCTCGTCGGTCGCTTCGGGGCGGGCGGCCTTCACGTTGTCGGCGATCGTGCCGGCGAACAGGAAGTTCTGTTGGAAGACAAAGCCCATCTGGCGACGGAGCGTGTCCTGGCGCAGGTCGGCGAGGTCGTGGCCGTCGACGAGCACCTGACCCGCCAGCGGCAGCTGGAACTTCGCCAGCAGGCCGATGATCGTCGACTTGCCGGAGCCCGTATGGCCGACGAGGGCGATGACCTGGCCCGGCTGGGCGGTGAAGCAGATTTCATGCAGCACCGGGCGATCCGGGACGTAGGCGAAGCCGACGTCCCGGAATTCGACGTGACCGCTCAGGCGGGGGCATTCGGTCGCGCCCGGTTTATCCGTCCAGGCCGGCGCCGTATCGAGCACGCGGAAGTAGCGTTCCGCGCCCGCCATCGCGAGGGTCGCTTCGGAGAGCTGCGTCCCGATGATCGTGATCGGCGAGAAGAACAGGTCGGCGAGAAAGAAGAACGTCACCAGGTCGCCCAGGCCCGTGCCGGTGCCGGAGAGGGCGGCCCAGCCGCCGACGCCGATGAGGGCGGCCATGAAGCCGTGGGCGTTGAGTTCCAGCAGCGGCAGGTACAGCGACGTCAGGCTGGCGGTCTTCACGACGTTGCCGGCGAGACTGCGTACGAGGCGGGTGAAGATGCCGGCATTGGTGTCCTCGCGGGCGAAGCCCTGCGTGACGCGGATGCCTTGGACCGTCTCGGCGAGCGCCGAGGTCACGCGGGAGAAGGTCTCCTGCTGCACCCGGGAGGCATGCAGGATCTTGCCGCGGAAGAAGGCGTGGACGAGCAGCAGGCAGGGCACGATGGCCAGCAGGACCAGGAAGAGCCGCGGGTTGGCCCAGAGCATCAGCGCCGCGGCGCAGGTCATCTGGCCGAACGAGACGAAGGAGATGAAGAAGTTGTTCTGGACGCCGTTCCGCATCGCCTCGATGTCGGAGACCATGCGGCTGATCAGGCTGCCGTGGCGGCGGGCGTGGAAGAACGAGAGCGGCTGCGTGAGCAGGTGCGCCATCAGGCGGTCGCGGAGGTCGCGGAGGACGTTCTCGCCGATCTGGTGGGCCAACCGGATGCGCCAGTAGAGCGCGACGTCGGCGACGACGAAGAAGACCGTGAAGAGGGCGAGGGCCCGGAAGGTCGCGGCGCCGTCGCCGGCCTGGACCGGGCCTTTGATGATGGAGCCGACGAGCCAGGCGAGGCCGGGCAGGGCCATCGCCCGGAAGACGCAGAGGACGAGCAGCGTGTTGCGCTGCAGGCGATGGGGGCTGGTGAACGCAAGGAGCCGGGTGATGGTCGACCATCGCAGGGGCAGACGGTCCGGTTCTTCTTCGTCGGGCCGCAGGCGGCGCACCGCGATCTCGAGGGGCGGCTTGCTCATGCGGGGGTTCCTTCCGATTGGACGAGGATCGCCCGGCGATAGTGGCCGTCTTCCGCCATCAGCTGGGCGTGCGTGCCGACCTGGGCGAGGCGCCCGCGGTCGAGGACCAGGATGAGGTCGGCCCGACGGAGGGTGCTCAGGCGATGGGCGACGATGAAGGTCGTCCGCCCGGCCATCGCGGATTCCATCGCCTCCATGATCTCCTTCTCGGTCTCCGGGTCGATGGCCGAGGTCGGGTCGTCGAGGAGGAGCACCGTCGGTTCAAGGAGCAGGGCGCGGGCGATGGCGATGCGTTGGCGCTGGCCGCCGGAAAGGTTCACGCCGCCTTCGCCGAGGAAGGTCTCGTAGCCCTCGGGCAGCGCCGCGATGAAGTCATGGGCGCCGGCGATGCGCGCGGCGCGTTCGATGCGCTCCTGCGTCGCTTCGGGATGCCCGAAGGCGATGTTCGCCGCGATCGTATTGGAGAACAGGAAGTTCTCCTGGAAGACCATGCCGACCTGTCGGCGGAGTTCCGGGAGCGGCAGGCGGCGGATGTCATGGCCGTCGAGGGTGACGCGTCCGGAGCGCGGGTCGTAGAAACGGGGGATCAGCGAGAGCAGCGCGGACTTGCCTGCGCCCGTCGCGCCGGCGATGGCGATGCGCCTGCCGGGCTCGGCGACGAACGAGAGGTCGCGGAGCACCGTGGCGTTGTCCTGGAACTCGAAGCTGACGTTTTCGAAGGCCACGCGACCGACGAAGCGGCCGGGGGAACTCGCCCCGGCTTCGGTTTCGACGCCCGGATCGGTGTCCAGGATCTCGAAGATGCGTTTCGCGCCCGCCAAGGAGACCTGCGCGTTGTCGACGACCGAGGCGAGCGTCGTCACCTGGGCGGAGAACTGTTGCAGCAGGCCCGCGAAGGCGACCAGGCCGGTGCCGAGGGCGAGTTCGCCGCGCGCGACCATCCAGCCGCCGTAGCCGATGAGGACGGCCATCGACAGACGGTTGAGCGCGTCGATGACGGGCCAGAACAGCGCGACCTCGGTGAAGACTTTGCGCTTCTGGACGCGGATCGCCTCGCTCCAGCCGGCGAAACGCCCCTGCACGCGCGGCTCCAGGGCGAAGCCTTTGACGACCTGGATGCCCTGCACGTTCTCCGAGAAGCCGAGCACCATACGGTCCATCAGCTCGCGGTTCTCCTCGTAGGCCGGACGCACCTTGCGGGAGAAGCGGATCGCGAACCAGACCTGGAAGGGCAGGACGGAAAGGCAGGCCAGCGTGAGCCGCCAGTCCGTGCGGAACATGTAGGCGGCGCAGGCGGCCAGGGTCAGGGCGATGATGGCGAGCTGCAGCACCACGCCTTCGATGAAGAGCCGGATGGCATGCGCGTCGGAAGTGACGCGGTTGATGATCGAGCCGCTGGCGTTGGAGTCGAAGAAGCGGAAGCTCAGCTGCTGCAGCTTGGCGAAGACCTGGGAGCGCAGGTTGACGACGATGCGGCCATGCAGGAAACGCACGGAGACCAGGCCGAAGACGAAGGCGAGCGTCGCCCGCAGGACCGCGGCGACGAGGATGCCGGCGCCGAGCCAGACGAAGACGGCCTTGTCCGTGGCGTCGGCGGGGACGAAGAAGGGCAGGGCCGGCGCGGGGACGGTGCGGTCGGCGCAGTGACGGACGAAGTCGATGCCGACGCCGGCCAGCGCGATGACGGCGACGGTCAGGAAGACGACGGTGAGCTGGAGGCCGAGGAGCTGGAGGCAGTCCGTGCGATACGACCAAGCGATCCGCAACAGCCGACGCAGCGTGGCGTCACGGGCGTCGGGAGTCGGAGGAGCGGGGTCGGCGGGCATGCGCGTCGGGGCGCAGGCGGGCTCAGCGGATCATCTGGCCTTCGCGCGAAGCCTTCTTGCGGAACTCGGCGAGGATGCGGGCGGTGAGCGGGCCGGGCTTGCCGGTGCCGATCTTGCGGGCGTCGACTTCGATGACCGGGATGACTTCCGCGGCGGTGCCCGTCAGGAAGCACTCGTCGGCGTTCCAGACGTCGTAGCGGGTGATGTTCGTCTCGACGGTCGGGATGCCGAGGGCGGCGGCGACTTCGAGGGCGACCTGGCGCGTGATGCCCACGAGGGCGCCCGCGTGGGAGGCCGGGGTTATCAGGCGGCCCTTGTGGATCAGGAAGACGTTGTCTCCGCTGCACTCTGCGACGTAGCCCTGTTCGTTGAGCATCAGGCACTCGTGGAAGCCATGCTGCTGGGCCTCCATCTTCGCCATGATGTTGTTCAGGTAGTTGAGCGACTTGATCATCGGGGGCAGCGCGGCCGGGCTGATGCGGCGGGTCGGCGCGGTGACGATGCGCATGCCCGTGGCGTAGAGTTCCTCGGGGTAGAGCTTGATGGTGTCGGCGATGCAGACGATCGAAGGCTTCGGGCAGTTCTTGGGCGAGAGACCCAGGTCGCCGAAGCCGCGGGAGACGACGAGGCGGATGTAGCCGTCGGTCAGGTTGTTGCGGCGGCAGGATTCGCAGACGATCTCGGCGATCTCGGCGCGGGTCCAGGGCATCTCGAGGCAGAGGGCCTTGGCCGACATCTCGAGGCGCTCGAGGTGCTCATCGAGACGGAACACGCAGCCCTGATAGAGGCGGATGCCTTCGAAGATGCCGTCACCATAGAGGAAACCATGGTCGAAGACGGAGATTTTAGCCTCGGCCTTGGGGTAGAACTTGCCGTCGATGTAGACTTCCATGGTGGTGAAAAACCCACCTTGGGGGGTTAGGTGGGGTTTTTCCAGCCCGAAAGCCCCTTTTCCGGCGGCAATCTGCCCGTTCAGGCGGACTCTCTGACCGTCAGGCGGAATTTACCCGAGTCTTCCGGGGTGAGGAGTCCGACCGCCTCGCTCGTGACCGGGCTCCCCAAAAGGAAGGAGAGGCGCTCGACGAGCGTGGCTTGCGCCGAAACCAAGGCGTCGCCGGCTTGCTCGGGCAGGAGGCTGAGGTGGGCGGAGCCGTCCGTCCGTTGGCGCAGCTGGTAATGGGCGATGCCGCGGACGCCGGCGAAGGCCGCGTCGACCTGCCGGGTCGTGAGGAGCTGGCCGTCGGCCCCGCGGAGGGCGTCCCGCTTGCGTCCGTGGACGAGGTAGCCGCCGGCGACGCGCTCGACGTAGTCACCGATCTCGTAACGCACCAAGGGCAGGTAAGGATTCGTGAGCGTCGTGACCAGGAGCTCGCCGATGCCGTCGGCCGAAGTGGATTCCAGCAGCGCGGTCTCCGGGCTCGGGCGCATGACGCCGTCCGTCTGGACGAGCAGGTGGCCGGTCTCACTGGAGCCGTAGAGGTCGATCACCGGCACGCCGAAGACGCGTTCCATGATGGCGCGGTGCGTGACGCTGGTGAACTCGTAGCTCGTCAGGATGAACCGCAGGGAAGGGAAGCGTCGGCCGTGGCGCTCGCAATGCAGGGCGAACCAAGCGCCGTGCACCGGATCGACGTCGAGGAAGGCGGGCTCCCAGGCCGCGACTTCGTCGGCCATGACGGCCAGTTTGTCGTCGCCGAGGCTGAAGGGGATGCGCGTCTGATTGACGTACCGGCTGTCGCCGAGGGTGCGCTGCTCGAGGTTGAGCCAGCGGTTATAGCAGCTGACGCCACTGCAACCCGGCGTCGTGAGGACGGCGCGGCGGAGGCTGGTCCGGTCGCCGAAGCATTCGGCGAGGAAAGGATTCCGGAGCAGGGCGCGATGCTCCTGTTCGGCCCACCAGGTCTTGCCGAACACCACGCGCACGCTGGCGCCGGAAGTGCCGGAGGTGCTCTCCTCTTCGATCAGGCCGCGGGCGAGGAGCGATTCGACGGTCAGCCCAGCCGGCAGAAAGCCTTCGGGTGAGTGCTCGCGCAACTGGCTCTTCGTGATGCGGGGCAAGTCGGCGAGCTGAGCCGGGCTGTCGGCGAAGGCCTTCTGCCATTGGCCGGAATCATAGAACGGCACTCCGGCGGTCTGGGCGATGGCTCCCTGCAGGAGCGCGGCCTCATCAGAGGTGCGGTCGACGGGCGGCAAGGGGAGCGGCATGCCCACATGGAGTAAGCAACGCGGGTGAAAGCAAAACGGCGGCGAATTTTAACGGCGGAATCTTGCCATATAAGCCTCCGCTGCCCGCTGGGACGGAACTATCAGGATTGAACGGGGTCTTTTGTCCTCATATCTCCCCGTATGCGATTACCCCGTCGTTCATTTCTCCGTAAGGCCGCCGTCGCCGCGCTTGGCTTCACGATCATCCCCCGGCACGTCCTCGGCCGTGGTTTCGTCCCGCCCAGCGAGACCCTGAACCACGTCATCGTCGGCTGCGGCGGCATCTCCTCCATGCACTCCGAGCCCCGCATGACGGGCAAGAACCGCATCGTCGGCATCTGCGACGTCGACGCCCAGCGCGTGCAGAAGAAGCTCGAGCGCATCAAGCAGGCCGGCGGCGGCACGCCGCTGACGGCCGAGGATTTCCGCGAGGTCATCGCCTTGCCGGACGCCGACGTCGTGCACGTCTGCACGCCGCCGCATTGGCACGGCGTCATCGCCGCCATGGCCGCCCGCCGCGGCAAGGCCGTCTGGTGCGAGAAGCCGCTGACCCGCACCATCGGCGAGGGCATCGCCCTGAGCCGCGTCGTGCAGCAGACCGGCGTGCCGTTCCGCGTGAACACCTGGTTCCGTCTCAACCGTACCAATTATTACGGCGTCGGCCCGGCCCGGGAGATCCGCCGCGTCGTCGCGAGCGGCGTCCTCGGCGGACCGCTGACGGTGCGCCTCGCCCCGGTCGGCGGCATCCAGTGGAAGGTCAACCTCTGGACCGGCAAGCCGGACCTCAAGCCCGAGCCCGTCCCGGCGCACCTGAACTGGGACCTGTACTGCGGTCCTTCGCAGCTCATCCCTTATCACCCGCATCGCTGCCACGGTTCCTTCCGTGGTTATTGGAACTTCGACCAAGGCGGCCTCGGTGACATGGGCCAGCACTTCCTCGATCCCGTGCAGTATTTCCTCGGCAAGGACGGCGAGTCGCCCGTCTCGGTCGAGTGCGACGCTCCCGCCCAGGACGCCATGGCTTGCGGCGTCTGGAAGACCGTCACGCTGACCTACAAGGATGGCACGCGCATCATCCTCGAGTCCGAGCTCGCCGAACGTAATCCCGAGAACCCCTTCCTCGAAGGGCCGAACGGCAAGCTCTTCGCCGGCATGCGTTGCAATCGTCCCGAGCTCCTCGTCAAGGCCGCCGAGTTCCCGCTGCCGGAATATCAGGAAGATGATTTCGACGCCTGCGCGCGGGAGAAGCGTCCGTTCGGCTACGGCGTCAACGAGGCGTTCCGCAGCTCGACGCTCGTCAATCTCGCCGCCCTCAGCGTCCGCCTGGGCCGCAAACTGAATTTCAAGGCCGACGGTTCCGGCTTCGTCGGCGACGACCAGGCCAACCAGCTCCACTCGCCCGCGCTCCGCGGCACATGGTCGATCTGAGCCTCCAGTCCGCCCGTCGCCAGTTCCGCTGGCTCGCCGCGCTCGCGTCCGTCCTGGGGCTCTTGTCCGTCTGGGGAGCCCGCGACCACGTGATCTGGATGCTCGAGGTCCTGCCGGTCTTCCTCATCGCCGGCGCCGCCTGGCGCCTCGATTGGACGCCGAGCGTCTTCCTCGGTCGCTGGATGTTCTTCCATGCGCTCGTCCTGATCGTCGGGGCCCACTATACCTACGCGGAAGTGCCGGCCGGAGCGTGGGTGGCCGAGTGGCTGGGGCAGACGCGCAATCCTTACGACCGGCTCGGGCACCTGATGCAAGGCGTCGTCCCGGCGCTGATGGTCCGTGAATGGCTGCTCCGCGGGCCGGCGGCCGGCGCCGTGAGTCTGACCGCCTGGGCTGGCGTCTGCTTCGCCGGCGCTTTCAGCGCGGCCTACGAGATCTTCGAATGGGGCTCGGCGATCGTGCTCGGCCAGGCCGCCGACGCTTTCCTCGGCTCCCAAGGTTTCGTCTGGGACACCCAGGCGGACATGCTCTGCGCTTTCCTCGGCGCCGCCTTCGCCATGTGGGTCCTCGGACCTTGGCATCGCCGCTCGCTGGCCGGACTCCTCCCCGCCGCCTGAACCCTCTCTTCATCCCCATGACGTATCGTTGCCTCCCGCTCTTCTTCTTCGCCGGCCTGTTCGCCGCCGATGTCCCGACCGACGCCACCTTCGCCGACCTCGCGGTCCCGGAGAAGCGGCTCGCCGCCCAGCAGGCGATCCTCGACCACTCGCGCGGCTTCACGAACGCCTCGCCCGAAGCCAAGGCTTGGTTCGAGCGCGTGCGGACCGCCGCCAAGACCCTCGAGAATCCCGAAGGCCAGGCGGCCCTCCAGCAGGTGCTGATGTTCGATCCGAGCACGAAGCCGCGCCTGCCGCTCAATCCCAAGCAGCCGAACACTTACGAGGATCCCGAAGGCACCACGCCCGAGACCAAGCTCGCCCACCTCGAACGCGTGCTCGACCAGCGTCGCTCGTCGAAGGAATATCCGCTGACCGTCGAAGAACTCGTCGCGCTCACGAAGCACGAGGACTTCGCGACCGCCCAGCGCGCGAACCGTCTGCTCCGCCGCGTGAGCGCGAGCGCCGCCGCGCCGATCCTCTGGGAGCGCCTGGGCAAGCTCTCGCAGCGTTCGCAGGTCCAGGAGGTCGAGGACGAGATCCTGCGGCTCCCCTTGTCGCTGGCCGCCAAGCATATCCCGACCGAGCCCGCGGGGACCTCGCTCGCCTCCAAGGCCGCCTGGGCGCGGATCGTCGCCGTCCGCGCGAACCGCGTGGGCAAGCCGCGTTTCGCCATCAAGGCGTCGCTCCTCCCGTTGCTCAAAGGACCCGCCAACGAGCTCACCGAAGCCGCCTGGGCCGCCGTGCCCCGGCTGTTCGTCGAAGCCGATCGCGCCGCCTTGACCGAGGCCGCGCAGGGCCTCTCCGAACGCCTGGCGCCGAAGGCCAAGGCCGCGTTGGACGCCTTGCCCGCCAAGTAATCCTCCCGACGCTTGTCGCTTGCCGAGGGGCGGGCGGAGCCTTGCTATGGTCGCATGTCGCCCGTGGCCAACAAGGACAACTCGCCGAACCTGATCCTCGCCGGATTCATGGGCACGGGGAAGTCCGCGCTCGGACGCCAGCTGGCCAAGCGTTGGCGCCGTCGTTTCTACGACACCGACGAACTCGTCGAGAAGCTCGCCGGCGCGACGATCGCCGACATCTTCGCCCAGCACGGCGAAGAACATTTCCGCGGCCTCGAGCGCCAGGTCGTCGAGACCATGCTGCCGGACTGCGGCGCCGTCATCGCCTGCGGGGGCGGGCTGGTCGTGCCGCCCGGCATGGGCGAACTCGTGCGTTCCAAGGGCATCGTCGTCACCTTGTTCGCTTCGGTGGACACCATCCTGCGCCGCACCGCCGGCAATTCCCGTCGTCCGTTGCTGAAGGGTGAGGATCCCGAAGCCCGTATCCGCGAACTGATGAAGAAGCGCGAGCAGGCCTACATGCAGGCGGGCATCGCCGTCTACACCGACGGCCGGTCCTTGCAGCAGCTGTGCGTGATCGTCGAGCGCGTCTATGAGCGCGAGGCCCGGGCCGTGCTCAAGTCGCGTCCGAAGCCGGAGTGACGAACGCGTCGCCCGTGGGCGGCTGGTCGCGGAAGATCTGCACGGCGGCCAGGAATTCTTCCCGGTCGACCGCGAAGGCGCCGAGGCTGGCGAGGTGCGCCGTCGGTACCTGGCAGTCGATGAGGACATAACCGGCCGCGGCGAGCCGGGCGACGAGGGTCGCGAAGCCGACCTTCGAGGCGTCGGCCTTGAGGTGGAACATCGACTCGCCGTGGAAGAGCCGGCCGAGGGCCACGCCGTAAAGGCCGCCGACCAGTTCGCCCTGCCAGCTCACTTCGACGCTGTGGGCGATCCCGCGGCGGTGCAGCTCGCAGTAGGCGGCGATCATCTCCTCGGTGATCCAGGTGCCGTCCTGGCCGGGGCGGGGTACTTCCGAGCAACGGCGCATGACGGTCTCGAAGGACCGGTCGAAGGTGACTGACCAGCCTGCCTTGCGCATCGTCTTGCGGAGGCTGTCAGTCAGCCGGAAGTCGCCCGGACGCATCACGAAGCGCGGATCGGGGCACCACCATTTCACCGGCTCATCCGCGGAGTACCAAGGAAAGATGCCGGCCCGATAGGCGCCGATCAACGTGTCCGCGTTCAGTCTGCCGCCGCGCGCCAAAGGCGCCTGCTTGGGGCCTTTCGCCGGGTCGCCGCGGGTCCATTCCTGCATCGGCGGAGGTTCGCCGAGACGGGGTCCGCGGGCAAGTTCAGTCCTTGGTGATGTTGTAGACCGACGGGATCGAGATGCCGAGCTCGGCCGCGATCTCGCGGACCGGGGCGCCCTTGCGGCGCATCGCCTGGGCCTTGTTGCGCATGCTGTCCGAGATCTGGGCGCGGGCGCGGTTGGGGCGGGAGAGGAGCTTGATCAGGCGCTTGGCGAGCTCGGGCTTCGAGAGGCTGGCGACTTCGCGCTCGATGAGCGACTGACGTTCGCTGTGCTCGTCTTCCCAGGCCTGCACGGCAAGGTCGCGGGCCTTGGAGAGGGCGGCCCGGACGTAAGCGTCCTTGGAGGTGAAGGCGGAGGGGTCGAGGTCGATTTTCATAAGTGGTTTTCTTGATCCGGAGATTCCGTGGCTCGTTTGCGACGTGCCCAAGGAATTCATCCGTGCTCCAATGGTTTTATAATATCTCCGATTGTCAAACTTTGGTAAAAGTTTTTCACCCTAGGGGCGCCGGCGCGACCCGCTGCCGCCGGCCTCACTTGCTCCAATCGAGCATGCGGCGGAGCGGGATCTCGGCGGCGGCGCGGATGTTTTCGGGCAGCTGGATTTCCGGGGTGCCGTCGCGGAGGCAGTCGCGGACTTTCGTCAGCGTGTTCATCTTCATGAACTTGCAATCGTTGCACGAGCAGCGGTCGGTCGGCGCGGCGACGAACGTCTTGCCGGGCACTTCCTTGCGGAGGCGATGGATCATCCCAGATTCCGTCGTAACGATGATGGTATCCGCGGTCTGTTCCTTGCACCAGCCGACCATCAGCTCGGTCGAGCAGACCATGTCGGCGAGGTCGCGGACCGCTTCGGTGCACTCGGGGTGCGCCACGACCGGCGCGCCCGGATGGGCCGCTTTGGTGCGTAGCAGGGCGCCCGGCGTGAACTGGACGTGCGCGTAGCAATTGCCCGGCCAGAGCTGCATCGCGCGCCCGGTCTTGCCGGAGACCCATCGACCGAGGTTCTGGTCAGGCACGAAGAGGATGTTCCGGTCGGCGGGCACGCGGCTGACGATCTTGGAGGCGTTGCCGCTGGTGACGATGACGTCGCAGAGCGCCTTCACCGCGGCGCTGCAATTGATATAAGCGACGACGTACAGGGAAGGGTCCTTGGCCTTGGCGGCGGCGAGCTTCTCCGCCGGACAAGAATCCGCGAGCGAGCAGCCGGCGGCGAGGTCCGGCAGGAGCACGCGGCGCGTGGGGTTCACGATCTTGGCCGTCTCGGCCATGAAGTGCACGCCGCAGAAGACGATGGTGGACTGCTTGGCCTCGGCGGCCTTGTAGGCGAGCCCGAGCGAATCACCGACGTAGTCGGCTACTCCCTGGATGTCTTCGCACTGATAATTATGGGCGAGGATGAGGGCGTCTTTGGCCTTCTTCAGCGCGATGACTTCCTGCTGCAGCGCGGAGAGGGGCGTCCCGCCGAGGGGCAGGGGAGGGAAGACGGAGGCGGTCGGGTAAGTGATCATGAGCGGGCGGGCTTGCGACGAGGGCAACGGTCGTTGAGGCAGGCGGCGGTGACCTGAAGTTTCTGCGAGATGGGGCGCATGCCGTGCTTGGCGGCCACGGCCTTGCCGTACCATTCCATGAACGGCGCGTCGACCTCGACGATCGAGTCGCAGTTCTCGCAGATCAGCTGGGCGCGGAAGGTGGCGCTGCCGGCTTCGGCGAGGTAATATTTCTGGTCCCGGCCGACGTCCATCTCGCGGATGACGTTGCTGCCGACCAGGAGGGGGAGGGCACGGTAGATCGTCGCGCGGGAGACGCTGCGGTCGAGCGAGCGGGCTTTCTTCAGCAGGTCCTCGGCGGTGTAGTGTCCCTGGATCGTCCTTGCCGCTTCGAAGACCGCCATCCGCTGCCGGGTCGCCCGGAGGCCCTTTTCGGCGATGAACGCCTTGAAGGCTCCGGATTGGACGGCGGATTCTGGGTTGGGTTGCTTGGGCATACCGATTTGAGACACTTTTGATACTGAAAGCCCCTCGCGTCAACTCGGGACGCGTCATTGACACCCGCCCCCGGTAGCCCTTCATTTGCCCTCTTTTCCCCTCGGGAAAGCCCGCCTACCGATGACTCAGAATACGGACGACCTACGCATCCGCAGCCAGCACCCCTTGCTGTCTCCCGCCCTCGTGCTCGCCGAACTGCCGGTCTCCGAGCGCGCCGCCGAGGTCGTGGCCACCGCCCGCCGGGACGCCGCCAAGGTCATCTCCGGCCAGGACGACCGTCTGCTGGTCATCGTCGGCCCCTGTTCCGTCCATGACACCAAGGCGGCCTTGGAGTACGCCGCCTTGCTGCAGAAGGAAGCGAAGAAGCATGCCGGCGAGCTGCTGGTCGTCATGCGCGTCTATTTCGAGAAGCCCCGCACCACGGTCGGCTGGAAGGGTCTCATCAACGATCCGCAGGTCGACGGCTCCTTCCGTATCAACGAAGGCCTGCGCATCGCCCGCGGTCTCCTCGCGCAGATCGCCGAAGCCGGCCTGCCCGCCGCGACCGAATTCCTCGACCCGATCACGCCGCAGTACGTGGCCGACCTCGTCGCTTACGGCGCCATCGGCGCGCGCACCACGGAAAGCCAGATCCATCGCGAACTGGCCTCCGGTCTGTCCATGCCGGTCGGCTTCAAGAACGGCACCGACGGCTCGGTCCAGGTCGCCGTCGACGCCTGTCTTTCGGCCCGTTCTTCGCACTGGTTCCCCTCCGTCACCAAGGACGGCGTCGTCGCCATCTTCCAGACCTCGGGCAATCCGGATGCTCACGTGATCCTGCGCGGCGGTTCGCGCACCGGTCCTAATTACGGCGCCGAGTTCGTGACCGACGCCGCGGCCCGCATCCAGAAGGCCGGCCTCTCGACGCGCCTCGTCATCGATTGCTCGCACGGCAACAGCTCCAAGGATCATCGCCGCCAGCCGCTCGTCGCCGCCGACATCGCCGCGCAGGTCGCCGCGGGTTCGCGTGTCATCGCCGGCGTGATGATCGAAAGCCACCTCGCCGAAGGCCGCCAGGATTGGAAGGGCAAGGAAGCTTCGGCCTACGGCTGCAGCATCACCGACGCCTGCATCTCCTTCGAGCAGACCGTGCCCGTCCTCGACGGCCTCGCCGCCGCCGTCCGCGCCCGCCGCGCCCTCCCGGCTTCCTGATTTCCGCCATGAACTCCGTACTCAAGCTCATCCTCGACGGGGAAGCCCTCGATACCGCCCAGATCGGCCGCATCCTCGGCCTCGGCGCCGAAGCCGTGGACCGTGAGCTGGCGGCCTTGCGTCAGCAGGGCGTCCTCCTGGGCATGCGCCCGGTGCTCAATCCGGGCTTCGAGTCCGAGCATCGCGTCCGCGCCGTCATCGAGATCAAGGTGCGCACCGAAGGCGTGGGCGGTTTCGACGCCATCGCCGAGCGCATCTCCGCCTTCGAGCAGGTCGAGAGCTGCTACCTGATGTCGGGCGGCTACGACCTGCTGGTCGTCGTCACCGCGGACAACCTCTATAAGGTCGCCGGCTTCGTCCACGAGCGCCTCGCCCGCATCGACGGCGTCCAGGGCACGTCCACCCACTTCTTCCTCCGCGCCTACAAGAAGGACGGCTTCGTCGTCACCGCCGACGGCGCCGGCCGCGACCGTCCGTCGGTCAGCCCCTGAACCTCGCCTGACCATGGATTCCTCCGGACGTTTCGTGGCGCGGCATGTCGCGACCTTGCCCAAGTCGGGCATCCGCGACTTCTTCGCCATCGTCTCCAAGATGAAGGACGCGGTGTCGCTCGGCATCGGCGAGCCGGACTTCGTCACGCCTTATCATATCCGCGAGGCCGCGATCGCTTCCCTCGAGAAGGGCCGCACCTCCTACACGGACAACCGTGGCACCCAGCAGTTCCGCGAGGAGATCTCCCGCTACGTCGCCCGTAACTACGGCCCGGAATACGATCCCGAGACCGAGATCCTCGGTACCATCGGCGTCTCCGAGGCCCTCGATATCCTGCTGCGCGCGGTGCTGAACCCTGGCGACAAGGTGCTCTACCACGAGCCCTGCTACGTCAGCTACGCCCCGAGCGTCACGCTCTGCCACGCCGAGGCCATCCCGATCCGCACCGTCTCCGCCGACCAGTTCGCGCTCGACCCGGCCGCCCTCCGCGCCGCCTGGCAGCCGGGCTGCAAGCTGCTGGTCCTGAACTTCCCGACGAATCCGACCGGCGGCACCGCCGACCGCGCCAAGCTCGAGGCCATCGCCAAGTTCGCCATCGAGAAGGACCTGCTGGTCGCTTCCGACGAGATCTACTCCGAACTCACGTTCGAAGGCGACCACGTCTCGATCGCCTCGCTGCCGGGCATGCGCGAGCGCACGGTCTTCCTGCACGGTTTCTCGAAGGCTTTCGCGATGACCGGCTTCCGCATCGGTTACGCCTGCGGACCTGCCGCCGTCATCGACGGCATGCTCAAGGTGCACCAATACGGCATCATGTGCGCCCCGATCATGAGCCAGGAGGCCGCCGTCGAGGCCCTCCGCAACGGCCGCGATTCGATGCTCCACATGCGCGACAAGTATCGCGAACGCCGCGACTTCATCGTCCGTCGTTTCAACGAGCTCGGCCTGAAGTGCCATCTCCCGCGGGGCGCGTTCTACGCCTTCCCGGACATCACCTCGACGGGCATGGACTCCATGACCTTCGCCCAGAAGCTCCTCGAGCAGCAGAAGGTCGCCATGGTCCCGGGGACCGCCTTCGGCGCGGCCGGCGCCGGTTTCTGCCGCGCCTCGTTCTCGACCAGTTACGAGCGCATCCATGAGGCCGGCGAGCGGATCGCCCGTTTCCTGGACAGCCTTCCGGGTCGCTGAGCATCCTTGCTTGCTAGCCGGGCAGGTAGCCCTGACTGTCCCTCCATGGAACGGAACACTGAACTTTCCCGCGCGGTAGCCATCGTGGGCCGTCCCAACGTCGGGAAGAGCCGCCTTTTCAACCGCCTGGTCGGCCGGCGTATCTCGATCGTGCACGACCAGCCCGGCGTCACGCGCGACCTCATCACTTCCGACGTGTTCGAAGGCCGCTACACGCTGATGGACACGGGCGGCATCGGCCTGTACCGCGCCGAGCTCACGCCCAAGGTCGTCGCCGACGCCGTCGAAGAGCAGGTGGACTTCGCCCTGGCCGCCGCCTCGCTCGTGCTCCTCGTCGTCGACGCTTCCGAAGGTTGCGCGGCGCTCGACCTCGAGGTCTCCGTCAAACTCCGTCAGGCCGGCAAGAAGGTGATCGTCGTCGCCAACAAGGCCGACACCGAAGAGCGCGACGGACTGATGTCCGAGTTCTTCGCCCTCGGTTTCGGCGAGCCTCTCCTGATCTCCGCCGAACACGGCCGCGGCATCCCGCAGCTGCAGGCGCTCATCATCAAGCATCTCGGGCCTGAGCCCGAGACGCCGCGCGAAGAAGGTCCGCGTCCGATCCGCCTCGCCCTCGCCGGCCGCCCGAACGTCGGCAAGAGCTCCCTCGGCAACCGCCTGCTCGGCGGTTCGCGTCTCATCGTCAGCGAGGTCGCCGGCACCACGCGCGACCCCGTCCGCTCCCGTCTTTCCCGTACCAAGGCCGACGGCTCCCAGGCCAAGTTCTCGCTCGTCGACACCGCCGGCCGCCGCACCGCCAACAAGCGCGACACGCTGGACTTCTTCTCGCAGAGCCGCGCCGACGAGATCCTCGCCGAGACCGACGTGGTCTTCCTCGTGCTCGACGCCGGCCAGGGCGTGACCCGCATCGACAAGCAGCTCGCCGGCGAACTCGCCTTGCTGGGCTGCGGCATCGTGCTGGTGGTCAACAAGTGGGACCTCGCGAAGAAGGCTTTCCGCGAGAAGAACATCGACGGCTTCGAGGACGAGGAAGAGTTCCGCGCGAAGTTCCGTTCGGCCATCCGTCGCGAACTCTTCTTCCTGCCTGATCCGCCCATCCTCTTCGTCTCCGCCCAGACCGGCCTCCGCGCCGAGGACATGCTGGACGCCGCCGAAGGCGTCTTCGTCCGCGCCGGCACGGCGATCTCGACCGGCCGCCTCAACCGCGTCGTCCAGGACCTGATGATCAAGCGCCCGCCCCGCATGGTCTCGGGCAAGCGCTTCAAGTGCTACTACGTGACGCAGGTCTCCAAGCGTCCCATCCGTTTCCGCCTCTTCTGCAACTCCGAGGAACGCCTCGAGGACGCCTACCAGCGCTTCCTCGTGAAGGGCGTGCACGAGAGCTTCGACCTCGCGGGCGTCCCGCTCTTCCTGGACATCGTCGGCAAGCCCAAGCAGACCGGCCGCCGCCAAGGGGGTCCCGGCGCCATGGGCGGAGCGATGCCGGCCGAAGAAGGCGAAGCCCGCAAGCCGTCCGCCAAGGTCCCCGGCAAGGCCGTCGTCTCGGTCGCGCCCAAGAAGGCCGTCGGTCCGTCCGGCCCGCGTCTGGGCAAGTCCAAGAACCCGCGCAGCAAGGTCGGTCCGGTCCGCAAGAAATCCTACACCCGCTGGGATAAGCCGCGTTCGCTGAAAGGCCGCGCCGCGCGCCAGGCCCGCAAGTAACGCATGCCGCGGAGACTGGTCCTGCTAGGTTCGGATGAGATCGCGCTCCCGGCTTTCGCCGCGGCCCGCGCCTTGCCCGACACCGAGGTGGTGGCCGTGTACACCCAGCCGGACCGGCCCGCCGGTCGCGGCCAGGAAGTCCGTCCCAACCCCGTCGCCGTTTGGGCGAAGGCCGCGGGTCTGCCGCTCCGTCAGCCGGAGAAACTCGGCCCGGAAGACGCGACGCAGCTCGCCGCGCTCGGCGCCGATCTCGGCGTAGTGATGGCTTATGGCCAGTTGTTGAAGGCCGACTTCCTCGCCGCGACGCGGCTGGGCTTCGTCAATTTCCACGGCTCGCTCCTGCCGGCCTTGCGGGGCGCGACGCCCGTCGAAGGCGCGCTCGCGTTGGGCCTCGCCGAGACGGGTGTCTCGCTCCAGCAGGTCGTCCTCAAACTCGACGCCGGCCCCATCCACGCCTGGCGGAGCCTGCGTCCGTCGCCTGGTGAAGCCCGTGCGGCTCTCCGCGCGCGCCTCGGCGTGCTCGCCGGCGAGCTCGCGGTCGCGGCTTTGCCTGCGATCCTCGACGGCGTTTCCAAGCCTGTCCCGCAGGACGAAGCGCTCGTCACCTATGCGCGTCGTCTGAACCGGACGGACGCGCCGTTGGACTTCCGCCAGCCGGCCGCCGTGCTCGGGCAGCGCGTGCTCGCGCTCGAAGGCTGGCCGGGTTCGACCTTCGAACATCGTGGCGTCACGATCAAGGTCGGCGCCGCACGCGGCGAAGATTCGGCGTCTGCGGGTGCGCCGGGGCAGATCCTCTCCGCCGACCGTTCGGGCGTCCGCGTCGCCTGCGGGCAGGGCGTACTCGTCCTTCTCCAGCTGCAACGTCCCGGTGGCAAGATGCTCCCCGTCGGAGAATTCCTCGCGGGCTTCCCGTTGGCCGTCGGTGAGACCTTGGCCTCGGCCGAGATGCCGGCCTTCGTCGCCACGGCCCCGTTTCCCCGGGCGCCCAAGGCGTAATCGCTTGATAAGCGTTCCCGGCCTGCTGTCATAGGGTCATGCGCGCCGCCATCCTCTGCCTTTGCCTGGCCGCAGGTGCCTTGGCGCAGCCGAAGGATCTTTCTTTCCAGCAGGTCACCGGCGGCGTGTTCGCCGGTTTCTCCGAGGACGCCAAGGCCGAGAAGATCTGGGAGGCCGCGGCCAAGCAGATGCGTCCGGCCGCCAAGGAAGGGCAGTGGGACATGGATGACATCACCCTCCGCTCTTTCCGGGACGGCCGTCCGCTCGCCCGTTTCGTGAGTCCTTCCGGCGTGATGACCCCGGCCGCGCGCGCCGCGGAGGGCGCCGACAAGGTGCGCGCGACCTCGCCGAGCTTCGACCTCGCGGGCAAAGGCTGGAGCTGGCGTTCCACCCCGCAGGGCGATTCCTTCGCGATCTTCGCCGACGTCGTCGCGGAACTCGACCTCGCCAAGCCCGCGGCGCGCCGCCTGCGTCTCCGCGGGCTGCGTCTCGATGCTTCGCCGGCGCCCGGCGGCACGCTCATGGTCTTCACCGGCGGCGTGGTCGCGGAGCGGGCCGGCGAACGCACGACGTGCGAACGCCTCGAATGTCTCGTCAGCGACGGACCCGGCGGTGACGCCGAGGTGCGCTCGCTCGTCGCCACGGGGCGCGTCGTCCGCGTCGTCGGCGTGCAGACCTTGCGCGGCGACCGCGCGACTTTCGAGCCGAAGGAAGATTCCGCCGAACTCGTGGGGCATGTCGAGATCGACGAGCCGGAGGCCAAAGGTACGGCCCAGCGCCTCCGCCATCAGCCGAAGCTCGGCCTGACGGAACTTTACTCCGGCGACGGCCAGCCGGTCCGCCTCCAGCTCCGTCGTAAACTGGAAGCTCCGGCCGACCTCACCGGCGCACGCATCACGTTGCGTCGCGACCTTGCCGCCGGCCAGACCCGTATCGAGGTCCAGGACGATGCGACCTATGTCTCGGCCGATACCCGGCTCACCGCGCGACGCTTGGTGGCCATCGAGGCGAAGGCCGGCAGCGGACAGCTCGAAGCCGAAGGCGACGTGAAGGGACGTCTCGAAGGCTCTGAATTCACCGCCGGTCGGGCCCGTTGGGATCGCCAGTCCAAGGTGGTCGACCTGGCTGAGAC
>JBJOMV010000015.1:0-29535 GCA_046052185.1 Verrucomicrobiota bacterium | reverse complement strand
CCTCGGCTGTCCCTCGGCCACGCCGGAAGCCCGTCGTCGCACCGGCTTCCTGCCTGAGGCGCCTTACTTCCATAAGTTCCTGACCGGCCGGGAACTCGTCCGCTACTGCGCCCAGCTCAGCGGCGTACCTTCCGCGGACGTCGCGGCGGCCGTCGAGGACGCGCTCGGACTGGCGGCGATGACCGAAGCCGCCGACCGGCCGATCGGCACCTATTCCAAAGGGATGCTGCAGCGTATCGGTTTCGCACAGGCCGTGGTCCACGATCCCGAACTCGTTATCCTCGACGAGCCCACCGCCGGCGTCGACCCCGTCGGTTCCGCCGCGATCGGCCGCATGATCCACGCCATGCGCGCCAAGGGTAAGACCATCGTCCTTTGCTCCCACTTGCTCGGTCAGGTCGAACAAGTCTGCGATCGCGTCGCCATCATGGACCGCGGCAAACTCGTCCTCGAAGGACGCGTCGAAGACGTCTTGTCGCGCCGGGACCGACATGTGCTCACCGTCGAGTCGATGACGCCCGCCGCGCGGGAAGCCGCTGAGGCGGCCTTGGCCGCCCACGGCGCCGTGGTGACCTCCGTCACGCACCCTCGACGCTCCCTCGAGGATCTCTTCCGCGAACTCGTCACCGGCAGCCGCGACGCCTGAACCCCATGCAAGCCTCCTTCCAACGCGTCTCCTGGATCGCCCGGGTCACTTTCCTCGAGGCGGTCCGCCAGCGCTTCTTCGCCTTCCTGCTCATCCTGGGGGCGGCGATGGCGCTTTCCTCGGTCTCCTTCCGGGTCCTTGATTTCGGTCACGGCGAACTCAAGTTCATCGCCGACTTCGGTTTCGGCGGGATGTTCCTGTTCGGGTCCGTCCTCGCGGTCGTGATGACCGCCCAGTTGTTCTTCAGTGAGATGGACAACAAGACGGCGCTGACCTTGCTCGCCAAGCCCTTGGGGCGCGGCGAATTCCTCCTCGGCAAGTTCGCCGGCGCCTGGGCCGTGCTCGGCGTCTTCGTGGCCGTGCTTTCAGGCCTTCTCGGCATCGTCCTCTGGGCCCGTGAGCAGGAACTCCTGCTGCTCGCCGAGCAGGCGGGCAAAGTGCCGCCGACGTTCAGCGCCTCCGGTCTCGCGCAGTTCGCCCTCCTGCAGTGGCTGCGTCTCGGCGTGGTCGCGTCGATCGTGCTGACGATCTCCGCCGTGGCCCGGACTTTCCTCTACGCCGTCGTCGTCGGAGCCCTGGCCGTCGTGGCCGGCCAGTTGCAGTGGATCGCCCAGGACGCCATCCTCAAGCCTTCCGACTCGCCGGCCTATGAGGCCGTGCTCTGGTGCACGAGCCGGCTCCTGCCGAACCTCCAGCAGTTCAACATCGGCGACGCCTTGGTCCTGGGCGCCACGGGCGTGCCCGCCGATGCCGTCGGCGCCGTGGCGCTGGCGGGCGCGGCCTACATGGCGGCCTATGTCTTCTTCGGGTCGCTCCTGTTCAAGCGGAGGGAGATCTGATGCGACGCCTCGCGCCCTGGTTGTGCGCGGCCCTCGCGCTTTTCGCCGCCGGCACCATGGCGGAGCATGCCTGGCGCGGCGTCCGCCCGCAGATTCCCGAGATCGGCCGCAAGGAGCTTGAGCCGACCCTTGGTCAGGGCGTCCTGCTGGGCATCCTGGGCGGCCTGCGAACGGTCGTCGCCGACCTGACCTGGATCCGCAGCTACGTTCTCTGGGAGCGTCGTGACCGGGCCGGTTGCGAAGCCCTCATGCGGGCCGCCTGTGCCTTGGATCCGCACTCACGCTATTTCTGGGAGAACACCGGTTACGCGGTCGGGTTCGACCTCGCCCACTGGGAGATCCGCAAGCGCGGCGGCTACGCCAAGGTGCCGGCCGAGACCCAGGACAGGATCTTCAAGGCCTATGCCCGTCGCGGCATCGAGATCCTGGAGGAGGGGCGTGGGCACGCCAAGCTCACGACGCCCTTGGTGCTGTGCGCCGCCCAGCTCGCCGAGATCAAGCTGAAGGACCACCGGCTCGCCGCTGCTTACTATCAGGCCGCGGCCGAAGCCCCCGACGCCCCTTGGTACGCCGCCCGCATCTGCGCGCAGACGCTCTGGGAGGATGGCCGTCGCGAAGAGGCCTACCGTTGGCTCCGGCAGTATTGGACGACGCGCATGCTCCCGAAGGAAGACGGCTTCCCCGACGACCTCCAGCGCCTGCGCATGATGGAGGAAGTGCTCCGCATCCGGGCCGACCTGCGGATTCCGCGCCAGGCCTGGGAGCGCTGATCAGAAGGGCTCGTCCGACTTCTTCTCGGCGGGCGCGCCTTTCGCCGCCCGCGGCTTGCGGGGCGGGAATTCGAACCACCAACCCTTGCCCTTGTCGGCCACGAGGAAGGCTTCGAACGTCCGCTTGGTACGGTTGGAGACGAACTTCTTGAGGCCCGTCTTGCCTTCGTTGAGCAGGCGACGGACGTCGTCGGCCGAGATCGGGCACTTGAGCATCTCGGCGTTCAGGCTGAAAGTCTTCTTGGCGCCCGCTTCCTGCGCCTTGTGCGGGCAGACGCGATAACCGGCGGTCGGCGTGTGCTGGACGGGCAGTCCGCTGACGGGGCAGGGGCCGAGCACGGGCCAGTCGGCATCGAAAGCGTCCGGATTGCCGTCGGCGCCTTCGCGCGGCGGGAAATACAGGACGGCTTTCAGCTTGCCGCTGGGAGCCTTCGGCTTGGCCTTGCGCGCGGGTTTGGCCGGCGTGGCCTCTTCGCCTTCGGCGGCCGGGGCCGCCTCGGACTTCTCCTCGGCGCCGCGCGGCTTGATGGTATCGGGGTCGACGAGGTCGATGTAGCCCGTGAAGTTCTTGCCCGACTTCATCGAGCGGAAGTCGGAGAACGGACCGATGCGACGCTTCTCGACGAGTTCGGCGACTTCGGCGGGCGTGATCCGGTGGCCGTTCATCTCGGCGTAGATGGTCATCTTCGGCCGGTCCGTGGTGCCGACCTTGTCCTGGGAGAAATACTTCTCGCCGTCGGTGAGGAGCGCCTGGCCGTCCGTCGGCGAAAGGACCTTCGGGCTCAGCTCCGAGGAAGGGGCCGGATCGGTCGCGCCGGCGAGCATCTCGCGGACCTGGGCCTTGATCTCATGGATGAAGGCTTCGGCCGTGAGCTGCCCGTGTTCGATCTGCTTGAGCTTGTATTCCCATTCGCCGGTCAGTTGGGGCTCGACGAGGAAGGACATGCCCTTGCTCTTCTGCGTGAGGAACTGGTGGAGCTGGAAGGCCTTGGCCATCGGCACGAGCTCCTTGCCCTGACGTTCGATGTAGGTCTTCGCCAGCAGTTCTTCGATGGTGGCGGCGCGGGTGGCCGGGGTGCCGAGGCCGCGTTCCTTCATCGCCTCGGCGAGCGCTTCGTCGTCGACGAGCTTGCCGGCGTTTTCCATCGCTCCGAGGAGCGAGGCTTCGTTGTAGCGGGCCGGCGGCTTGGTGGCGTCCTCCTTGACGTCGACGCCGCGGACCTTGGCCTGCGCGGGTGAGCCGTCGGCGGCGACGAGGGCGGGGAGGCTGGCCGCGCCTTCCTTGTCCTTGTCTTCATCGGCCTCGGCTTCCTGGCCCCAGACCGCGCGCCAACCGGCGACGACGAGGACCTTGCCGGTGGTGCGGAACTGGTGGGTCCCGACGGTCGTGGTGCGGACGGTCTCTTCGAATTCCGCCATCGGGAAGAAGACGCCGACGAAACGGCGGACGACCAGGTCGTAGATCTTCTGTTCGACGTCGGTGAGTCCGTGCGGGATCGTGCCGGTGGGCACGATGGCGAAGTGGTCGCTGACCTTCTTGTTGTCGAAGACGCGGCGGCCGGCGGCATCGACCCAGCCGGCCCGGAGCGCTTCCTTGGCGAAGACGCCGGCCGGGTGCGCGCCTTCGAGGGACTGCAGGGCGGCCTTGGCGTTCGCGACATAGTCCTCGGGGAGGTACTGGGAGTCGGTACGCGGATAAGTGAGCGCCTTGTGCTTCTCGTAAAGGGCTTGGGCGACGCCGAGGGTCGTCTTGGCCGAGAAGCCGAAGCGGCGGTTGCCTTCGCGCTGGAGGGTCGTGAGGTCGAAGAGGCGCGGGGCGCTTTCTTTCTTGGGCTTACGTTCGTCGGAGACGACGCCGACGCCGAACTTGAGCGATTCTTCGGCGACCTGGCGGGCCTGGGCTTCGTCGTAGAAACGTTCGGCTTCCTTGCGGTCGGTCACGCCGGGGACCTGGGCGGCGCCGCGGTAACCGCCTTGGGTGACGCCGAAATCGCCTTCGATCTTCCAGAAGGTCTTCGGCACGAAGTTGCGGATCTCGAACTCGCGCTTCACCAGGAGCATGAGCGTCGGCGTCTGGACGCGGCCGACGGAGAAGACGTCGCGCTTGGCGCCGCCGATGCGGATGGTGCCGTAGCGGCTGCCGTTCATGCCGACCAGCCAGTCGGCCTGCGAGCGGCAGATGGCGGAACCGAGGAGTCCGGCCTTGGCCGATTCCGGGAGCAGATGGGCGAAGGCTTCGGCGATGGCGGCGTTCGTCATGCTCGCCAGCCAAAGGCGGCGGACCGGCAGGCGGCACTTCGCCAGCTGGTAGATATAGTGGAAGATCAGCTCGCCTTCGCGGCCGGCGTCGCAGGCGTTCACGACTTCGCCGACGTCGGGGCGGGCGAGGAGCTTCTTCAGCAGCTTGAAGCGGTCGCCGTTGTTACGCTCGCTGATGACGACCTTCAGGATGCTGGAGCGGGCGGAGCCGTCGAAGTCGTCCGGGAGGATCGGGAGGTCCTTGAGGGTCCAGCGCTTGAATTTCTCGTCGAGGTCCTGCGGGTCGTTGAGGCGGACGACGTGACCGATCGACGAACTGATCACCCACTGGTCGTTCTCGAAGTAGTCGCTGGTGGCCTTGGGCACCTTGAGCACCTTCGCCAGATCGGCCGCGACGGACGGCTTCTCGGCGATGACGAGCGTCTTGGAGCCGGCGGGAGCGGAGGCTTCGGAGGAGGACTTGGGTGACTTCTTGCGCATGCGTAGGATGATAACCGATTGTCAAACCGGTTACATTCCTTGCTCGGCGAAGGAGTCGTCCAGGGCGGCGATCAGGGTGGCGATCGTGGCGTCGGTCTCGTCGCCCATGTTCGAGATGCGGAAGGTCTTGCCCTTGAGCTTGCCGTAACCGCCGTCGATCACGAGCTTGTGGCGCGACTTGAGGGTCTTGTTGAGGCGCTCGAGGTCGGCGTTGCGGTCGTTCTTGAAGCAGTTGAGGCCGCGGGTGCCGAAGCGGACTTCCGGCAGGAGCGAGAAGCCCTTGGCGAGGCCCCAGGCGCGCATGCGTTCGTTGAGGCGGAGGTGGCGGGCGTAGCGGTTGTCGAGGCCTTCGGCTTCGACTTCGAGGAGGCGCTGCTGGAGACCGTAGAAGAGGGAGATGCAAGGCGTCGAGGGGGTCATGCCCTTGACGTGGTTGTCATGGAACTCGATCAGGTCGAAGTAGTAGCCGCGGTCCGGGGACTGCTTGGCGCGTTCGCGGGCGCGTTCGCTGACGGCGAAGATCGCGAGGCCCGGGGGCAGGGCGAGGGCCTTCTGGGAGCCGGTCAGGAAGATGTCGACGCCGAGTTCGTCCTTCTTGATCGGGATGGTCGAGAACGAGCTGACGGTGTCGGCGATCGAGATGACGTCGGGGAACTCGCGCACCACGGCCATGATGTCGGCGATGGGCGAAAGGGTGCCGGTCGAGGTCTCGGAGTGGATGAAGGTGATGCAGTCGAACTTGCCGGTGGCGAGGGCCTTGCGGACCTGCTCCGGGTCGACGGGCTGGCCCCATTCGAACTTCAGGGCCTCGGCGTACTTGCCGCAGCGCTTGGCGACGTCGTTCCACTTGTCGGAGAACGCGCCGTTCATGCAGTTGAGCACGCCCTTGCGGCAGACGTTGCGGAGGGCGCCTTCCATCACGCCCCAGGCGGAGCTGGTGGCGAGGTAGACCGGGTCCTGGGTGTAGAACATCGACTGCAGGCGGGGCTGCATGTCGTTGTAAAGCTTCACGAAGTCGCCGGAGCGATGGCCGATCATGGGCTTGCCCATGGCCTGGACGATCGAATCGGAGACGGTGAGGGGACCGGGGATATAGAGGCGATAGCTCATCGTTGGAAAGTGGTGAGGAGTTCGACGGGGACTTCGGGGTTCTCGAGGCGGACGATCCGTCGGTTACGTTCCGCCAGGGTGGCGGTGCGCGGCTTCCAGGTGGCCGCGACGGATTCGTCGGCGCTGGTGAAGCTCATGATGACCAGGAGGTCGCCTTCCTTGCCGAGGTGGGCGGTGGCGCCGTTCAGGCAGATCTCACGGGTCCCGGCCGGGGCGGGGATGGCGTAAGTCTCGAAGCGCTCTCCGTTGGCCAGGTTGCCGACCAGGATCTTCTCATAGGGGAGCATCCCGACGAGGGCCATGAGCTCGCGGTCGATGGCCAAGGAGCCTTCGTAATCGAGCCGGGCCGCGGTGACCTCGGCTCGGAGAAGTTTGGTGCGCAACAGGTGTACGAGCATGGCGCTGGGTCGTCCTTCTCAATCGGGATGGTTGCCTTCGTCAAACAACTTTGCATCAATTCGTCCATGGCCGCGAAGCATAGAGGGTATTTTTCCTCCCTGGGAGAGGCGATCGCGAGCTATGCCGTAGACGTAGTCTACGGACGTCGGCGCGGGGTCGGAGCGGCCTTGCTCGGGGCTTTCCTGACGGTTCTGTCCTGGGTCTTCGGAGTCCTCGTCAGGCTGCGTCTGTGGCTTTATCGTAACCGGGTGTTCCGCGACACGCCGTTGGGCTGCAAGGTGGTCGTCGTGGGTAATCTTACGGTCGGCGGCACAGGTAAGACCCCCATCGTGCTGAAGATGGCGAAGGTCCTGGCATCCCGCGGTCGTCGTGTCGCCATCCTCTCGCGCGGCTACAAAGGGGCCTCGGATTCGATGATGAAGCGCTTCTGGCGCTGGCTGACGCAGGCGAGCCGGCCCGATCCTTTGGTCGTCTCCGATGGACGCTCGGTGCTCGTCGGTCCCGACGAAGCCGGCGACGAGCCCTACATGCTCGCGCAGAACCTCAGCGGCGACGGCGTCGTGGTCATCGTGGACCGCGATCGTGTCGAAGGCGGCCGTTTCGCGCTCCGCCGTTTCGGCGTGGATACCATCCTGCTTGACGACGGTCTGCAGTACCTGCCGCTGCGCGGGCAGATCAATCTCCTGCTCGTGGACAGCCGCGATCCCTTCGGCAACGGCGCCATGCTGCCCCGCGGCGTGCTCCGCGAGCCGGTCGCCAACCTGAGCCGCGCTTCCTATGTCTTCCTGACGAAGTCGGTCGGCGCGCCCGATCCGGACTTGGTCGCGCTCATCCGCCGGCATAATCCCAAGGCGGAGATCATCGCCTGCGCGCATGGCGCCAAGGAACTCGTCGAAGTCGACGGCCCGCGCCGGCTGCCGATGTCCGAGCTCGCCGGCAAGCGGATCGCGGCGTTCTCCGGCATCGCGACCCCCGAACGTTTCGAAGAGCTGCTCACGGGGCAGGGCGCGGTGCTGGCCTCGAACCGTCGCTTCCTCGATCACCATTCCTTCAATGACGAAGACCTCGACGAGGTGCTCGATCAGGCCATGCAGGCCAAGGCGGAGATGATCGTGACGACCGAGAAGGACGCGGTGCGCCTGCAGTCGCGTTTCCGCCCCCCGATCCCGCTGATGTATGTCCGCTTGGAGGTGGAGATCCTCGGCGCCGAAGACGGCTTCAACGCGGCCGTCGAGCGGATCTGCCTGGGGCCTTCTTCTTCGGCTCGCTGACGTCTTCCGGCACGAGCCGGCGGGCGAGACCCAGGAACGCGTCCTGGGCGCACGGCGCCAGTCGGCCGTTCGGCGCACAAGCCACGGTGCTGCCGTCGGCCCGGAGTTCCTTGGCGTCGCCCAGTCTCTCCACGTAGGTGGCGATGACTTCGGCCTCGACGCGGCGGCGGAGGGCCTTGTTGCGCAACGGGAAGACGCACTCGACGCGGCGGAGGAAGTTGCGCGGCATCCAGTCGGCGCTGCCCATCAGGATGACCGGATCGCCGCCGCTGTTCTCGAAGCGGAAGAGACGGCTGTGCTCGAGGAAGCGGCCGAGGAAGGTGCGGACGCGGATGTTCTCGCTGCGGCCGGCGACGCCGGGTTGGAGGCAGCAGATGCCGCGCACGACGAGCTCGACCTTCACGCCGGCGACGGAAGCGCGGTAGAGCGCGGCGATGACGTCGGGGTCGACCAGGCTGTTGACCTTGGCGAAGATCGTCGCCTTGCGTCCGGCCTTGGCGGCCGAGGCTTCGGCGTCGATGAGCTCGACGATGCGGCGGGCGAGGTCGAAGGGCGCCACGAGCAGGTGCTTGAACTTGGGCCGGCTGAGGTTGCCGGTGAGGACGTTGAAGAGCAGGCCGACGTCGGCCGTCACCTCGGCGTCCGCGGTGAAGAGCGAGAAGTCCGTGTAGACGCGAGCGGTCCGGGGGTTGTAGTTGCCCGTCCCGAGGTGGGCATAACGGCGCAGGCCGCCTTTCTCCTGGCGGATGACGAGGCAGGCCTTGCAGTGCGTCTTCAGTCCGGCGAGGCCGTAGACGACGTGCGCGCCGGCTTCCTCGAGCTGCCGGGCCCATTCGATGTTATTGAGTTCGTCGAAGCGGGCGCGGAGTTCGACCAACGCGGTCACCTGCTTGCCGTTGCGGGCGGCTTCCTTGAGGGCTTCGACCACGGGCGAGTCGCCGCTGGTCCGGTAGAGCGTGAGCTTGATGGCGACGACGCTTTCGTCCTTGGCGGCCTGGCGGATGAAGTCGACGACGGGCGTGAAGGATTCGTAAGGGTGGTGCAGGAGCAGGTCCTGCTGGGCGATGCGCGCGTAGAGCTTGGCGGGATCGACGCACTCGGGCGGCAGGGCCGGCACGAACGTCGGGTAGAGCAGGTCAGGACGCGGGATCAGGTCGATGAGGCTGCCCAGTCGGAGCAGGTTCACCGGTCCGGCTACCCGGAAGGCGTTATCCGCCGAAAGGCCGATCGACTGGAGGAGCCAGCGCATCTCGCCCTCGGGGACGTCAGCTTCGATCTCAAGCCGCACCGGAGCGCCTTTACGCAGGTTACGGATCTCTTCTTCGATGGCTTCGAGCAGGTTGCCCGCTTCTTCTTCGTCGACGTAAAGGTCGCTGTTACGCGTGATGCGGAAGGCCCACGAGCCTTGGAGTTCGAGCCCCGGGAAGAGGCGATGGATGAACAGCTGGATGACGTGGCTGAGCAGCGTGTAGGCCTGCGCGGAGCCTTGACCGACGGTCAGCACGCGGGGAAGGACGCGCGGGACCGGCACGACCGCGCGCCGGATCTCGCCGTCCGCCGGATCTCGCAGGAGCACCAGCAGGTAGAGCCCTTTGTTCGTGAGGACGGGGAACGGGTGGGAAGGGTCGATCGCCAGCGGCGTGAGCGCGGAGAAGATGTCGCTGTCGAAGCGGGGCGAGAGTTCGGCCCGGTCCGCCTCGTCCAGCTGTTCGCGTGACTTGAAGACGATGCCTTGGGCGGCCAGCGCCGGGAGCAGCTGATTTTTCCAGCAGGCCTGTTCGGCGTCCACGAGCGCGCGGGCTTTGGCGAGGACTTCGGTCAGGAACTCGCGGGTGGCGGGGTGGCTGGCGGACTCCTCCTGCTGCATGATGCCGGCCACACGGATCTCGAAGAACTCGTCCAGGTTGGAGCTGGCGATCGAAAGGAAACGGACGCGTTCGAGCAGCGGGATGCTTTCGTCTTCGGCGAGTTCGAGGACCCTTCGGTCGAAACTGAGCCAGCTGAGTTCGCGATTGAACATGGAGAGGAGTGTTTGGACGGCGACGCGAGGCGACGCAGATGGCTCCATTAGGTTCCTTGGGTTCAGGGCAGGCAAACAAATGCCCTGCCGGGAATGTTACAATATGATGCTCAGAGGCCGGTCGGCGTCCAAAAGACCTCTAATTCCTCATGATTCGCCAAGCGGAGCTTGGGTGCCGCCGGATGAGGGTGGCGGACGATGTCGCCTCGCCCGAACCGGGCGGCGAGTTTCTTGACCTCGTGCTTCGACAGCCCACGGGTCGGGACTTCGACGGATTCGATGCGCCCTTCCCGGATGGTGATGAAGCGGAGGAGGCCTTTGATGATCTGTACGTCCGAGATGAGCCGAGCCAGGCCGGTCGGCAGCGGCGCCAACGAGGCGTCAGAGAATGCTGCGAAAGAAAACCGGACTTCCCGCAGGTCGCGATGAAGGTGACGATTGACGAACTCCGTCGACGCCGGGGCGTCCCATGCGCGGGTCTCATGGCTCCAATGTTCGCCGGCGCCGAGCTGCGGATCCGGCAGCGCGTCGAGCTCCGGCGCGATGCGGGTCATCTCGCCGCCCGCGACCGCGTCGCTCAGACGCTGGAGGCGTTCGGCCGTGATGCGTAAGGCAGGCTCGAGGATCAGGATAAGGCCGCCAGGCGCCAGCCGGGCCTTGAGTTCCCCGAACCAGCGGAGCAGGGCGGGGGCGTCCAGCTGCGGCATCTCGTTGAGCACGAAGCCCGCGACGATCAGGTCGAAGCGTCCTTCGGGCCAGGTGTCCGGCCGGCCCGCGTCGCCGATGCGCGTGCGGACGGTGGCGTCAGTTCCGAGGACATCGCGGCCGAAGGATTCCATCGCCGCCAACGCGCTCGGCGACTTGTCGACGCCGGTCAGCCGGATGCCGCCGATGCCTGCCTGCCGGAGGCGGTGCGCCGCCGCGACGCCGCAGGAGCCAGGTCCGCAACCGAGGTCGAGGATCGCAGGGGCGGCCGTCGAGGGGCGCCACCCGCGGAGGCCGCAGATCTGGGCCAAAGCGAAGGAGGTGCGGGTGAAGCTCTGCGGGAGGAAGAAGACCCCGTAAGCCGCCAGCAGCCGCGGGTCGGCGAAGTAGTCCGGGAACTTGCGGTCGGGCCTTTCGGTCGTGAAGAGGTCGGAAAGATGCGCCACCGCCGGCGTCATGCGTTCGAGGGCTTCGTCGCCGACGCGTTCCGCGGCGAGTTCCGCCTGTCCGACCCAGAAGGCTTCGGCGGACTCCGGGTAGGCCAGCAGGTCAGTTGGCGACATCGCGACGACCCTCCAAGGCGCTCCGGAGCGTGGCGGGGTCGGCGAAAGTCAGGCCGCTGCCGCTCGGCAGGCCGAAGCCGATGCGCGAGACCTTGATGCTCGGGCGGATCGCGTGGATCGCTTCGGTGATATAGTGGCACGTGGCTTCGCCTTCGATGTCGTTACCCAGCGCGAGGACGACCTCGGTGATAGGTTCGTCCTTCAGGCGCTGCTCAAAGGTCGCCAGGTTCAGTTGTTCCGGGCCGACGCCGTTGATCGGCGAAAGCCGACCGTGCAGGACGTGGTAGGTGCCGCGATAGGCCGCGGAGCGCTCGATGGCCATGAGGTCGGGGACTTGTTCGACCACGCAGACGGCGGCCGGGTCGCGTTTGACGTCCTGACAGACCGGGCAGAGTTCGGTTTCGGCGAGGCTGCCGCAGCGACCGCAGCGCCGAACGGCCGCGGCGGCGGCCTGCAACGATTCGAGCAGGGGCGCGAGCTTGCCTGGGCGCTCGACCAGCAGGTGCAGGGCGAGGCGTTCGGCGGAGCGGTGCCCCATGCCGGGGAGCATCTTGAGGAGCTGGCGGACCTTGTCGAAGGAAGGGGTCACGGGCGATCACATCCCGGGGAGGGAGAATCCGGCCGTGGCCTTCGACATGGTGGCCTCATGCAAGGCGCGGGCCTTGGCCGCGGCTTCCTGGAGGGCGAGCACGAGGGCCTGTTCGACCACGGCCTTCTCTTCCTTGAGGAACTCCGGGTCGATCGCCAGACCATGGACGAGCCCATGGCCGTCGACCGTCACGCGGATCGCGCCGCCGCCGTGGGAGACTTCCAGCCTTTCGGCCGAAAGCTGCTGTTGGGCCTCGGCGATGCCACGCTGCATCTTCTGGGCCTGTTTGAGGAGTTTGCCTACGCCTGCCATATTGCAGGGCAGGGTCGCCAGCAGCGGCACGGAGTCAAGGTCGTCCCTTACGTACCCGCTTGCGCCCGTCCTCGGGCCGAGCACTTTCGACGGCATGCGGCCGCCACGCGACCTTCAGATCATCGGGGACTTCGTCGCCCTCACCTGGGAGGACGGCCATGAACAGTGCCTGCGGGCCGAGCTCCTCCGGGAGCTTTCCCCGAGCGCGGAGAACATGGGGGAGGTGGACATCCTCGGCCAGCGCTGGGGCGGCGACGGGCCCCGTCGGTTCCCCGGCGTCACGGTGACGGGGATGAGCCGCGTGGGCAACTATGCGGTGAGTTTCGAGTTCAGCGACGGGCACCGGACCGGCATCTATAGCTGGGATTACCTTCGCGCTATCGATGCGCCGAAATAAGTTTTTACAGGTTGCCCGCCCTCGGCGACGGGACACCATGCAGGACGTGAAAAAGACTTACGTCCTGGACACCAACGTACTGATTCACGATCCCGAGTCCCTGTTCAAGTTCGATGAGCACATCGTCGCCGTGCCTGTCGAGGTCTTGTCCGAACTCGATCGTCTGAAGACCCAGCAAGGCCAGCTCGGCGCCAGCGCGCGCCGCGTGAACCGAGCCATCCGGGCGCTCTTCGAGAATCGCTCCCTGAAGGACATCGTCGACGGCGATCCCTCCAAGCCGGGCACGCTCCACGCGGATCTCCGCGACGGCGGCGAACTGCGCATCGTGATCAACGAGGCGCTCATCCGCGACCACTTCAGCGGCCCGAAGGCCGAACGCCTCCGCGCGGTCTTCATGCAGGTCGACGCGCCGGACCACCGCATCATCGCGTCCGCGATCTATCTCCGCGACACTTCCAAAGGTCAGGTCATCCTCGTGACCAAGGACGCCTGCATGGCGCTGAAGGCGCAGGCCCTCGGTCTCGAGGTCCAAGACTACCGCAACGACCGCGTCGAGACCAGCGACGTCGGCGACTACCGCACGATCAAGGTCACCGCCGCCGCGATGCGCGATTTCCGGGAACTCGGCCAAGTCCAGGTGAAGGTGAAGGAAGAGCCGCCGCTGCTGATCAACGAGTATGTGATGTTCACTTCGGACTCCTGGAGCGAACCCGCCCGCCACCTCGGCGAAGGCGCCTTCGTCCCGCTGGGTCTCTACCGCGAGTTCATGTCGTCCGACAGCGGCGCCCGCAAGGGGCTGCAGATGCCCCGCGGCATGCGCGTCATCCCGAAGAACTTCGAGCAATGGATCTTCCTGGACGCCTTGCTGAATCCGGAGATCCGCCTGGTCACCTGCTTCGGCCGTGCCGGCACCGGCAAGACCTTCCTCTCGATCGCCGCCGCGCTGTCCCAGGTGCTCAGCGATTTCTCCCCTTATAAGAAGCTCTACGTCTCGCGTCCGGTCGTCCAGATCGGCAAGGACATCGGCGCCTTGCCCGGCTCCAAGGAGGAGAAACTCTCGCCTTACATCCAGCCTTACTTCGATAATCTCGAGGTGCTCTTCTCCAAGAACGGCAACGCCGCCGCGACCCCGACCGCGAAGGAAGCCGTCGCCACCGATACGCAGCGCCGCCAGAAGAAGGCCCAGGCGATGAAGACGCCCCAGCCGATCTTCGGCTCCCAGTTCCAGGCGATCAACCAGCCGCGCAAGCCTTACCAGTGGCTCATCGACTCCGGCCTCATCGAGATCGAGGCGATGACCTTCATCCGCGGTCGGTCGATCGGCCATGCCTTCATGATCGTGGACGAAGCCCAGAACATGACCCCGCATGAGGCGAAGACCGTCATCACCCGCATCGGGGAAGGCTCCAAGGTCGTCCTCATCGGTGACCTTGACCAGGTCGACACCCCTTATCTCGACGGCAAGTCCAACGGGCTCATCCACACCCACGAGCGCATGAAGGGCCACGCCATCACGGCGAACGTCCGCCTGCTCAGCGGGGTACGCAGCGCCTTGTCCGAACTCGCCGCCCAGCTGATGTGAGCAACTTCCCGGCCTCTCCGGGCCGGGGCCGGTAGTCCGCACTTGCGGAGACCCTCCCGGGGCTTTCGCTCCTTCGCGTGGAGAAGGAAACCCCGATGCAGCGGCAGTACCGTGAATTCCGTGAGAAACTCGCGGAAGGCACGATCCTGCTTTTCCGCCTCGGCGACTTCTATGAGGTCTTCGGCCACGACGCCGAGGTCGCCGCCAAGGTGCTCGGCCTGACGCTCACGAAGCGACACGAGACGCCGATGGCCGGCCTCCCGCACCACGCCGCCCCGGCTTACGTGAACCGGCTCCTGGCCGCCGGCTGGAAGGTCGCGATCTGCGATCAGCTCGAAGCCCCCGTCGCCGGCAAGCTGGTACGCCGCGGACTCACCCGCATCCTGACTCCAGGCACGGCGCTGGAGGATTCTCAGCTCGACTCGCGTCGCGGCAACTACCTGGCCGCGCTCTGCTGGGACAAGCAAGGCTGGCACGCCGCCTGGCTCGACGTCTCGACGGCCGATTTCCGGCTGGCTTCCGATAGCAGCCCTTCGCGTCTGCTTCCGTTGCTCCATTCGGTCTCCCCCCGTGAGATCATCCTGCCTGAAGGCCTCGAGCCGTCCGCGGCCGATCGCGAAGCTCTGGAAGTCTTCCTGCAGGGCAGGGCGGTCTCCCGCCTGCCGGGCTGGAACTTCGACGGTGCCGCCGGCGCCCGCCTCGTCGCGCAGACGCTCTCCGTCCACGGACTGGCCGGCTTCGGTCTGACCGACGAACACCCCGCGCTTGGCGCCGCCGGGGCGGTATTGGGCTACGTCACCGACTCGCTGTGCGATCGTCCGAAGAACCTGTTCCGCCTGATCGAGACCAAGCTCGGCGACTCGGTTCTTCTGGATGCCGCCTCATCGCGCAACCTGGAGCTGTTCGCTGCGTCAGGCGGCGCGCGCGAAGGTTCGTTGCTGGAGACGATCGACCGGACGGAAACGCCTGCGGGTGCGCGCCTGCTGGCCTTGTGGCTCGCCGAGCCTTCCACCGATCTGGCGCTCATCGCCCGTAGGCAGGCCGCGGTGGGCGAATTCGTCCGCCACCCCGGAGCGGCCTCGCGCGTCGCCGAGGCCTTGCGCGGCGTGCGCGATCTCGCCCGCATCCTCGCCCGCCTGCAGAACCGCCTGCGCAATCCGCGCGAACTCGGGGGCATCCGTGACACGTTACGTTCGCTGCCTCCTTTGCGTGAGGAACTGCAAGCCTTGCCAGGAGGCACCCTTGCCGCGTTGGCCGACCGCATCGAGACCGAGCCGGCCCTGCTGACCCGACTGGAGACCGCGCTCGGCGATGAACTTCCGGTCGACCTGACCGAAGGAGGCGCCTTGCGGGCCGGTTTCGATGCGGAACTCGACCGTCTTCGCTCGCTCGCTTCGGACAGCAAGGGTTGGATCGCGGATTTCGAGCGCAACGAGCAGAACCGCACCGGCATCAAGTCCCTGAAGGTCCGTTATAACGGTGCCTTCGGTTACGCCATCGAGATCACCAAGGCCAACCTGGCCGCCGTCCCGGCGGATTATATCCGTAAGCAGACCATGGTGAACGCCGAGCGCTTCACCACCGAGGAACTCCGCGCCAAGGAGCGCGAGGTGCTCCGCGCCGACGAGCAGGCGCTCGCCCGCGAGACCGAACTTTTCCAAGCCTTGCTCGCTGATGTCGTCGCCCGTACCGAGGCCTTGCTCGCCACCGCTCTCGTCGTGGCCGAAGTCGATGTCCTGCGCGGCTGGGCTGACCTCGCCCGCGAAGCCAACTGGTGCCAGCCGGTCGTCGATGATTCCGACGTGCTGGAGATCGACCAGGGGCGTCATCCCGTCGTCGAACGCATGCTGCAGGCCCGTCCGGGTGCCGGCTCCTTCGTGCCGAACGACACCCGCCTCGCCGGTTCCGGCGAGCAGATCGCCTTGCTGACCGGGCCCAACATGGCGGGCAAGTCGACTTATATCCGTCAGGTGGCGCTCATCGCCTTGCTGGCGCATCTGGGTTGCTGGGTCCCGGCCACCAAGGCCCGCATCGGCCTCGTCGACCGCATCTTCTGCCGCGTCGGCGCGTCCGATGAGCTCTCGCGCGGCAACTCGACGTTCATGGTCGAGATGAACGAGACCGCCAACATCCTCAATAACGCTACCGCCCGTTCGCTCGTCGTCCTCGACGAGATCGGCCGTGGTACGAGCACGTATGACGGCATCAGCATCGCCTGGGCCGTCGCCGAACATCTCCATGGCGAAGGCTCCGCCGGCCCCCGCACGCTCTTCGCCACCCATTATCACGAACTCACCAAGCTGGCCGCGGATCGTCCGCGTCTGCGGAACTGGTCCGTCGCCGTCAAGGAGTGGCAGGATGAGATCGTCTTCGTCCGTCGGGTCGTACCCGGCGCCGCGGACCGTTCCTACGGCATCCAGGTCGCCCGCCTCGCCGGCATGCCACCGGCCGTGGTCCAGCGTGCCCGCGAGATCCTGGGTGGCCTCGAGGCAGGTTCTGGCTTGCCCGCCAAGGCCACGACAGCCTCAGCTCAGGTCCAAGCCTCGGTTGCGCCGAAGAAGGCTCCTGCGGCCAAGCCGACGGGCAAGGAAGCGGGTCCGGAACTAGACCTGTTCGCTTAAATCCGCTCGTTCCACTCCTTCGAGGCGAACTTGGCCCAGGTGCCCTCGTGGTCGAACTGGTCGTAAGTCGGCTCTGCGACGTCGACCGGCGCGCTCTGGAGGATGCGACCCAGCTGCGTGGCGAAATCCTTTTCGAACCGAAGCCAGTCGCAACCCGTCAGGAACGGCTTCCACACATAGCCTTCGATGAGCAAGCCGTGCCGGTTACGCTTCTGCGCGGCGCCCGCCACTTTGCGGCCGTCGTCGGATCGGACGAGGTCGTTGGGCTCGGCGCGCTGAGCACAGGCGTCAGGTGCTTGGAACTCCCGCTGGCCTTCCGGGACGGGCGAAAGCTTCACCGGCTGTCCTTGGGCGACCAGGGCGGCAAGCAGTGCCTCGTGGACCGCGGCGTAAGTCGCCATCGCGTCGGCTTTGAAAAGCGGGTGCGCGGGCGGGATGACCAGGGCGAAGGTCCAATCGTCCAGATGTGAGACGAGGCCGCCGCCGGTGCAGCGTCGGACCAACGGAAAGTTCGCAGGTACCAGGGCGCGGTATTTGGCCCATGACTGCGAGACGCCGAAGGTATAGCTGGGCTCAGACCAAGCGAACGCCCGGAAGCGGACGCGATCAGGCGCAGGGTAGTGCTCGAGGAGCATCTGGTCGGCCGCCATGTTCACGACGGCGTCGGCGGCTTGGCGGGGCAGTACGTCCATCCTCAGAAGTCTATGCCCTTTTCGAGACGACGCACGACCTTTCGGCCGGTGACCTGTTCGTACCAGTCTTCGCTTCCCCGCGGGACGCGTAACTGCGCCAGCTGGTCTTCGAAGGACTGGGCCTGGGTGCGCAGCTTGCCGGCGAGGGGGTGCAACTTCAGGCTGAGGTCGCGCGGACGGGCGGCGGCGGCCGGGACTTCCGCCCGGGTGATCGGGCGTACCAGGCTGTCGGCATCCAAGCCGAAGTGACGGGCGATGCGGACGCCGATCTCGTGACGGCTCATGGCTTCGGTGCCCGCCCAATGGTAAAGGCCCGATAGGTTATTCCTTTCGCAGAGTTCGATCGTCACGTCCGCGAGATTCGAGACTTCGACCGGCTGGCGGATCTCGTCGGTGAAGAGGGAAGTGGGGCGGCCTTCTTTCCAGGCGACGAAGAGCCGTTCATGCAGGCCGCGGTCACCGCTCACCGAATTACCGATGATCGGCGAGGTGCGCAGGACGGCGGCGTGCTCGCGACCGTAGCGCAGGACTTCGACTTCGGCGGCGGCTTTGGTCTCGCCGTAAAGATTGAGCGGCTTGGGCAGGTCGGTGTGCTGATAAGAGCCGGCGACGCCGTCGAAGACGGTATCGGTGGAAAGATGGATGAGCTTCGCGCCCAGATGGAAGCAGAGCTGCGCGAGCTTCTTCGGGACTTCGGCGTTGAGCACCTGGGCTCGGGCGGGGTCGGCCTGGCATGCTTCGATCGTCGGGAAGGCGGCGCAATGCACGACGGCGTGCGGGAACTCTTCGAGCACGAGGGCTTCGAGGGCCGCTTCGGAGCAGAGATCGAAAGCACGGGCCTGCGCCACGCCGGGCACCACGGGCGCGCGGGAGCCGCCCAGCGCCAGCACCTCGTGGCCGCGCCGCAAGGCGGCGAGGCAGACTTCGCGGCCAAGGAATCCGGAGGCTCCTGTGACGATGATCTTCATGTGCGTTCGTCTACCTGCCGCCCCCCTCGCTGGCAAGCGGGGAGGCGGCATGCGGACGCTTGCCTTGAGGGGATTCTCCCTCATGAGTGTCCTACGCATGGCCACCTACGCCGACCTCGCCAATCGCCCTGTGCTGACCCAGCCCGTCTACGAGGCTGGCCGGCCCATCGAAGTCGTCGCCCGGGAATTCGGGCTGGAGCCTTCCGCGGTCATCAAGCTCGCTTCCAACGAGAACCCGCTGGGCCCTTCGCCCCTGGGCCTCGCCGCCGCCAAGAAGGCCCTCGATAACTGTCACCTCTACCCGGACGGCGGTTGCACTTTCCTCCGCGAGAAACTCGCGAAGAAGTGGGCGCTCGAGCCCGGCAACTTCGTCATCGGCAACGGTTCCAATGAGGTGATGATCCTGCTCGCCCAGGCTTTCCTCCGTCCCGGCGACGAGGTCGTCTTCGGCTCGCAGGCCTTCATCGTCTACAAGCTCGCCACGATGCTCTTCGGCGCCACCCCGGTGGAAGTGCCGATGCCCGGCTACCGTCATGACCTGAAGGCCATGCGCGCCGCGGTCACGGCCAAGACCCGCATCGTCTTCCTGGCCAGCCCCAACAATCCGACGGGCGGCACGGACGATCCGGCGGACATCCTGGCTTTCGCCGCCTCGCTGCCGGAAGACGTCATCTTCTGCCTCGACGAAGCCTATGCGGAATACCTCGAGGCTTCGGCGGATCTGCGTCCCCTGATGAAGTCCGGCCGTAAGGTCGTCCTGTCCCGCACTTTCTCCAAGGCCTACGGGCTCGCCGGCCTGCGCGTCGGTTACCTGATGGGTTCGACCGAGGTCTGCGGACTGCTCAACCGCGTCCGCCAGCCCTTCAACGTCAACCTGCCGGCCTTGGCCGCCGCCGAGGCCGCCCTCGACGACGACGCTTTCGTGCGGCGCACGCGTGAGGTCAATGCCGCCGGCATCGCCCAGCTCTCCGCCGGCCTCAAGCAGCTCGGCTTCGCCTTCATCGACGGGAAGGCCAACTTCCTGGCGGCGCAGATTCCGAAGGCCGAAGAGGCCTTCACGACCTTGCAGAAGGCGGGCGTCATCGTCCGTCCGCTCCGCGGTTACGGCATGACGGGCTGGCTACGCCTCACCGTCGGCACCGAAGCCCAGAACGCCCGGCTGCTCGCCGAACTCGCCAAGCTCTGATCATGGATTTCGACGAAGCTGTCCGACTCATCCGCCTGAAGGACGCCCGCTATCAGCCGCAGGCCTATGACGTCGTGCGTCTCGGCCTCGATCACGCCCAGAAGATCGTCCACGGCGAACCCAAGAAGGGGAAGAGCATCGTGAACCGCCATGTCTCGGGTCCGCAACTGCTCGAAGGTTTCCGTCAGCACGTGCTCGAGACCTACGGCCCGATGTCCTATCCGCTGCTCCATAACTGGGGCCTGCGTAAGTCCGTCGACGTCGGCAACGTGGTCTTCAACATCATCGAGACCGGCCTGTTCGGGCGCTCCGAGGAAGATGACCTCGATGACTTCAAGGACGTGTACGACTTCAAGGACGTCTTCCAGCGTCCGTTCGAGCCGAAGGCGAACTGATCAGGCGTTGACGAAGCTGATCGCGCGGACCTCCTGGCAGCCGCGCAGGAGCCTGATCTTCGCCAGCATGGCGCGTTCGTGGAAGCGGATCTCGGACTTGATGACGGAATTCTCGCACTGCACGACGAGTTTGCCGCCTTCGAGCACGCGGAGCGGGGCAGAGCGTTTCGCGAGCTTCAGCGGCAGCAGCTCCAGCCAGTGCGCGACGATGGCCGTCTCGGGGACGGGCTTGTCCAGGCGCAGCTTCTTGAAGGCGTCCTGCACCGCATCGTCGATCGTCTTGAGCGGACGGTCGCTGGAACGTCCGCGGTCTTCCGGCAGGCCGCGCAGGTTGGCGAGGAGGTTCTGGACGGTGCGCGAGAACTTGCCCTTGAGTTTTCCTTCCGTGAGCAGGGCGCGTACGGCGTATGGAGCCTCGGAGATGCGTTCGTTGCGCAGGCAACGCTCCGGAGCGTGCGCTCCGCCCACGACCACGCCGGTCGCGCCGGCGTCACGGGCGCCTTCGCCGTCCTCGGTCGGGCTGTCGCCGAAATGCACGAGGCCGGAGACCGCTCCGCCCAAGGCTCGCGCGGCCTGACCGAACGCGCGGGCGTCGGGCTTCGCGTAGCCGGTCTCCTCCGAAAGGAAGACGCCGTCGAGATGCTTCATGAGCCCATGTCCTTCGAGGACCTTGCGCATCCGCGCGTCCGCGTTCGAAAGGACGCCGACGCGGACGCCGAGGAAGCGAATCGCCGAGATCGCCTGAAGGGTGCCGGGGGCGAGTCGCCAGGCTTCGGGTTTCGCGAAGGCTTCCCAGCAGGCTTGGAAGACCAGCTCGGTCTTGGACGACGGGAGCGCGGGGCCGAAGCAGCGTTGGACGACTTCGCGCCAGAAGACCTCGGGCTTGGCGTTCTTCGGGCCGCCTTTGAAAGCCAACGGGAAGGCCGCATCCAGGACCGCGGCTTGGATCTCGACGCCATGGGCTTGGGCGCACGCGGCGTATACCCCACCCACCGAGGGGTGCGGGAAGAGCAGGGTGCCTGCGAGGTCGAACGTGACGGCTTGGACTCGGGCCATGGAGGGAGAGGGGACCTCCGCTGGGCGCAAAGGTCAACCCGTCCCATCATGTCCCTGCTGGACGCGGGGCGAGAACGGGTAATAAACAAGTTATGCACCGATTCAGGCAGGCGACCCTCCGCTTTCTGGGCTGCCTTGCGCTCGGTCTGGTCGGCTGCACCGGTCCGGACGCCCCGCCTGTCCAGGTGCGAAGCGTCTATGTCGAGGAGGCCGTCGGCGCCCCTTCGCCAGCCCTGGCCCTTTGCGGCGACGTGATCCATGACACATCGGTCCGGGTGCTCCGGTCCCGCGGATATGTGGCGGCCACTGAGCCCGCCGGAGCGGATGCGATCCTGTACGCCGCATGGTCCGCTCGTCCGGTGAGCTCGGGCCTGCCCGTGGGCAAGGTTTCGCTGCGCCTTACCTTGGCGGACCGGAGCGGCAGGGTGCTGGACTCGTTTGACGTGATCTCGGATGCGCATGCCAGCTTCCTGTCCAAGGAGCGTGTTGCCGACCTTGTCCGTGAGCAGCTAGGGAAGCTCGGCCGTTGACGCCTTACTTGCGGGCGGCGATCCGGGCCTTGATCTCGGCCACCAGCTTCTCGGTCTCAGGCATCGCCACGCCGGCGGCAAGCCCACGTCGTAAGGGTTCGCCCCAGATGCCTTCGACTTCGACGTCCCGACCTTCGACGAAATCGATCAGGCTCGACGGACGATAAGGACCCATGCCGACGGTGACGACGAACTGACGCTTGATATGGCTGTCTTCGAACCCATGTCCGCGGGCAAGGGCCGCCGCTTGGACTTCTTTCATCAGCAGGTAAGCTCGCTCGTTGAGCGCGGGGTCGGCGAGGATGAGGTCCGTCGTGATGCTCCCGCCGGCGATGGAGAGGCCGTTGAAGGGGATGTTCCAGCAGAGTTTCTTCCACAATACGGCTTCAAGGGAGGCCTCGGCCTGGCAGTCGACCCCGGCAGCGGCGAAGATGGCGACGCAGCGTTCGACGGCAGGGTTGATCGGGCCGACCGCCGCCGCCATGCGGACATAGCCGGCGAGCGTGGTATCGATGACGGCCGGAGCCAGTCGGTTGATGCAGACAAAACAGAGCCCGGCGACGATCCGTTCGGCAGGTAGGAGTCTCGCAAGGGCTTCGACGTTGCCCATGCCGTTCTGGAGGGTCACGACGAGAGTGACCGGGCCAAGCAAGGGGTTGATCAGTCTAGGCAGGGCGTCGTTGGAGGTGGACTTGAGCGTCACCACGACCAGGTCGCACGGCCCGATCGAGGCGGCTTCAGGCGTGGCGGAGGCGACGCGGACGACGCGTTGCGTTCCTTTGTGGCGGAGGGTCAGGCCGTCCCGGGTGATCGTTTCGTGGTCGCTGCGAGCAAGGCAATGAACCTCATGACCGGCTTCGGCTAGCAGGCCGGCATACCAGCCACCGAGCGCTCCGGTTCCGACGATGGCGATCTTCATGCGCGGCCGAGCGGGCGACGGACGGAAGTGTGCCGGGCTTCGGCCAGCTTCGCCGGATAATCGAGGGTGAAGTGCAAGCCGCGGCTTTCCCGACGTTGCAGCGCGCAGTCGATGATGAGCTCGGCTACCTGGATCAGGTTGCGCAGTTCCAGCAGGCGAGGTTCGACGCGGAAATTCCAGTAGTACTCGCGGACTTCGTCGGACAAGGTGCCGATGCGCGTCCGGGCGCGCTGCAGTCGCTTCGTCGAACGGACGATGCCGACATAATCCCACATCGTGCGGCGGAGCTCGTCCCAGTTGTGGGTCAGCACGACGCGTTCATCGGGATCGCCGGCCGAACCGTCGATCCAGGCGGGCAGGGCGCCGGCGGGCGGCGTCGTCCGAAGGATCTCTGCGTGGGCTGCGGCGGCGCCGTCATGGGCTAGTACGACCGCTTCGAGCAAGGAGTTTGAAGCCAGGCGGTTGGCCCCGTGCAGGCCCGTACAGGCGACTTCGCCGACGGCGAAGAGACCCGCCAAGGTGGTCTGACCCTTCAGGTCGGTGGCGACGCCCCCGCAGAGGTAATGGGCGGCGGGTACGACGGGCACGGGCTCGCTCGCGAGGTCGAAACCGGCCTTGCGGCAGGTCTCGTAGATGTGGGGGAAACGTTCGGGCAGGTGGCCCCTGGCGACCTGCGTGGCGTCGAGCAGGACGTGAGGCGCGCCGTCCTTCTTCATCACGGAATCGATCGCGCGGGCGACGATGTCACGCGGGGCGAGATCGCCGAGCGGATGGAAGTCCTTCATGAACGCCCGCAAGGAAAGGTCGCGCAGGATCGCGCCTTCGCCGCGCACGGCTTCGGAGATCAAGGCGCGGCCGCCGTCCGGGGCCTTCAGGGCCGTCGGATGGAACTGCACCATCTCCATGTCACGGACTTCGGCGCCCGCGCGATAGGCCATCGCGATGCCGTCTCCCGTGGCGATGTCAGGGTTGGTGGTGAACTGGTAGACCTGGCCGGTGCCGCCCGTCGCCAGCACCACCGTCGCGGCGGAGAGGGTCTCGACGCGGCCAGCCTTGGTGTTGAGCACGTGCAGGCCGAGGACGCGATCCTCGTTGGCTCCGACCGGGCAGAGGCCCAGTTTGGCGCGCGTGATCAGGTCGATCGCGAGGTGGTGTTCCAGCATCTTCACCTTGGGCGAACGGGCGATGGCCCGGAGGAGCGCCGATTCGATGGCGCGGCCGGTCATGTCGCGCGCGTGCAGGATGCGTCGCTTCGAGTGGCCGCCTTCGCGACCGAGGTCAGGCCGGCCGTCGGCGCCGTTCTCGAACTGCACGCCCCAGGCGATGAGTTCGGCGACCCGGGCGGGGCCGGCTTCGATGATGTGGCGGACTGCCGCGAGGTCGCAGAGCCCGTCGCCGGCGGTGAGCGTATCCTGGACGTGGCTGGCGAAGTCGTCCGTCTGATCGGTCACGCAGGCGATGCCGCCTTGGGCCCAGTTCGTATTCGACTCAGAACTGGTCTTCTTCGTCACGATGGCGACGGCATGCCCGCGCTCGGCCAGGTTGAGCGCGAAACTCAGCCCCCCGATGCCGCTGCCGACGATGATTGCCTCGAAATGAGTCGCCATTGAGGGTTAAACCTAGGCCTAGGGTTGGGGTGAACAAGCGGATTTGACTGTCCACAGGGGAGTCCGTAGCCCTGTTTTCGTGGAATTATTCGTCATATTGGCCTGCTGGGTGACCATCGGTGTTTTCGAGCTCTCGGAAATGGCGCTGGTGTCGTCCAACCGTCGTCGCCTGACCCGTCTGGCCGAAGATGGCAGCAAGGGCGCCAAGGCGGCCCTGGAACTGCTCGCGAACCCTTCCAAGTTCCTTTCCACCGTCCAGGTCGGCCTGACCTTCGGTAGCATCATCGCCGCCACCTTCGGCGGGGCGCCCATCGCCGCCGCCCTGCAACCTCACCTGGAGGCCAGTTCGTTCACCTGGCTGCACGATAACGCCGCCAACCTCTCCCGGATGGGCGTCTCCTTCGTGATCGGTTCCCTCACGATCATCTGCGCTGAGATCGTGCCCAAGCGCCTCGGCCTCTCGGATCCCGAGGGATTGGCGGTCATGCTCTCCCGGCCGATGATGCTGGTCTCCTTGCTGGCTTCTCCGCTGGTGAGCACGCTCGGCTTTTTCGCTGACATCATCCTACGTCTCTTCGGCCGGAAGCGCACGCCCGAGGACACGATGTCCGAAGATGAGCTTCGCATGATGGTCGACCAGGGCATGGCCTCCGGCGTCCTGCACGCCGCCGAGCATCGCATGGTCCACGGCGCCTTGTCGCTGGATCTCATCACCGCCGAACGCCTGATGACGCCCAGCAACCGCGTCGTCTGGCTCAATCTGGATGACTCCGACGAGGTGAACTGGCGCAAAGTCGTCGCCTCCGGTCACACCTGGTTCCCGGTCTTCCGCGGTTCGCCGGACCGTCCGCTCGGCGTGGTCTCGGTGAAGCGCCTCTGGGCGAATCTTTCCTTGGCCGGCAGCGCTTCCATCAAGGACCTGTTGACCGAGCCGCCGACCGTGCCGCCGCAGTGCACCGGCACGCAGTTGCTCGAGAAATTCCGCAAGGATAAGATCCATATCGCGCTCGTGACCGACGAGTTCGGACGGGTCCGTGGCGTGGTCTCGCTGAATGACGTCCTCGAATCAGTCGTCGGCGAACTGCCGAACGAAGGCTCACCCGTCGCCCAGCCTAAGCCGATCCGTCGACGTGAAGACGGCAGCTGGATCGTCGACGCCATCGTGACCCTCGATGATTTCCGCGAGGCGACGGGCATCGTCGGCCGTTTCCCGGGCGAGGGCACCGGACGCTTCACCGCCATCTCCGGCTTCATCATGCGCACCCTCGGCCGCATCCCGAACGAGGGCGACCGCGTCGAGGCCTTAGGCCATATCTTCGAGGTCGTCGACATGGACGGCCACCGCCTGGATAAGATCCTGGTGATGCCGAAGGCGGTCCCGCCGACCAGCGCTTAAAGACGGACGGGCAGGCCGGCGGCACGCAGGTGCTCCTTGGCCTGACGGACGGTGTAGGTTCCGAAGTGGAAGATGCTCGCGGCGAGCACCGCGCTGGCGCCGCCTTGCTTCAGGACGTCGGCCATATGGTCCAGATTGCCCGCGCCGCCCGAGGCGATGACGGGGACTTCCACGGCCGAGGAGACGGCGTGGTTCAGAGGGATGTCGTAACCGGCGGCCGTACCGTCGCGGTCCATGCTGGTGAGCAGGATCTCGCCGGCGCCGAGGGAGTGAGCCTGCCTGGCCCAGGCGATGGCATCGAGGCCCGTCGGATTACGGCCGCCGTGGGTGAATACTTCCCATTTACCCGGACCGACGTTCTTGGCGTCGATGGCGACCACGATGCATTGGCTGCCGAACTTGCGGGCGGCTTCCTTGACCAAGGCGGGATCCTTGATGGCCGAAGTGTTGAGGGAGACTTTGTCCGCGCCGGCGTTGAGCATCGTCCGGATGTCCTCGACGGAGCGGAGGCCGCCGCCGACGGTGAGCGGCATGAAGACCTGGTCGGCCGTCCGTTCGACGACGTCGACCATGGTGCGACGTTCGTCGCTGGAAGCGGTGATGTCGAGGAAGACGAGCTCGTCGGCGCCTTGCTTCTCGTAGGCCGCGGCGACCGCGACGGGATCGCCGGCGTCGCGCAGCTCTTCGAACTTCACGCCCTTGACCACGCGGCCGCCATGGACGTCAAGACAGGGGATGATGCGGACGGAGAGCATGGCAGGAGCAGAGGGGTAGGACGAAGCCGACCGGAGGTTAAGCCTAAACTACTCCAGGACGACCGTCACCGGACCATCGTTGACGAGTTCGACGCGCATATCGGCTCCGAAGACGCCCGTCGGGACGGGTCGTCCGAGGTGCGTCGAAAGCTCGGCGACGAACAGGTCGAACAACGGCCGGGCGACTTCAGGTCGGGCCGCGCCGTTGAAGGAGGGGCGATTGCCTTTGGAGAAGTCCGCCAAGAGCGTGAACTGACTCACCGCGAGGGCGTCGGCGCCGGCGTCGCGCAGATTGACGCCCATCTTGCCTTGGCCGTCAGGCATCAGACGGGCCTTCGCGACGTCCGTGGCGAGGCGGCGGACGGTCGATTCGTCGTCGCCTGCGGCGATACCGACCAGCAGGAGATAACCGGCGCCGATCGCGCCGCTTACGACTCCGTCGACGGTCACGGAAGCGCGGAGGACTCGTTGCAGGACGACCTTCATCCTCAGATCAGCGCTTCGAGGATCGTACGCAGCTTCATCTCGGTCTCGGTGGCTTCCGCGCCCGGGTCTGAGCCTGCGACGATGCCGGCGCCGGCGAAGGCGCGGGCCGAGGAGCCTTTCAGCCGGGCGCAGCGCAGGGCGACGAAGAGTTTGCCGGACTGTCCATCCGAACGGACCCAGCCGACGGCGCCGGTGTAGAGGCCACGCTGATGGGGCTCGAAGCCAGGGATGAAGGGAAGCGCGAGGGCGCGAGGCTTGCCGCCGACCGCCGGCGTCGGATGGAGTTCGCCCGCGACTTCGAGGAACCGGCGATCCGCCGGCATGGTGCCTTCGATCGGCGTGCGCAGGTGCATGACGTTGCCGAGACGGAGGAGTTCGGCGTTGCGCGAGGTCGCGGCGAGGACGCCCACCATGCGCAGGCGGCGGAGGATCGAAGCCGTCACCGCCGTATGTTCGCGACGATCCTTGTCGCTCGTCAGCAAGGCTTCGGCGAGCGAGGCGTCTTCGGACGCCGATTCGCCGCGACGGGTCGTGCCGGCCACCGATTCAGAACGCACCGCGCCGTCGAAGAGGGAGAGCAACGTCTCGGGCGTCGCGCCGACGAGGCACCCTTCGTCTTCGTCGACGAGGAAAGTGTGGCACTGGGGATTGCCCCGACGGAGCCGGTGCAGGGTCGCGTAAGCGCTGAAGGGCTCGCTGCGTCGCCAGTCGAAGGCCCGCGACAGGACGATCTTCTCGAACGAGCCTTCCTTGATGAGTTCGGTCGCCCGCAGGACGGCCGAAGGAAACCAGGCGCCGCCGACTTCCGACAGGACCGTCGGAACCGGCGCACGCGGCGAAGGCGGGGTGGAGCGGTAGCTGAAGCGTCGGAATCCGTCGGCGCGCACGGCGAGGCGGGCGGCGCAGCCGGGGCCGGCAGGTTCGACGAGCGTGACCGTGGTGACGCCATCTTCACTGACGACCTGCCATCCCGGCAGGAACATCCGGGCTTCGGCGCCTTCGAGTTCCGTTCCGGGATAGAAAGGGAAGGTCGCGATCACGCGTGGACGGTGACCGACGCACGTGAGTTCGGCATCGAGTTCCCTCAGCCAGCCATCGGCCTCCGCAAAGCGTTTCTCTCCCCGACCACGCCACTGTCGCACGGGGGCGCCGGCGGCATGGGAACGTCGGCGCGATGGGTTTTCGAAGTAACCCCGCGGAGCCGGCTCATCGAGCGTCTCCAGCACCGCCAACGGATCGAGTTCCGGGACCGCGAACTCATACGACACGAAACCATGGTCACCAGCCCGAGCCTCGGCCTTGGCCAGGAGGTCGGCCTCATCGAGGATTTTGACGGGTTCCATGTCCGGAAGGTTAGGCTATCCTCAGCCGTTGTCCAATCAGGCGGGCGGAGTTTCCTTCGGAGCCTCGATCGGCGGGAAAAGGATGCACTTTTCAGCTACTTTCGAGCCCGTGCAGACGGAGGACCAGGTAAGCTGGCCATCGAAGGTCGTGGCTACCGGGCGTCCGATATTCGTCAGGAGTTTGTCGCAGGTAGCAGGCATCACCGGAGTGAGCAGGGTGCCGACGAGGCGCAGGCCTTCGGCCACGTGCGCGAGACAGGAGTCGAGGCGGGCGCGATCGGCGGCGTCGGCGGACTTCGCGAGCTTCCACGGGGCGCGGGCTTCGATGTAGGCGTTCATCGCGCTGATGAAGACCCAGAGGGCTTCGAGGGCGTGGCTGACCTGGTAGTCGGCGAAGGCCTCCGCGTATTTCTTCACGCTGTCGTCCCAGAGGCGACGGAGGTTCTGTTCGAGTTCTTCGTCGGCGGCCGCGGCCGGGATGGCGCCGGCGTAGTTGCGTCCCACCATGTTGAGCAGGCGGTTGACCAGGTTGCCGAGGTTGTTGCCGAGGTCGGCCTTGTAGCGGTTTTCGAAAGTCAGCGTCGAGAAGTCGGCATCCTGACCGACGACCATCTCGCGGCAGAGGTAGAAACGGAACGCGTCAGCTCCGTGCGAAGCGACGAAACCGAGGGTGTCGGCGGCGTTGCCGGCGGACTTCGAAGCCTTCTGATTATTGACCGTCCACCAGCCGTGGACGAGCAGCTGGCGCGGGGGCTCGATGCCGAGCGCCTTCAGCATGCAGGGCCAGTAGACCGCGTGGGGCGGCGAGAGGATGTCTTTGCCGATGACGTGGACGTCGGCGGGCCAGAGGCCTTTGTCCGCGACGGCCGAGTAGTAGTTGGTCAGGGCGTCGAACCAGACGTAGGTGACGAACGCCGTGTCGAAGGGCAGCTCGATGCCCCAGGTCAGACGGGTCTTCGGACGCGAGATGCACAGGTCGTTCATCGGCTCCTTCAGGAACTCGAGGACCTGGTTCTGCCGGAAGCGCGGCGTGATGAAGTCCGGATGCGCGCGGAGGTGCTCGACCAGCCAAGGCTGGAACTGCGTCAGCTTGAAATAGTAGTTCTCTTCGGTCGTCTGGGTGACCTCGCCGTAGATCTCCGGCCAGGAGCCGTCCGGCGCCCGGTCCTTGTCCGTGAGGAACTGCTCCTGACGGGTCGAATACCAGTCGGTCTTCTGGCCTTTGTAGATCAGGCCCTGGTCGAACAGCTGCTGCAGGAACTGTTGGACGACCTTCTTGTGCCGAGGTTCGGTCGTGCGGATGTAGTCGTCGTTCGAGATGTTCAGGTCGCCCAGCATGCCCTGGAAGACCGCGGCGATCTCATCGACGAGGACCTGCGGTTCGACGCCGCGCTTCAGGGCCGTCTGCTGGACCTTCTGGCCGTGCTCGTCGAGTCCGGTGAGGAAGTGGACCGAGCGCCCGCTCATGCGCATGTGCCGGGAGATCACGTCGGAGAGGACTTTCTCGTAGGCATGGCCGAGGTGCGGCGAGCCGTTGGCGTAGTCGATGGCCGTGGTGATGTAGAACGGACTGGGCATGAAGAGTTACCCTAGGGACATAGGGCAGGGTCAGGGGGCAGGACAACCCCGAAGGCTGGCG
>JBJOMV010000014.1:0-29625 GCA_046052185.1 Verrucomicrobiota bacterium | reverse complement strand
CCTCTAGGGGTTGCCCTTCGGCGCGTTCCTTGCCTAATGAAGGCATGGATCTCGTCCGCGAACTGACCGAATACGTGAAGCATGCCAGCGTGTCCACCGACCCGGCTTTCAAGGCGGGGATGGACGGCGCCCGGGAGCATATCTGCGGACTGCTCAAGCAGGCGGGCCTCGAAGTCGAAGTCATCCCGACCCCCCTCCACCCGATCGTGCTCGGCCGCCGCCGCGGTCCGAAGGAATGGCCCCACATCGTCCTCTACGGCCACTACGACGTGCAGCCGGCCGACCCGCTCAACCTCTGGACTTCCCCCGCCTTCGAGCCGGTCGTCCGTGACGGTAAGATCTATGGTCGCGGCACCGCCGACAACAAGGGCCCGCACCTGGTCGCGGTCGCCGCGCTTACCCGCCTCCTGAAGCGCTGCCCGAACCTGCCCCTGCGCATCACTTTCCTCATCGAGGGCGAAGAGGAGATCGGCTCCCCGAGTTTCCCGGAATTCCTGCACAACCATAAGGCCGAGCTCTCCGAGGCCGATTGCGTCATCCTCTCCGATACCGCTTCGCCGTCGTCCGATCAGATCGTCATCACGACGGCCCTCCGCGGCATCGTCGGCCTCGAGGTCGGCCTGACCGGCCCGCGGTCCGACCTGCATTCCGGTCTCCACGGCGGCGCGGTCTATAATCCCATCCAGGCGCTGGCCGAGCTCTGCGCTTCGCTCCACGACGCCGACAACGCCGTCACGGTCGAAGGCTTCTACGACGGCGTCGAACAGCCGACCCGCTGGGAGCGCGAAGAACTCCGCAAGCTGCCGCTCAGCGAAGACGGCTACCGTCGCGCCCTGGGCGTCGACGAGCTGCATCCCGCCCCCGGCCTCGACGGCCTCGAAGCCGTGCGCTTCGCCCCGACCCTCGAGTTCAACGGCATCGGTGGCGGCTACCAGGGCAAGGGCTCCAAGACGGTCATTCCTTCGAAGGTCTTCGCCAAGATCACCTGCCGTCTCGTCCCGGGCCAGGATCCGGCCGACATCCATCGCAAGGTCGCGGCGGCTATCCATGCCCGGGCGCCGAAAGGCGTGCGCGTCGACCTCATCGAGATGCAGGGCAACGCGGCTTACTTCGTCTGCCCGCCGGACCGCCCGAACACGCCGCCCGGCCAGAATCCGATCCTCGCCAAGGCTTTCCGCGAGGCCGACAAGGCCATCGGCGAAGCCTTCGGCAAGCGCCCGCTCTACCTCCGCGAAGGCGGCAGCGTGCCCATCATCGGCGACATCCGCCGCGAGACCGGCCTCGATTCCGTCATGATCGGCCTGTTCACGCCGGAGTCTCACCTGCACGCCCCGGACGAGAACTTCGAACTCGTCATGGCCGAGCGTGCCGTGAACGCCTACGAGAAGCTCCTCGAGCGACTCGCCGGCTCCGAGCGCGGCCCGCGCTGAGCCGGCGAGGTCGGGTTAAACCCGGGTTTACGGCCGTTTTCGAGGGTCGAGGGGCTGGTTTACCCTTTCGCTTTCTCGGATAACGCTTCAATCTCCGGGCATTCACCATGGCTGTCTTCCGCAAGCGTACGCATACCCCGACTCCTAAGAAGAAGGATATCCCGGCCGGTCTCTGGACCAAGTGCCCCCAGTCGGGCGAGATGGTCTACACCAAGGATCTCGAAGCCAACTGGAACGTCTTCCCGGTCAGCGGCTACCATGACCGCCTGACGACCAAGCGCCGCATCGCCCTGCTGATCGACGATGGCTCCTGGAAGGAGACCGACCAGAAGCTGGCTTCCAAGGACCCCCTCAAGTTCACCGCCGGCGGTTCCTACCCCGAGCGCCTCGCCCAGCATCAGAAGAAGTCCGGCCTCCGCGACTCCGTCGTCTGCGGCCACGGCCTGATGGACGGCCTCCCGGTCTCCCTCGCGATCATGGACTTCTCGTTCATGGGCGCCTCGATGGGCTCCGTCGCCGGCGAGAAGGTCACCCGCGCCATCGAGCGCGCGATCAAGCTGAAGTGCCCGTGCATCGTCGTCTGCGCCTCCGGCGGCGCCCGCATGCAGGAGGGCATCCTCTCCCTGATGCAGATGGCCAAGACCAGCGCCGCCCTCGCGAAGCTCCGCGCGGCCGGCCTGCCTTACATCGCCGTCCTCACCAATCCCACGATGGCCGGCGTCATGGCCAGCTACGCGACCCTCGGTGACGTCATCGTCGCCGAACCCGGCGCGCTCATCGGCTTCGCCGGCGCCCGCGTGATCAAGGAGACGACCAACCAGGATCTCCCCGACGGCTTCCAGACCTCGGAGTTCCTGCTGAAGCGCGGCCTCATCGACATGATCATCCACCGCAAGGAGATGAAGTCGAAGCTCGCCAGCCTCCTCCGCGCCCTCGCCCACCGTAAGGTGAAGGTGAAGGCCGTGAAGAGCCGCGCCTGAGCGCGACCGCCGCGGAGATGACGCCCGAAGAGACGCTCCGCTGGCTGACGGGACTACGTAACCTGGGTTCGCGCCTCGGCGTGGACCGCATGCGCCTGCTTTCCGCCCGCCTCGGCAATCCCGAGCGCGCCGCGCCTTGCTTCCATGTCGCCGGCACCAACGGCAAGGGCTCCGTCTGCGCGATGATCGAAGCGATCCAGCGCGCGCAGGGCCGCCGCGTCGGTCTCTACACCAGCCCGCACCTCGTCGCCATCGGCGAACGCATCCAGGTCGACCGCGCCCCGCTCTCCGACGCCGCGGTCGTCGCCCATGCCGAGGCGCTACGCCCGCACTACGAAGCCATCCGCGCGGAAGATCCGGAGGCCGCGCCGACGTTCTTCGAACTGATCACGGCGGCGGCGTTCGTCGAGTTCGCCGCCCGCCGCGTCGACGTGACCGTGCTCGAGACCGGACTGGGCGGCCGTCTCGACGCCACCAACATCTGCGCGCCGGAAGTCTGCGTGATCACCTCAATCGGCCTCGACCACCAGGAATACCTTGGGCCTACCCATGCGGCCATCGCCGGCGAGAAAGCGGGCATCATCAAGCCGGGCGTCCCGTGCGTCGTCGGCGACGTCCCGCCCGAAGCCGAAGCGGTCATCGTCGCCCGCGCCCAGGCCGTCGGCGCGCCGCTGTACTTCGTCCGCGATCGATTCCCGCAAGGGTTGCCGGAAGTCAGCCTGCCGGGCGAACACCAGCGTCGCAACGCCGGCGCGGCCCTGCTCGCGTGCGAGCTCGCGACGCGTCTGCCCATCGACGATGCCAAGGCCCGCGCGGCCCTGCTGACGGTCGAGTGGGCCGGTCGCTGGCAGTCCCACCGCCTTGCCGACGGCCGCCGCCTGATCGTCGACGGCTCGCACAACGAAGAGGGCGCCCGCGTCGTCGAGCCGCTCCTCGCCTCCCTGTCATCGCCGACCGTCATCGTCGGTGCGCTCGGCAGCGAACGCGCCCGCCCGCTCGTCGAGGTCGCCGCGCGCCACGCCGCCACGCTCGTGCTCGTGCGTCCGGACAACGAGCGCGCGTGCTCGGTCGAAGAACTCGCCGCCCTGGTGCCGGCCGGTTTCCGCGGCGAGCTCCGCCGCGCGTCCGTCGCCGAACTCTTTCCGTCGCCGGCGACCTGCGCCGCTCCCGGCGAGACACTCGTCGTCCTCGGTTCGCTCTATCTCGTCGGCGAAGTCCTCGCGCGCCTGCGCGGCCAAGGGCTACCCGACGCCTGGCAGGATCGCCTGCCGCCCGTCCGATGACCGACTACTCCTTCGTCCCTCCGAGCAGCACCACGCCGAAGGTGGATCCGGCCGAGTTGCCGAAGTGGCTCATCGAGGAGGACGACGACTACATGGTCTTCGACAAGCCGGGCTGGCTCGTCTGCCATCCGTCGAAGGACGGTCCGTGGTCGTCGCTCGTCGGCGCGGTGAAGGAATGGAAGCAGATGGACGTCTCGCACCTCGTCAGCCGGCTCGACCGCGAGACCAGCGGCGTGATCCTCATCGCCAAGCATTACGACGCCGCCTCCGCCGCGCAGACCGCGATGGAGCGGCGCATGGTGCTCAAGACCTATTTCGCGCTGCTCAAGGGCGAGCTCAAGGAGCCCGTCATGGTCGACCAACCGCTCGGCCCCGACGAGACCAGCCAGGTCGTGGTGAAGACCGCCGTCCGCGAAGGCCCCGGCACCTTGCCTGCCGCGACGTTCTTCGAGCCGGTGCTCGTGCGCAATGGCTACACCCTCGCGCGCGTGCAGCCGCACACCGGCCGCAAGCACCAGATCCGCGCCCATGCCTTCTGGCTCGGGCTGCCGGTCATCGGTGACAAACTCTACGGCGGCGATGATTCGCTCTACATGGAATTCGTCGCGCACGGCTGGACCAAGCGTCTCGGCGCCGCGCTCGAGATGGGCCGCCAGGCTTTGCACGCCGCCAAGCTCGAGTTCCGCTTCCCGCCGCGCATCACGCGAACTTTCACGGCGCCGCTAGCGCCGGATATGAGGGAGTTCGTCGTCAAGAAGATGGGGTTCAGCGAAGCTGAACTGGATGCGGCGCTGGCGGCATAGCCGCCAAGGCCGTGCAAAGGTGCAACTGCGGCTACGCCGCGTGCAAAAGTGCAAAGGTGGATGCAAGTCAGGGGTAGGGATAGGGGTAGGGGTAGGAAAACATTCCGAATTTCGGGTCACAGGTCTCGGCCGTCGGGAGCCAGGTTCAGGTGTTCAGGTTCGGGTACAGGTTCAGGATCTGAATTTCCCCCTCCACCCGCACCTGTACCTGATAACCCGTACCAGAGACCTGAGGGCCGAGACCTGAGACCCGAAAATGTCTTCACATTTGCACCTTTGCACAGGCCAAAGGCCGATTTGCACTTTTGCACTTAGGACAGCACGTGGTGCTGTCCCTACCCGTGACACAACGCCGCCGCATCCACGCACTCCGCGCCGGCTTGGCGTAAAGCCAGGGCGCAGGCATTCAGCGTCGCGCCGGTGGTGAGGACATCGTCGATGACGACATAGCGCCTCGCCGGGTCGACGGACTTTCCTTCGGCGAGGACGAACGCTCCGGCGACATTCTTCCGGCGCTCTTGCCGGCCGAGCCGGGTCTGCGAGACGGTCTCGTGTTGCTTGCGAAGAAGCGTCTCGGCTCGGCATCCGGCGACGAGGGCGGCGAGTCGCCCGGCAATCCGCTCGGCCTGATTATACCCGCGGTCCCTCCGTCTGGCGGAGTGCAGCGGGACGGGAACGAGTACCGACCCGGCCAGATGGCGGCGGAAGACTTCGTCTTCGATGGCCGCCGCGGCGAGGTCGTCGGCCAGGAACGGACAGCGTCCGTATTTGATGCGGTGGACGATCCGGCGGGCGGGTCCGCGGGCACGGAAGGCGCAGACCGCCCTCCCGAACGCCGGCCGGAGGTCGAGGCAATGCGGGCAGGCACGGTCGCCCTCGAGGATGCCTTCGAAGGGGTGTCCGCACGTCAGGCAGCGCGGGTCGCCGATCCGCGGCAGCAGGTCGCGGCCCGCCGCGGAAAGGTGCAGGCATTCCCCGTCTTCCATCGGCTCCTGCGTCACCGCGCAGTCCCTGGGGAAGACCAGGTCGAAGAAACCGCGGTCAAGGTCAGTCAGCCAGCCCATCGCGTTCGGCCTGCAGCCAGCGGCGCTTGCGGGCCGACCCCCAGGCGAAGCCGCCGGCGCCGGTCGCGCTGATGACCCGGTGGCAGGGGATGAGGACCGCGAGGGGATTGGCGCCTAGGGCGGCGCCGACCGCTCGGGCCGAACGGCAACCGACGGACCGGGCGAGTTCGCCGTAGGTGGCGGTCCGCCCCGGACGGATCCGCTGGCAGGCTTGCCAGACCTTGAGCTGGAAGCGGGTGCCGTGGGCGCGGACGGTACGGATTTTCGGGAGGCGGCCGGGGACGACGACGCAGCCCCAAGACCGGAGCCGCCGGCGGAACTCCGCCGACCGGGTCGGCATCCGGAGGATCAGTTCGCCCGCCGTGGTCACCGCGACCGCGAAGCCGTCGAGGGAGCCGACGCGCACCGGGCATCCGGTGAGGGCGGCGGGCATGACACGGGCGGACGGCATGTCGGCAGATTGCGTTTGCCCGTCCTCGGCTTCAATCCAAGGTTCACCTCAGACTATGGCTTTCGATTTCGACAGCTGTCCGGAACGCGCCGGGACCGACAGCACCAAGTGGCACAAGTACGCCGACAAGGACATCATCCCTTGCTGGATCGCGGACATGGATTTCAAGGCGCCGCCCGCGGTGATCGAAGTCATCCGCGAACGCGCCGCCCACGGCGTCTTCGGCTATCCCGCGCAGCGCGACTCCGTCTTCGCCGCCGTCGTCAACCACGTCCGTCGTCGCCATGGCTGGGAGATCAAGCCGGAGTGGATCACGTTCATGTGCTCGCTCGTGCCGGGCATCCACGCCGCCATCCGCTGCGCCAGCAAGCCGGGCGAATCCGTCGTCACCACCGCGCCGGTCTACCCGCCGTTCATGACCGCCCCGGTCCTGTCCGAGCGCAACCCGCTCAAGCTTGAGATGGTGTTCACCGACGGCCGCTGGACGTTCGACTGGGCCAAGCTCGAGGCCGCCTGCGCGCAGCCGCACGCCAAGGTGCTGCTGCTCTGCAATCCGTATAACCCGCTCGCGCGCGTCTTCGACCGCGGCGAACTCGACCGCCTCGCCGCCCTGGTGCGCAAGCATGAGCTCACCGTCTGCTCCGACGAGATCCACTGCGATCTCGTGCTGGATCCGGCCGCGAAGCACATCGTCTTCGCCTCGCTCGGCGAAGACCTCGCCGCCCGCACGGTCACGCTGATGGCCGCGAGCAAGACCTTCAACATCGCCGGCCTCACCTGCGGTTTTGCGATCATCCCCGACGCCGGCCTGCGCACGCGCTTCCGTCGCGTCCTCCAGGGCCTGTCGCTCGACCAGAACATGTTCGGCCTCGCCGCCACCCAGGCCGCGTTCGACCACGGCGAGCCGTGGCGCCTCGAGTGCGTGGACTATCTCCGCGGCAACCTCGACCTCATCGAACAGGAGATCAAGTCCATGCCCGGCGTCGTGCTGCGCCAGCGTCCGCAGGCCAGCTTCCTCGTATGGTTCGACGTCACCGCCCTCGGCTTCGAGGACGCCCACGCCGAATTCGAGAAGGGCGGCGTCGGCCTGAGCAACGGCGCCGACTTCGGCGGCCCCGGCCATGTCCGTCTCAATTTCGGCTGCCCGCGTGATCGCCTGCGCGAGATCCTGCGACGGATGAAGAAGGTGGTGGAGCGGGCGCCGGGAAGAGGGAAGTAAAGTTAGGGGTAGGGGTAGGGGTAGGGGTAGGGGTAGGGGTAGGGGTAGGGGTAGGGGTAGTTAATGTCGCGGCTTATCAGGGGAGTTGTCTGGCGCGAACGCATTTGATTCGCGCGCTAGTCGCCGGGCTTTGAGGACTCCGGCGACGAGGCGGAGGATCTCTTCACATTGAGCTAAGACGGGAGCGGCTTCCTGTTGGGTCATAAGCTCCGCGAGCTGCGCCACCTTGATCTGGGTGAGCACTTCGGCGCAGGAACCTTTCGCGATGAGGTAGAACCGCTCGGTGTCTTTCTCCGCTCTTCGTTCATAACCTTCGGCGATATTGCTGGGGACGGACAAGGCGGCGCGCCTGAGTTGGTCACACGCCCAGAGATGACGGCTGAGCGGAGGGCGCTGGGTGAGCTTGATCACGTCGGCGGCAAGCCGGACGGATTTCTGCCAGGTGACAAAGTTAGAGAGGCTCGCGATTTCCATCCCGCAAGCAGGCCGACGCTCGTTCCTCTTGCCAACGGTTCACCTCTGATGCCCATCACCTGACTGCCTTTACCTACCCCTACCCCCACCCCTACCCCTATCCCTTGCGTGTTTCCGCTGTTTTTTGGCACTCCTTTCTTTTTGACGAACCGACCGAGAGTCCCATCGTCAGACGACTCAGGACAGTCCGATGGTGTAATGGTAGCACAGGAGATTCTGATTCTCCTTGTCTAGGTTCAAATCCTAGTCGGACTATTTCCTGAAAGCAGAAAGCCCTCTCACGAGGGCTTTTTCATGCCTGTCCGGGACGCCTCAGCGGGCGTTCCAGAAGATCATGAGGTTCTTGGTGTGGCGGCCGGCGACGATGAGGTCGGTCTTGCCGTCACCGTCCAGGTCGGCGGCCTTGAAGTCTTCGACGGCGATCGCCTCGGTGGAGATGACGTCGGTGCGCCAGGTCTGGCCGGCGTCGTCGAGCGGGGTGAGCAGACGGATGCCGCGTTCGGTCGGCTTCGCGCCGCGCCAGCCGATCATGACCTGGTCGCTGCCGGTGCCGAGGAAGTCGGCGCAGGCGACGGCATGGCCGTCCTTATAGCCATCGAGGATCTGCCGACGCTGCCAGACCCCGCCGGCGTCGCGCGTGTAGACCGCCGACTTCGTGCCGTGGAAGGGCTCGACGGTCGCGATCATGGCCCCGGAGGGCAGCTTGCCGGCGCGGAGTTCGCCGACGGGCTCGGTGGTCAGCTGCGTGTGGCTCCACTTACCGTCGGCATACGTGTTGAACCAGATGCCCTCCTTGGAGCCCGTCAGGATCTGCTGGGCGAGGTGGCGCTGCCAGCGGACGGGCTCGAGGTTGTGCGTGATGTGGCTGACGTCGTTGACGACCTCGGTCTTCCATTCGTCCTTCGGGTTCGCGGGCTTGCGATAGGCGAGCAGCTTGGCGCCCGCGCCGACGCCGGCCTTGTTGCCGACGCCGTGGAGGGGCTGGACGACGAGGTCCCAGCGGCCGGTGGAGACTTCGACCCAGGCCATGCGATGCACGGTCGGTTCATGGTGCAGTTTCACCGCTTCCCACTTCTGGGTGCGGTCGGCGGGCGGGATGAGATAGAACACCGCACCGCTCTTCACCGTATCACCAGGGTTCCAGCCCGCGCCCACGGCGATCTCGGCCTTGCCGTCGCCGTCGAGGTCATGGGCCGCGACGCAGACGTTGTCTTCCTTCGTGAGGTTTTCGGCGATGACGTGCTTCTTCCAAGTGGGATTCTGATACCACTGGATCGTGGTCTTGTCGGCCAGGACGATGTCCTTCTTGCCGTCGCCGTCGACGTCGGCGATCGCGAGGCCGTAGCCGATCTCGATCTGGCCGATCTCCTGCGGACGGAACTTCGGTTCCGGCGCGGCGGACGCGACGGCGGCAAGGAAGAGGGCGAGGAGCGGGGTCGGCTTCATGGTCGATTGGTAACTCGTCCGACCCCGCCTGTCGACCGGGTTCAGCACGGCGAGCAGGGTCGGCAGCGATTTCCCGGCGTCCATGCGCCGCTTATGACGGTCACGGCAGGCGACGCAACCTCTCCGCCTGGTTTGGCTTTGCTCCCGCCCGGCTTCCGCCTAGGCTCCATCCATGAATCTTCTGCGAGCGGCGCTGATTCTTCCGTGCCTGGCCGTCGCGGCCGAAAGGCCTTTCGACGACTACGCGCGCGGCGGCAACCTGGAGTTCGTCGCGCACGCGCATCGCGCTCTCGCCGCCGCCAAGCCCGAGGAGAACGCCTTCTGGTCGCCGGCCTCGCTGCAGGCCGCCTTGGCGGCGTTGGGCGAAGGCAGCCGCACGGTCTCGGCGAAGGAGATCGCCGGCCTGCTCCGGTTGCCCGCGCCCAAGGGGCCGGATCCGGACTTCGCCCTGTTGCACGCGTTCAACCGGGCGACGGCGGAGCATCTTGGCGCCCCGGATCTGTCGGCGGCCGAGCCCGGCTCACCGGACCTCGTGTTCGCTTACCGCGCGGCCGGGCATCTCTGGGTGCAGGAGGGTTTCGTGGTCAAGGACGCTTTCGTCGCGACCTTGAAGGGCGCCTACGGGCCGGACATGCTCCGCAAGGCGGATTTCCGGCGTGACGCGGAAGGCGTGCGAGCGGAGGCCAACCAGCTGATCGAGAAGGAGACCGATGGTATTCTCAAGAATGCCCTGCCAGTCGGATTCTTCGATGAGTCCACGCGGGTCGCCTTCGCGCACGTCGTCCATCTGCGCGCCGATTGGAGCCAGCCGTTCAACGCCTCCGATACGAGGCCGGCCCCGTTCGTCGGCGTAGACGACGAGACGCGCCACGTGCCGACGATGACGGATCGCCGCCGCCTGCGGTACGCGGCCTTCGAAGCCGACGGCCGGGCGTTCTCCACGCCCAAGCAGGTGCCTTTCGGCAACGACGACGGAGACCCTCGTCACTATCCCGGCGTCGGCGGATGCCACGTCGTGACGATTCCCTATCACGGCTACCGGGCCTCCATGGTCGTCGTCCTGCCGACCGGCGGCGGGACGCTCGCGGCGCTCGAGGCGCGCCTGACCGCTCCGCGGCTGGATGCGATGCTGCGGTCGGGCGATGAATACCGATGCCTCGTGCGGTTGCCGAAGTTCAAGGCCAAGGCCGATTGGGACCTGGCCACGATCCTGCCGAAGCTAGGGGTGACTTCCGTCTTCGACGTCAGCCGCGCCGATCTCAGCGGCATCGCCGCGCCGCCTCCTCCCTTGTATGTGAGCGGGTTCCTGCAGAAAGGGGAGCTGGAGGTCAACGAGCGGGGGACGATCGCCGCCGTCGTCACGGCGCTCCCGGTCGCGGCCGGCGTCGGCAGAGCTGACCCGCCCAAGTCACGTCCGTTCGTGCCGCGTTTCGTCGCGGACCGCCCGTTCTTCTATCTGATCACGGACGACCAGACCGGACAGGTGCTTTTCATGGGACGCGTCCTCAGGCCGTAAGTCGCTCAAGGCACTCCGCGTAGAGCGCCTGCGTCTTCTGGACGACGTCGGCCGGCAGGGTCGGGCCCGGCGCGGTCTTGTTCCACGGCTGGGTTTCGAGCCAGTCGCGGACGAACTGCTTGTCGTAAGAAGGCTGGGCGCGGCCGGGCTGCCAGGTGGCGGCCGGCCAGTAACGGGAAGAGTCGGGCGTCAGGACTTCGTCGATGAGGACGAGCGAGCCGTCGGGGGCGCTGCCGAATTCGAACTTCGTGTCGGCGAGGATCACGCCGGCCTTGGCCGCGCGTTCGGCGCCCATGCGGTAGAGCGCGAGGGAGGTCTCCTGGATCGTGCGGAAGACCTTCTCGCCGAGGATCTCGCCGCAGCGGGCGCGGGTGATGGCCTCGTCGTGGCCTTCGGCGGCCTTGGTCGAAGGGGTGAAGATGGGCTGCGGCAGCTTGGAGCCGTCGAGCAGGCCGGCCGGGAGCGGGTGGTCGAGGATCGCGCCGGTCTTCTGGTATTCCTTGAAGCCGCCGCCGGCGAGGTAGCCGCGGACGACCGCTTCGACGGGCAGGGGCTTGAGCTTGCGCACGAGCATCGAGCGCGGGATCAGGTGCTCGTGGCCGTGCAGGGCCTTGGCCAACGCGTTGGCGTGGTCGGGCACGAGGTGGGTCGGGAAGACGAGGCGGGCCTGGTCGAACCACCAGAGGCTGATCTGGGTGAGCAGGATGCCTTTGCCCGGGACGCCGTTGGGCATGACCACGTCGAACGCCGAGAGACGGTCCGTCGCGACGATGAGGTAATGCGTGCCGAGGTCGAAGACTTCGCGGACCTTGCCCTTCGCCTTGAGCGGGTAGGGCAGGCCGGTGACGGTCATCAGCGCTTCGGCGGGCAGGGGCGGCGTCTTCATCCTGCCACGGAGATAGGGCAGGGCGGGGCGGCAGGGCAAGGTGGTTCGTCGTTGAGGCGGCGGCGTCCGCGGTCAGCCTCGGACGGACCGATGGAACTCCGCGACGCCCATTGCCACTACCAGTTCGCCGAAGTCCCGTATGCGGCGGTCGAGCAGGCCCGGGCGGACGGCGTGGGTCAGGCGATGATCAACGGCAGCGCGCCCGCCGACTGGCCGGATGTGGCCGCCCTCGCGCGCCGCGATCCGCGTAACCGCGTCTCGTTCGGCCTGCATCCGTGGGACGTCCCCACGGCCCCGCCCGGCTGGGAGGAGGAGCTCCGCGCCATCCTGCTCGCGCACCCGGCCGCCGGCGTCGGCGAGATGGGCCTCGACCGCTGGGTGAAGGACTTCGACCCCGTCGCCCAGGAGCAGGCCTTCCGGACGCAGCTCGCGCTGGCCGTCGAACTCGACCGCGCGCTGACCATCCATGCCGTCAAGGCGATCGGGCCGCTGATGGATATCCTGCGCTCCGCCGAGCTGCCGCGGCGCGGCTTCCTGCTGCACAGCTGGAACGGGCCGGTCGAGCTCGTGCCGGAACTCGTGAAGCTCGGTGCGTATTTCTCCTTCAGCGCGCACCATCTCATCCCGCGCAAGGCTGACCTGCGCGTCCAGTTCGCCGCGGCCATCCCCCGCGAGCGCATCCTCGTCGAGACGGACGCGCCCGCGCTCTGCCCCGCGCCGGAATTCCGTCTCCGCGAACTCGCGCCGGACGCCGCCGGCACGGAGCAGAACCATCCGTCGAACCTCGTGCGTAACAACGCCGAGCTCGCGCGGACCATGGGCGTCACGCCGGAGGCATCCGCCGCGCTGACCTCCGCGAACTTCGCGCGCCTATTCGGGGCGTAAGAGCGAAAGACGCAACGCCTCGCCCGCGGCCGCGAGGCCGAACGCGCCGGCCACATGGGCGGCCGTGCCGTAGCCCCATTCGCAGTTCGGGCGCAGGTCTTCGCCTTCGGGGATCTCGCCGCCGGGCAGGCCTTCGCAATCCGTCGGCTGCGTGAACGGTTCGTCGGACCATACGCAGGAGACGCCGAAGGGCGTCTTGCCGCGGGGGAAGTCGAAGTTCTGGCGCAGGCGCTTGCGCACGAGCATCATCAGCGGGTCGTCGCGCGAATCGCGCAGGTCGGTGACCTTGAGCCGCGTGCCGTCGAGGCGTCCGGCGCACCCGCCGACCGTGACCACGGGCAGCTTCCGGTTCACCGCTTCGGCGATCAGGCCGCACTTCGGCGAAAGCGCGTCCATCGCGTCGACGACCACGCCGTCGAAATCCGCGAGCACCTCATGCGGGTTGAAGCGCGAAAGGAAGCGCTGATGGAGCGTCGTCCGGATCGCCGGATGGATCGCCCGGGCGCGTTCGGCGACCGCCTCCGTCTTCGGTCGGCCTTCGTTGCCGGCCACCGCGTGCAGCTGGCGGTTCGTGTTCGAGACGCAGACCGCGTCGCCGTCGACGAGGGCGAGGTGGCCCACGCCGGAGCGCGCGAGGGCTTCGGCCGTCCAGGAGCCAACGCCGCCGAGGCCGACGACGAGGAAGGACGAGCGGGCCAGGCGCTCCATGCCGGCGCGCCCGTAGAGACGGCCGATGCCGGCGAAGCGTTGGAGATGGTCCGCGTCCATGCGCCCAATGAAGCGGGGAAGCGGCCGCACTCCAAGGAGGAAGCGTCGGCCGGGTCCGGGCTTGCTGGCCGACGCCGGCAGGGCATCGTCTTCGTCGATGTCCGTGAGTCCCGCCGCCAAGCCCCTGCATCCGCCCACGGAGACTCGTCTGCGGGCCGGCCTCAAGGTCGGCGTGATCGGCCTCGGCCTCGGCCTGCTCGCCGCCTCCCTGCTCATCATCCCGCAGCAGATGCCGGCCAACGCCGTGCTCAAGGTCTTCGCCGAAGCCCGGGCCGGGCTGCTGACGGAGCGCGTCGAACGCGAGGCCTGGCCGGCGGATGCCGAGCTCACGGCCGCCCTCGGACCCGAGCGGGCGCGACGCCTCCTCGTCCTCATCACCGAATGCCCCGTCGCGGGGACCTGGCGGTTCGCCGGCACCAAGGGCGCGGGCCCGGTCGCGATCATCTTCACGCCAGCCGAACCGGGCCAGGCGTACGAACGTTGCCTGCGGCTCGTGGACACCTGGATCGACGACGGTGATCCGGCGGCCGGCGACTTCGTCGTCGGGCCGGATTACGCGCGCCTCCGCTTCAGCGCTGAGTGATCGCTTCGGCCCGCTGGCGCAGGTCGGCGTCGAACAGCGCGTCGATCAGCGCGTCGAGGTCGCCTTCGAGCACCTGCTCGATGCCGTGGACCGTGAGGTCGATGCGATGGTCCGTGATGCGGTTCTGCGGGAAGTTGTAGGTGCGGATGCGCTCGGAGCGGTCGCCGGAGCCCACCTGCGTCTTGCGGTCCTGGGCGCGCGCCTCGCGTTCCTTGGCGCGGGTCAGGTCGAGGAGGCGGGAGCGGAGCACGCGCAGGGCCTTCTGGCGGTTGCGCAGCTGCGAGCGTTCGTCGGCGCAGTAGACCATCAGCCCCGTCGGCTTGTGGATGATCTGCACCGCGGACTCCGTCTTGTTGACGTGCTGGCCGCCGGCGCCGCTCGCGCGGGCCACGGACATGTCGAGGTCTTCCGGTTTCAGCACCACCTCGGCCTCTTCGGCTTCGGGGAGGACCGCGACCGTGGCGGCCGACGTGTGCACGCGGCCCGAGGCTTCGGTGGCGGGCACGCGCTGGACGCGGTGCACGCCGGCCTCGTGGCGGAGGTGGGCCATGGCGCCTTCGCCTTCGACGAGCAGGACCGCGTCGCGGACCCCGCCCAGGTCGGAGGGCGAGAGGGACATCAGCTCGTGCTTCCAGCCGCGCTTCTCGGCGAAACGGGTGTAGGCCCGGAGGAGCTCGGCGGCGAAGAGGGAGGCCTCCTCGCCCCCCGTGCCGGCCCGGATTTCTACAAGAGCATTACGAGAATCGTCCGGATCGGGCGGGATGATGGACCGGATGAGCTGTTCGCGGGCCGTTTCGACGGCCGGGGCGAGGCGGGCGACCTCCTCGGCCGCCATCGCGCGGAGCTCCGGATCGGACTCGGCGCCCATCGTCCGGGCGTCCGCGAGCTCCTTTTCCAGGCCCGCCAGCACGTCGTCGGCCTTGACCGCCTTGGAAGTGAAGCGGAGTTCGGCGCCGAGGGCGGCCGCCCGGCGGTTGTCGGCGAACGTCGCCGGGTCGGCGAGCAGCCCCTCGAGCTCGGCCAGGCGGCGGCGGAAGCCGGTCAGGTCGGGGCGGAGGGGGTCGGCGGACATCGGAGAAGAGGGTTAATCGGGCTTGGACAGAAGTCGTCCGTTCGTTATTCAATGGAGTGCGGCAGGCTCCCCTCCGCAAGCCCGACCTTCATCCCTTTTCCGACCGATATGCAGCCCAAGGAACCCGCGCTCCGCGGCACCCACGTCGTCACCTGCGTGTGGGACTTCGACAAGACCCTCTGTCCGGGGTACATGCAGACCCCGCTTTTCAAGGCCTTCGGCGTCGACGAGGAGCAGTTCTGGAAGGAGACCAACCAGCTGCCGGCCCTGTACGCGCGCAAGGGCATCCGCACGCCCAAGGATTCCGTCTACCTCAACCACCTGCTCAGCTACGTGAAGTCCGGCCTCATGAAGGGCCTGACCAACCGCCGCCTCCGCGAGCTCGGCGCCGAGATCGAACTCTGCCCGGGCCTGCCGCAGTTCTTCCCCGCCCTCAAGGAGCACGTCCGTGAGCTCGGCCGGAAGCATAACGTCGAGGTCGTCCTCGAGCATTACGTCATCAGCACCGGCCTCGCCGAGATGATCCGCGGCACCTCGCTCGCCGAGCATTGCGACGGCATCTACGGCTGCGAATTCCTCGAGCACCCGCTGCCCCCGCACTTCACCAAGCAGGACGAGCTCTCGCTGGACCTGCCGACCGAGATCACCCAGGTCGCCGCGATGGTCGACAACACCATCAAGACCCGCTTCCTCTTCGAGATCAACAAGGGCTCGAACAAGAACGCCGAGATCGACGTCAACGCCGTCGTCCGGCCCGAAGACCGCCGCGTGCCCTTCGAGAACATGATCTACGTCGCCGACGGCCCCAGCGACGTCCCCGTCTTCTCGCTGCTGCGCAAGAACGGCGGCAAGGCCTTCGCCGTCTACGTGCCCGAGAGCGAAGCCGAGTTCGCGCAGAACGACGCCCTCCTGCAGGCCGGTCGCGTGCATGGCTACGGTCCGTGCGACTATTCCGCCGCGTCCTTCACCCCGAAGTGGATCCGCCACGCCCTCGCCGGCATGGTGGAGCGCCTCGCCCAGGAACGCGCCCGCGCCCTCGCCGCGCGCGTCACCCGTCCGCCCCGCCACATCCACGCCGATCCGTCGCCGCCCGGCGCCGCGGACGCCGCTTCGCAGGGCACCCTTTTCGGCGAATAATCATGCCCGCTCCTGCCCGCAAACGTTCCGCCACGCTCGCCCGACCGGCCAGCGAGAGCCGACCGATCCTCGCCGCCGTGCTCGCGCTCGGCGCCGCCTACCTGCTCGTGGCGATGCTCTTCAAGGGCGCCGCCGACCAGAACCTCCTCCCGCAGTGGCTCGAGCAGACCTTCGGCCTGCCGGCCGCCTCCGACGCGACCCTGACCGACAACCCGTGCGGCGCCTTCGGCGCCACGCTCGCGGTGGTCGTCTTCGCCCTGTTCGGCTACGCCGCCTTCCTCATCCCGTTCTTCCTCTTCGCCGCGGCGTGGTTCGCGCTCAACCAACGCGCGCACACCCTGTGGCCGGTCAAGGTCACGCTGATGGCCCTGTGCGTCATCCTCTTCGCGCCCATCCTGACGCTGTGGCTCGGCACCGCGCGGGACGTCGCCATCGCCTTCGATCCGCGCGGCCCCGGCGGCGTGCTCGGCGAGACGCTCGACGGCGCGGTCTTCCGTCCGATCCTCGGCGACTACGGCACCTGGATCCTCGTCTTCCCTTACGGCTTCTGCCTCCTCGGCGCCCTCGCCGACGACCCCAAGGCCACGCTGTCGTCCTGGATCGCCGAGATGCGCGACGCCTTCGGCGCGTGGAACGCCGAACGCAAGGCCGCCGCCCTCAAGGCCGCCGAAGAACAGCGCCGCCGCGACCAGGCCGCCGCCGAGCTCCGCCGCAAGCAGCAGGAAGTCGTGGGCGCCGTGATGTCCGTCCCGCAGCCGAAGGAGACCGCCAAGCCGGTCTCGAAGTCCGTCCCGGTCGAAACCGACACGCCGCACGAAGGACCCGCCGAGGACGAAGACGTCGGCCCCGACCTCGTCCAGCCGGACAACGTGAGCATCTCGCCCGCCGAGACGTCCAAGCCCGAGAAGGCCAAGGCGAAGAAGGATGAGACGGAAGAGGAAGTAGACGAGGAAGAAGTCCCCGAAGCCAAGCCGCCGCGCAAGGCCCCCGAGCCGCTCGGCCCCAACGCCGGCAAGGTGCTCGTCGTCCAGCCCGACAAGATCGAGAAGGCCCGCGCGAGCCAGGTCGTCAAGAAGCGCGGCGACTACGTCTTCCCCGAGATCCGGATGCTCAACGAGCCGTCCGCGAACTCGAAGCTCGAGCCCGAAGATTTCCGCAAGCGCGCCGCCGACCTCATCGAGACCCTCAAGCAGTTCAAGGTCGACTGCGTGCCGGTCGATCCGGCCAACGGCGTCGACGTCGGCATCCAGCAGGGCCCGTCGATCACCCGTTACGAGATCAAGCCCGCCCCGGGCGTGCGCGTGGAGAAGATCTCCAACCTCTCGAACAACATCGCGATGAACCTCGAGGCCGTCGCCGTGCGTATCCTGGCGCCCGTGCCGGGCAAGGGCACCGTCGGCATCGAGATCCCGAACAAGAACCGCAAGTCCGTCCTCCTGCGCGAGATCATCGAATCCAAGGCCTGGGCCGAGGCCCAGATGGAGCTCCCCGTCGTGCTCGGCGTCGACAGCGTCACGAACAAACCCGTCATCCAGGACCTCGCCAAGATGCCGCACGCGCTCATCGCCGGCGCCACCGGCCAGGGCAAGTCGGTCTGCATCAACTCGGTCATCGTCTCGCTCCTCTACCGCTGCACCCCGCAGGACCTGCGCTTCATCATGGTCGACCCCAAGGTGGTCGAGCTGCAGATCTACAACAACCTGCCGCACCTCCTCATCCCGGTCGAGACCGACCCCAAGCGCGTGCCCGCCGCCCTCAAGTGGCTCATCGCGGAGATGTCGCAGCGCTACAAGATCTTCGCCAAGTGCGGCGTGAAGAACATCACCGGCTTCAACGCCAAGATCGCCAAGGAAGCCGGCGCGCCGAAGCAGGAAGAGCTCCCGCTCAGCCCCGAAGAGCAGGCCGCCGCCGCGGCCGCGGCCGAGGAAGTCATCGACGACGGCGTCCGCGTCCAGACCGAGAAGCTGCCTTACATCGTCTGCATCATCGACGAGATGGCCGACCTCATGATGGTCGCCGCGCAGGACATCGAGACCTCCGTCGCGCGCATCGCCCAGCTGGCCCGCGCCGCCGGCATCCACCTCGTGCTCGCCACCCAGCGTCCGTCGACGGACGTCATCACCGGCCTCATCAAAGCCAACCTGCCCACCCGCATCGGCTTCAAGGTCACCTCGCAGATCGACTCGCGCACCATCCTGGACCGCGGCGGCGCCGAGACCCTCATCGGCAACGGCGACATGCTCTTCGTGCCGCCCGGCAGCGCCACGCTCAACCGCGTGCAGGGCGCGTTCGTCGGCGAGCAGGAAGTCGCCGCCATCGTCGAGTTCCTCGCCGAGAAGAACGGCAAGCCCGAGTTCGCCCAGGACGTCATCAACGCCATCAAGGAGGGCGCCGAGGGCGGCGAGGAAGGGGGAGGGGGCGAAGCAGGCGAAGATCCGCTGGTGGCCCAGAGCTGGGCCATCATCAAGCAGACGCGTCGCGCCTCGGTCTCGATGCTCCAGCGCAAGCTCAGCATCGGCTACAACAAGGCGGCCCGCATCATGGACATCCTGGAAGAGAAGGGTTACGTCGGTCCCGAGAACGGTTCGAGCCCCCGCGAGATTCTGGTGGATTAGAGTCGAGGACAGGAGGACACGAGCTGAAGGGGGTATGGAGTATTGGGGGAGTGTCTGCCTTGGGTAGGGTTGAGCGGCTCGCTCGACCATGCCTATATCCGTCTCTCGGCGAACGGATGCGATGTCATCGCATCCCTACCCAGGGCAGATGGCTTTCTTCGTGCCCTCAGGCCCTCGAGTCCTCCAGCCCTCGCGTCCGCCTACTTCTTCTTTTCCTTCTTCTTCCGCTCGGGGACGACGGGCTTCTTCTTTCTCTCCGGCTCGGGGATCGACGGTTCCGGCGTAGGCTGGGTCGGGTCGACGGTGGGCGCGGGCGCGTTCGGATCGAAGAAAGGCTTCGGCGCGGCCGGCGCGGGCGTCGCCGGCGTCGGGGCGGCTTCCTTGACGGGTTCGGCGGCGACGGCCAAGGCGGCCACGAAGAGCAGGGCGAGCGAGCGCATGGGGTTACGGATTAAACATCGTGGCCGAGGGGAAGTTGCAAGCCTCCCGCGGCGGGCATGAAAAAGCCCCGTCGGGCGGGGCTTCCTCAGGACGATACGGGACCGTTCAGGCGTCGGTAGCCTTCTTGGGCTTCTCGGCCGTCGGCTTCTTTTCAGCCTTCGGTTCGGGCTTTTCGGTCTTCTTGGACTCAGGCTTCTTCGATTCCGGCTGGGCTTCGCCCTCGGGTTCTTTCTTCGGCTTCGAGAGTTCCTTGGCGACGGTGGCGCCGGTGCCGACCACGGCTTCCGCCAGCTTGGCGTTGGAGGCGGAACCGACGATCTTGCCCGTGCCGATGGCGGCGAGCTTGTCGGCCTCGGCCTGCGCGGCCTTGGCGGCGTCCAGCGCCATCTGGGTCGTGGCGTCGACCGTCTGCACGACGAGCGAGACGGGATCGGCCGGGGCTTCCGGGGCGGGCGCTTCGGCCTTGGCGTCCTTCTTCGGCTTCTTCTCGGTCTTCTCGACCTTCTCCGCGGTGGCGGTCTTGTTGCCGCCCGGCGGGGTCGGTCCGCTCGGCTTCTTGTTGTTCGTGCCGGTGGAGGCGGCGAACGCGACGGACGCGACGGACGCGGCGGCGAGCAAGGCGAGCAGGGGTGTCTTCATCTTGTGGATAATACACCGCAAGGCGGTCGGAGTTTCAACCACGGTCCGGCCGGAAGATGAAGAAAACAGCCCCCAGGAGGCAGCAAAAAGCCCATAAATAGTCCCATTTCCACTTTTCGCCCAGGAAGAGCAGCATGAAGGGCACGAAGACCGCGAGCGTCACGCACTCCTGCATGATCTTCAGCTGGGCGCCGGAGAGGCCGCCGGCATGACCCAGCCGGTTGGCCGGGACCATGATCAGGTATTCCCCGAGGGCGATGCTCCAGCTGACCAGGGCCGCCGCCCACCAAGGGCTCTGCTGCATCGTCCGCAGGTGCCCATACCAGGCGAACGTCATGAAGACGTTCGAGATGCTGAGCAGGCCGATCGTGAGCAGGGCGGGTTTGAGGAGTTCGGGGCGCATCATGAGGGAGACAAAAGAGACGCCGATTTGTCACCGGATATCAGCAATAAAGGCCTTGAGGCCAGACCGGTACGGACAGGCTTGAACCGCTGTCATTGCGCATCATCTATACTCCCCATACCCCCATGTCTGAATCCTCAGCCCCTTCGCCGGTCTCTTCGGCCCCCGCTTCCGCCTGGAATTCGCTGGGCAAGGACTTGGGCGCCGGCCTCGTCGTCTTCCTCGTCGCGCTGCCGTTGTGCCTCGGCATCGCCCTGGCCTCGGGCGCCCCGATGGTGGCAGGCATCGTCAGCGGCGTGGTGGGCGGACTCCTGGTGGCATGGCTCAGCGGCTCGCACACCAGCGTGAGCGGACCAGCGGCGGGCTTGGTGGCGGTGGTGCTCACGCAGGTGGCGGTGCTCGGCTCCTACGAAGCTTTCCTCGTGGCGGTCATCCTGGCGGGGGCGATCCAGGTCCTCTTCGGTGCGTTACGCGCCGGCTTCATCGCGGCGTTCTTCCCCTCGAGCGTCATCAAGGGCCTGCTCGCCGCGATCGGCCTGATCCTGGTCCTCAAGCAGATCCCGCATGCGGTCGGGCACGATGCGGACCCGGAAGGCGACATGGGCTTCCTGCAGGTCGACGGAAAGAACACGATCTCCGAGCTGTTCTCCTCCCTGTTCGACCTCGATCCCGGCGCGATGATGGTCGGGCTGGTGTCGCTCGCGGTCCTGCTGGCGTGGGACCGGAGCCGTTTCAAGAACTCGCTCATCCCGGCTCCGCTCGTGGTGGTGCTGCTCGGCGTGACGGCCAATCTGGTGTTCAAGGCGACCGCCAGCTCGTGGGTCATCGGTGCGTCCCACCTGGTCCAGTTGCCGACGGTGGCCGGCATGGGAGAGTTCCTGCGCGTCCTGCCCAGCCCGGACCTCAAGGCCTTCGGCAACCCGGCCATCATCATGGCCGCCGTCACGATCGCCATCGTCGCCTCGCTCGAGACGCTCCTGAACCTCGAAGCCGTGGACAAGCTGGATCCGCGCAAACGGGTGAGCCCGCCGAACCGCGAGCTCATGGCGCAGGGCGCCGGCAACATCGTGTCGGGCCTCCTCGGCGGCCTGCCCATCACCTCGGTCATCGTCCGCAGCTCGGTCAACATCAACGCGGGCGCGGCGACGCGCCTCTCGGCGTTCTTCCACGGGGCGCTGCTCTGCCTGCTGGTGCTCTTCGCTCCGCATTGGCTGAACGAGATCCCCCTGGCCTCCCTGGCCGCGGTGCTGATCGTCACGGGCCTGAAGCTGGCCAGTCCGACGCTCTTCCGTCAGATGTGGACGGAAGGCCGCAGCCAGTTCGTGCCTTTCATCGTCACGGTCGTGGCCATCGTGTTCACGGACCTGCTGGTCGGCGTCCTCATCGGCCTCGGCACCGGCCTGGCCTTCATCCTGCACAGCAACTACCGCCGTCCCATGCTCCGCTTCATGGAGCACCACGTGAGCGGCGACGTGCTCCGGATCGAGTTCGCGAACCAGGTGAGCTTCCTCAACCGCGCCTCGCTCGAACAGGCGCTCGACGCCGTGCCGACGGACGGGCACGTGGTGCTGGACGCCCGGAACACCGACTACATCGACCCGGACATCCTCGACCTGATCGAAGACTTCCGCAAGCAGACCGCGACGGCGCGCAACCTCAAGGTGAGCCTCGTGGGCTTCAAGGAGCGCTACGTGATGGAAGACGAGATCCAGTTCGTGGACGTCAGCACCCGCGAGGTGCAGGCGCAGCTGACCCCGGAGCGCGTCCTCCAGTTCCTCAAGGAAGGCAACGAGCGGTTCGTGACCGGCCGCCGCCTCACCCGCGACCTTTCCCGGCAGGTCGACGCGACGGCCGCCGCCCAATACCCGATGGCGGTCGTGCTCAGCTGCATCGACTCGCGCAGCCCCGTGGAGCTGATCTTCGACATGGGCGTGGGCGACGCCTTCGTCATCCGCATCGCGGGCAACGTGGCCAAGGAGAAGGTCCTCGGCAGCATGGAGTTCGCCTGCGCGCTGGCCGGCTCCCGGCTCGTGCTCGTCATGGGCCACACCAGCTGCGGCGCCGTCAAGGCCGCGGTGGAGCTTTTCGAGACGGGCAAATCCGCCTCGCAGGCCACGGGCTGCGAGCACCTCGACGCGCTGGTGACCGAGATCCAGCGCTCCATCGAGCCGGGCACCAAGCCGCACGGCGAATGGGTGACCCTCGAGACCAAGCGGATCTTCGTGGACGACGTGGCCACGCGCAACGTGCTCCGGACGATCGCCGGCATCCGGGCCGCCAGCCGCACGCTGCGCGAGCTGGAGCAGGCGGGCAAGATCGCCATCCTCGGCGCGATGTACGACATCAAGACCGGCAAGGTCACGTTCCTCGACGAGAAGGCCGGCAACGTGGGCTGAAGGCCGCGCCCGGCTGGAGGGTTCCGCTGGGGCATAACCTGCGTTGAGCCCGCGTCCGGACGCGACGGTCATGGGAGGATGCAACCTCCGGAAGACCGTCCGCGCGAACGCCTCGTCCGCCTCGGGCCGCGCGCCCTGCTCGACGCCGAGCTCCTCGAGCTGCTGATCGGGGCGGGCACCAAGGGCGCGCCTGCGCCCGTCGTCGCCTCGGCCTTGCTCGCCGAGTCCGGCACGCTGGCCGCGCTCGCGACCTGGGACACGCATGACTTCGGACGCGTCCACGGGCTCGGTCCCGCCAAGGCCGCCGAACTCGCGGCGGCGATGGAGCTGGCCCGGCGGATCCGCGAACGCGCGCAGGACCCCGGGGAGAAGCTCGACGCGCCGGCGAAGGTCTGGGCGCGGCTCGAGCCTTTCGCGGCCGGACTCGCCGTGGAGAAGTGCTGGGTGCTCTGCCTCAACCGTCGGAACCGACTGCTTGCCCTGCATGAGGTAAGCTCCGGCACCGCGACGAGCGCGTTGCTGCACCCGCGTGAGGTCTTCCGGCACGCGCTCAAGCACGCCGCCTCGGCGGCCATCGTCGCCCATAATCACCCGAGCGGCGACCCGACGCCGAGTCCGGCGGACCGGGCGGTGACCCGCCAGCTCGCGGATGCGGGGAGGGTGGTGGGCGTCGAACTGCTGGACCATGTGGTCGTGGGCCGCCCGGAGGCCGACCCGGCGGGGAAGGGCTGGTTCAGTTTCGGCGAGGCGGGCTTGATTTAGGGGAACTATCGGTTGTCCTTGGCGGTCTTAAGCCCCATGCCCATTTCCCGGTCCATCAAGGTCGGGCTCGCCGTCGTCGGCGTGGCCGTCCTCGCCTTCGCCGGCCGCCAAGGCCAGCGCTATTACAAGAAGAACCTGGCCGCCCCCCGGGCCGGCGAGGCCGTCTACCGTCAGGATTGCATGAGCTGTCACGGCCCGGTGGGCGAAGGCGTCGCCGGCAAGTCGGACGAACCCCTCGTCGGCGAGAAGTCGGTCGCTTCCCTCGCCAAGTACATCGCCCGCGAGATGCCCGAAGACGACCCCGGCACGCTCTCGATGGCCGACGCCACCGCTTCCGCCGAATACATCCATCAGGCCTTCTACTCCGCCGAGGCCCGCGCGCGGAACCACCCGCCGCGCATCGAGCTCGCCCACCTCACCGTCCGCCAGTACCGCGAGAGCATCGCCGACCTGCTCGGCTCGCTTCGCGGCGCCACCGGGACCGCCGAGTCGGGCGGCCTCGCCGGCACCTACCGCGAGCGCCCGGAGCGCGATCCGAAGATGCCGGATCGCAACCGGCCGGAGACGACCTTCAAGAAGCAGGTCGACCCGGTCATCGATTTCGACTTCGGCGCCGGCGCGCCGGAGAAGGGCACGTATGCCGCGCAGTTCAGCATCAACTGGACCGGCTCCGTGCTCGCGCCTGACACCGGCGAATACGAGTTCCGCGTCACCTCGCCCAACGGCGTCCGCTTCTACGTGAACCCGCCGGAAGGCGGCAACGAGAAGAACGCCCTCATCGACCTGTGGGTGAGCTCCGGCATGTCGCGCTCGGCGCACGCCTCCGTCTTCCTGCTCGGCGGCCGCAGCTACCCCGTCAAGATCGAGTTCTTCAAGTACAAGGACAAGACCGCCGGCCTGAAGCTCGAGTGGCGCCCGCCCGGCGGCGACTGGACCGTGGTCCCTCGTTCCAACCTTTCCCCGGCCTGGTCTTCCCACGTCCACGTCGTCTCGGTGCCGCTGCCGCCCGATGACGGCAGCATCGGCTACGAGCGCGGTTCCTCCGTCTCCCGGGAATGGACCGAGGCCGTCGCCAAGGGCGCGTTGCAGGTCTCCTCGATGATCGGCCCCGGCGTGTTCGGACTCGCCGGCACCAAGGCCGACGCTCCGGACCGCGCCGAGAAGCTCAAGGCCTTCTCGCTGCGCTTCGCCCAGCTCGCCTACCGCCGTCCGCTGACCGAAGAGCAGAAGGCCGACCTCGTCGCGATCTACGCCGGCGACGTCGCCCCGGAGGTCGCCGCCAAGCGCGCCTTCATCTTCACGCTCTCCAACCCTGCGTTCCTGTACCCCGGCATCGGTCCGCAGGATGACTACGCCGTCGCCTCGCGCCTCGCCCTCGCGCTCTGGGATTCCGTCCCGGACGCGCCGCTCCTGAAGGCCGCCGCCGCCGGCCAGCTGAAGACCGAGGCCCAGGTCCGCCAGCACGCCCAGCGCATGATGAAGGATCCGCGCGCCAAGGCGAAGCTCCGCGACTTCCTCCACGATTGGCTCCATGTCGAAGAAGGCGCCGAGATCGCCAAGGACCAGAAGGAATACCCCGGCTTCGACCAGGCAGTGGTCATGGACCTGCGCACCTCGCTCGACCTCTTCACCGAGAACATCGTGTGGTCGGAGAAGTCGGACTACCGTCAGCTCCTCCTCGGCGACACCATCCTGATGAACCAGCGCCTCGCGAAGTTCTACGGCCAGAAGGTCGCGCCGGGCGACGGCTTCCAGCCGGTGAAGATGGACGCCGACCAGCGCGCCGGCGTGCTGACGCATCCTTACCTCCTCGCGACCTTCTCCTACACCAAGTCCACCTCGCCGATCCACCGCGGCGTGTTCGTGACGCGCAACATCCTCGGACGCATGCTCAAGCCGCCGCCCATGGCCATCGCGTTCATGGACGACAAGTTCGACCCCTCGTTCACCATGCGCGAGAAGGTCACCGAACTGACCTCCAAGCCCGCGTGCATGTCGTGCCACGTCACCATCAATCCGCTCGGCTTCAGCTTCGAGCGCTTCGACGCCGTCGGCCGCGTGCGCGCCACCGACAACAAGAAGCCCGTCGACCCGGTCTCCGACTACGTCGCCGCCGACGGCAGCGTGCTCAAGCTCACCGGTGCGCGCGACGTGGGCGTCCATGCCGCGGAGAGCCAGGCCGGCCAGGCCGGCTTCGTGCGCAATCTCTTCCACTCGCTCGTGAAGCAGCCCCCGGCCGCCTACTCGCCCGAGCTCGTCGGCCAGCTGACCGACAAGTTCCGCGCCGACGGCTTCCACGTCCGCAACCTCGCCGTCGAGGTCGCGGTCGTCGCCGCCCTGCGTCCGACCGTCACCGCCCCCGCCACCCCTTCCGCCCGCTAAGCCCATGACCCTCCAACATCGTCGCGAATTCCTCCGTCGCCTCGGCCTGTCGGCCGCCGCGCTGCCGCTCCTCGGCGGGCTCGCCACGCTCGGCGCCGCCGAGCCGGCCCCCGGCCGCCGCCAGCGCGTCATCTTCGTCTTCTCGCCCAACGGCGTCGTCCCGCCCGCCTTCTGGCCCGACGAGGAAGGCGCGAACTTCAAGCTCAAGGCGATCATGAAGCCCTTCGAGCCGTTCAAGGACAAGCTGCTCACGCTCAAGGGCGTGAACAACCGCGTCCGCGGCGACGGCGATTCGCACATGCGCGGCATGAGCTGCCTGCTCACCGGCATCGAGCTCTTCCCCGGCAACATCATGGGCGGCGGCGGCGCTCCCGCCGGCTGGGCCAGCGGCCCTTCCATCGACCAGACCCTGCGCACCTACCTGCAGGCGAACCCGCAGACCAAGACCCGCCTGGGTTCGCTCGAGATCGGCGTCGCCGTCGGCAACCGCGCCGACCCTTGGACGCGCTGGAGCTACGCCGGCGCCAACCAGCCCGTCGCGCCCATCTCCAGCCCTTACGAACTCTTCGACAAGCTCTACGGCTCGATGAAGGAAGGCGAGAACCTCGGATCCGTCCTCGACGGGCTGAAGGACGACATCGCCAAGGTCGCCAACGCCGTGGACAAGGGCGACCGCGCCCTGCTGGACCAGCACGCGACCGCGCTGCGCGAGCTCGAGCGCGGCCTCAAGGAGAGCCAGTCGCAGGCGGCGCTCAAGGTTCCGCATCCGCCGGAGCCCGGCGTGCCGCTCGAGAACGACCGCATCCCGCAGATCACGCGCCTGCAGACCGAACTCCTCATCAGCGCCTTCCAGAACGACATGGCGCGCGTCTCGACGTTCCAGTTCACCAATTCCGTGGGCGGCGCCCGCATGAAGTGGATCGGCATCGACGAAGGCCATCACGCGCTCTCGCACGACCCCGACCTCAACACCGGCTCGGTCGAGAAGCTCACCAAGATCAACACCTGGTTTGCCGAGCAGATCGCCCACCTCGCGAAGCGCCTGCAGGAGACCCCGGAACCGGACGGCAAGGGCAACATGCTGGACAACACCACCATCGTCTGGACCAACGAGCTCGGGAAGGGCAACAGCCACACGCTTGAGGACATCCCGTGGGTGCTCATCGGCGGCGGCCTCGGCTTCAAGACCGGCCGCGCGGTGAAGTTCAAGAAGGAGCCGCACAACCGACTCCTCATGGCCATCGCCCAAGGCTTCGGTCATCCCATGAAGACCTTCGGCAATCCGACCCTCTGCGAAGGCGGGGCGTTGAAGCTGAGTTAAGCGCAGCTTAAAGCGGTTGGCGGATAGCGGTTGGCGGTCAGGCCAATACGTGGACGCAGGGTAGAGGCCGGATTGTTAGCTAGGGGTATTACACCCCAGGCAATCATCCGGATTACTGCCTCCTTTTGTTTGGGTCGCCTGTCTTGAGGTAGGGACGCGATCACCATCGCGTCCGCCCTAAACCCGAACGGATGCGATGTCATCGCATCCCTACCTGCCATCCGTCACCTATCCTCTGCCATCGGTACTCTCAAAAAAGGTCCCCCGCCTGTGCCGATTCCGATTGGAGCTCCACTTGTTCCTGGATTTAGGTGGGCGGTACGTTGCCACGGCTCGGACGAGGCCGGTCGGGTCGCACCTCCCGTTTATTATGTTCGTAGGGAAGGGAGGCTGCCGCGGGTGTCGAACACCGCAGGGGACAGTCAATATGAAGGAAAAACCGCCGGAAAGCAAGCGGGGGAGAGAAGAGGGTAGATTCGCCCCTCGGTATCCGTAAATAAGGACGCATGCGATACCCCTGCGCGTTCCTGCTCCTCTGTCTCGGTCTGGTCGGCTGTCAGCAGACCCAACCCCGTCCGGACATCGTCCCCGCCGAGTACGTCGGCCGGCTCGCGCCGAAGACGCCGGCGCCGCTCCTGCAGAAGGGCGACCGCCTCGCGATCTGCGGCGACTCCATCACTGAGCAGAAGATGTACAGCCTGCTGATGGAGGCCTACATCGTCGCCGCTCGCTCCGACCTCCATGTCACCGTCCGCCAGTATGGCTGGAGCGGCGAGCAGGCCGGCGGTTTCCTCAAGCGCATGGACAACGACGTCCTGCGTTTCAAGCCGACCATCGCGACCACCTGTTACGGCATGAACGACTTCCGCTATGTGCCGCAGGACGACGCCATCGCCGCGACCTATCGCGCGAACCAGACCGCCGTCGTGCGTAAGTTCAAGGAAGCCGGCGCACGCGTCGTGCTCGGCTCCTCGGGCACGATCCATTCCGTCCCGCCGTGGGTGAAGTCCGCCAAGGGCACCTGGCAGGAGCTCAACCTCGCGTTGCTCAACTTCCGCAACATCGGCATCGAGGTCGCGCAGGCCGAGCAGGTCGCGTTCGCCGATGTCTATTGGCCGATGCTCGTGAAGGGCCATCAGGCCCGCGCCAAGTATGGCGAAGGCTTCAAGCTCGAGGGGAATGACGGCGTGCACCCCGGCTGGGCCGGCCATGTCGTGATGGCCACCGCGTTCCTCGAAGGCCTCGGCCTGCGCGGCGACGTCGGCCAGATCGACGTCGACCTGGCGACCGGCAAGGCGGACGCCCGTTATGGCCAGCGCATCATGAAGGCCGAAGGCGGCGTGGTCTCGCTGCGCAGCTTCCGGATCCCTGCCTCGTTCGAACCAGGCGACGTCACCAAGGACGGCACCATCGCCGCCGGCGTGGCGTTGGCCGACTTCCAGAAAAAGCTGAACCGCCTGACCCTGCGGGTCGCCGGCGCCAAGACCGCGCAGGTCAAGGTCACCTGGGGCGACGTCGCCAAGATCTTCACGGCCGCCGAGCTCGCCAAGGGCGTGAACCTCGCGGCCGAGTTCCCGCAGAACCCGACCTCCCCGGCGTTCGCCAAGATCTGGAAGGCCGTGGCCGAGAAGCAGGCCTACGAGACCAAGCAGATCAAGACCCTCTTCCGCAGCAAGGAAGCGAAGGCCGACATGGAGGCCGTCGTGAAGAGCTCGCAGGTCGAGTTCGACCGCCTGGCCGCCGCGCTGCAGGCGAAGCTCAAGCCCGTCGACTCGACCCTCAAGGTCGAAGAGGTGCGCTGAGCGGAGTCCGTAAATGAAACGGGCCGCACTTTCGTGCGGCCCGGGCTATGGCTAGCCAACAACGATTGATTATTCGGCCGTGACGTTCTCGGCGACGCCGACGCCGAGGGTCATGCCGCCGACGACCTGGACCTTCTCCATGATGGTCTTCTGGAGTTCCTCCAGGACCTTCGGGTTCTTGATGAGGTAGTCCTTGGCGGCTTCGCGGCCCTGGCCGATGAGCTGGCCGTTATAGGCGATCCAGGCGCCCTTCTTCTCGAGGATCTTGTGTTCGATGCCGAGGTCGAGGACGGAGCCGGAGCGGGAGATGCCTTCGGTGTACATGATGTCGAACTCGCACTCCGTGAAGGGAGGGGCGACCTTGTTCTTCACGACCTTCACCTTGGTGCGGTTGCCGATGACCTTGCCGGAAGGCTCCTTGATCTGGCCGATGCGACGGATGTCGATGCGGACGGAGGAGAAGAACTTCAGGGCGCGGCCGCCGGGGGTGGTCTCGGGGCTGCCGAACATCACGCCGATCTTTTCGCGGATCTGATTGGTGAAGATCACCACGCAGTTGGTGCGGCTGATCGCGGCCGTGAGGCGGCGCATGGCCTGGCTCATCATGCGGGCCTGGACGCCGACGGTGGAGTCGCCCATCTGGCCGTCGAGTTCCTGCTTGGAGACGAGGGCGGCGACGGAGTCGATGACGATGACGTCGACCGCGCCGGAGCGGATGAGGGTCTCGGCGATGTTGAGGGCGTCTTCGCCGGATTCGGGCTGGGAGACCAGGAGGTTGTCGAGGTCGACGCCGACGACCTTGGAGTAGCGGGGGTCGAGGGCGTGTTCGACGTCGACGAAGACGGCGTTGCCGCCCTGGCGCTGGAT
>JBJOMV010000013.1:0-30904 GCA_046052185.1 Verrucomicrobiota bacterium | reverse complement strand
GGCTGTTTCTTCTCGGCTTACCTGCGGCAGGAATTCGGTCGCTATCAGCTCGCCGAGCAATGCCGACTCGTCGGCATCCTCCAGTGTCTCGCGGCACTCGGACTGATCGCCGGTTGCTGGCTACCTTGGCTCGGCCAGGCCGCCGCCGCCGGACTGGCGCTGATGATGCTCTTCGCCCTCGGCGTCCGCATGCGCATCCGCGACCGCCTCGTGCAGATGTTGCCGGCGTTGGGCTACCTAGCGCTCAACGCTTACCTCTGCGTCGCCGGTTTCTGAAGCCAGGTCAGAGCAGGATGATCCCCACGCACATCGCCAGCACGGCGAGCGACGGGGCGGACTTGATCGCGGTGTCCTTGACCTTCAGGTGCAAGGCGAACGCCACGAGCATCAGGGCGCCGAGGGCGTAGGCCACCAGATGGCCGATGCCCGGGACCCAGAGCGAGACCAGGAGCGCGAGCGCGAGACCCACCTTGCAGACGCCCACGAGTCCGTAGACGAAAGTCGACAGGCCATAGACGGCGAACTCCTCCCGCAAGGTCTGGGCGGCCTGGCCGCGGTAGGCCGTACGCTGGTCGCGTCGCAGGATCCAGACATTGAGGATGCCCAAGGAGACGACGAGTTTGAGCGCGATGAGGAGGTATTCCATGAAAGATCGTCGACGCCCTCGCCAACCATGCCATTCGACTCCCGCCGTCCGCCCAGCGCCACCTTAATCGCCCGTCTTGCGGTAGGGTCGGGACCGCGTCACGACCTAGCCGTATCTCCGGTAGGGGCAGCACCGCGTGCTGCCCTAGTTGTCTCTTAGGCAGGGACGCGTCGGCGCACGCGTCCGCTGTATCGTGGTAGGGTCGAGCGGCTCGCTCGACCTCTCGGCTGACCAGGCCGGTCAGCCCTGCCTCCCCTCTTGCCCTCCGGCCCTTGCGTCCTCGCGCCCACGCTCTTGTCCCCGTGTCACCCTGCCCACGTGTCCCCATCGGCCTCTGGCCGCGCTCTTTTCCCGTGCCTCCCGCGATCGGTCTCTCTAATAAATCCCTGCCCCAGCCCCTACCCCTATTTCAACATGCCGCTCTACGGAACTGCCCTTCTCGCCGTCTGCCACCTCCTCGGCATCCTCCTCGGTGAACTGCTCGGCCGGGCCCTCGGCGTCCAAGCCAACGTCGGGGGCGTGGGCATCGCGATGCTCCTGCTGATCGGGGCCAGGTTCTACGGACACGAACGCGGCTGGCTCGAGGCCAGGACTGAGGAAGGCGTCAACTACTGGGCGGCCCTCTACATCCCGGTGGTCATCGCGATGGCGATGCAGCAGAACGTGCTCAAGGCCGTCAGCGGCGGCCCGATGGCCCTCGCCGCCGCGGTCGCGACCGTCACGGCCTGCGCCTGCTGCGTCTCCTTCATCAACCGTCGCGAAATCGTCGCTCCGGCCGACGCCCGCTAAGCCATGGATTCCCTTTTCCAGAAGCTGGCCGTCGAGAACGGCCTCGTCCTTTCCTTCGCCGTCGTCGGCCTCGTCGTGCTGTGCTCGGGCTACCTCTCCCGCAAGCTCACCGTCGGACGCGTCCAGGGGTCGGCGATCGCGATCCTCATCGGCCTCGCCCTCGCGTACGTAGGCGGCCGGATGACCGGCGGCAGCAAGGGCCTGGCCGACGTGACCTACTTCGGCGGCATCGCGCTGATGGGTGGCAACATGCTGCGCGACTTCGCGATCGTGGCCACGGCCTTCGAAGTCCAGCCCGCCGAAGCGAAGCGCGCCGGCTGGATCGGCTTCGTCGCCCTCATCATCGGCACGGTCCTCCCGTTCATCATCGGGGTCGCGATCGCCTACGCGTTCGGCTACCGCGACGCGGTGAGCCTGACCACCATCGGAGCGGGCACGGTCACCTATATCGTCGGCCCCGTCACCGGCACCGCCATCGGCGCCTCCTCCGAAGTCATCACGCTCGCGATCGCCGTCGGCGTCTTCAAGGCCATCCTGGTGATGGTCACCACCCCGATGCTCGCGAAGTTCATGCGCCTGGGAACCCCGCGCTCGGCGATGGTCTTCGGCGGCCTCGCCGGCACGGTCAGCGGCGTCTCCGCCGGCCTCGCCGCGACCGACCGCAGGCTGGTCCCGTACGGCGCGCTCGTCGCGACCTTCCACACCGGCCTCGGCTGCCTGCTCTGCCCTTCGTTGCTGTACTTCATCGTCCGCGCGCTCTTCCCTGCCCACTCCTGATCCCATGCCCGACCTTCCGCTCATCGCGCGCGCCCGCGCGCACGCCGCCTCCGTCGCCTTCCGCGCCCCGCAGGGCGCGACGACCTACCAGGACCTGCTCGACCGTTCGGCCGCCCTCGCCACGACGCTGCTCGCCGGCGCCGACGACTTGCAGGAAGCGCGCGTCGCCCTCCTCTCCCCGGCCGGCGCCTCGTATGTCGCCGCGCAGTGGGGCCTCTGGCGCGCCGGCGCGGTCAAGGTGCCGATCTGCCTCACGGCCACCGAGCCCGAGTGGGAATACTCGCTGACCGACAGCGGCGCCTCCGCCGTGATGGCCGACGCGGCCGGCGCGGAGAAGATCGCCCCGCTCTGCGCCCGCCTCGGCCTGCGGCTCATCGACATCGACGCCCCGGCCGGCCCGGCGGGCAGGCTGCCCGACCTCACGCCCGCCCGGCGCGCGATGATCCTCTACACGAGCGGTACGACGAGCAAACCGAAGGGCGTCGTGACCACGCACGCGCACATCGCCGCGCAGATCGAAAGCCTCATCAAAGCCTGGGAATGGCAGGCGTCCGACCGGATCCCGCTGTTCCTGCCGATGCACCACATCCACGGCATCATCAACGTCACGAGCTGCGCCCTCTGGGCCGGCGCCACGGTCGAGCCGTTCGCGAAGTTCGACCAGCCGGCGATCCTCGAACGGGTCAAGGCCGACGCCTACACGCTGTTCATGGCGGTACCCACGATCTACGTGAAGCTCATCCAAGCCCTCGAGGCGGCCGCGCCCGCCGAGCGCGCCGCGATCATCGGCGGCTTCCGGCGCATGCGCCTGATGGTATCGGGTTCCGCCGCGCTCCCCGCGAGCGTGCATGAGCAGTGGACCGCCCTGACGGGCCAGAAGCTCCTCGAACGTTACGGCATGACCGAGATCGGCATGGCCATCTCCAATCCTCTGCGGGGCGAACGTCGCCCCGGCGCCGTCGGCCAGGCCCTCCCCGGCGTCGAGGTCCGCCTCAAGGCCGAGAACGGCGACGTCATCACCGCCGAGGACACGCCCGGCGAGATCCAGGTCCGCGGCCCGAACGTCTTCGCCGAATACTGGGGCAAGCCCGCGGCGACCGCGGAGTCCTTCGAAGCCGGCGGATGGTATCGCACCGGCGACATGGCCGTGCTCGAGACCGGCTACTACCGCATCATGGGGCGCCTCTCCGTGGACATCATCAAGAGCGGCGGCTACAAGCTGTCGGCGCTTGAGATCGAAGCGGCGTTGCTCGAACACCCTGACATCGCCGAATGCGCCGTGCTCGGCCTGCCCGATGACACCTGGGGCGAAGCCGTGAGCGCCGCCGTGGTCACCAAGGACGGCGCCGCGCTCGGCCTGCCCGCCCTGCGCGACTGGTGCAAGTCGCGCCTCTCCGTCTACAAGGTCCCCCAGCGCCTCGTCGTCGTGAAGGAACTCCCTCGGAACGCCATGGGCAAGGTCACCAAGCCCGCGGTGCGCGGGCTCTTCGGATAAGGACTCGCCCGCTTTCTCGAGGTAGGTGCAGCGCCGCTGTATCGTGGTAGGGTCGAGCGGCTCGCTCGACCTCTCGGCAGACCGGGCCGGTCAGCCCTGCCCTTGCACCACGTCCTCCGGATTCGGCTCCACGATCACGACGCGGCAGTTCCACTTGAGGGCGACGAGCACGCGCTGCAGCGCGGCGAGCGTCGCGTAGTCCGGCGCCGTCGCCGCCACGTACGTGTCGTTGCCCGGGCAGGATCCGTCATAGAAATCAATCGCGCCGACCTCGGCGTAATCGCCGGCGTCGACCGCGTCTTTCTTCTTATCAAGAGCGGAGAACAACCCCTGCAGATAAGGGACGGCCTGGGCGCCCGGGCAGCTCCTCCGGTACCAATCGAACTCGTGCTCCTCCTGGCGCCTTTCTCGGCTGGATCCGTGTTCGCTCTCCCATTCCTCACGGGCCGCTTCGACGCGCTCCTCGAACTCGTCATCGGACTCATCCTCGTCCTGCTCGAATTCGCTGGAGTCGAATTCCTCTTCATCATCGTCGTCGAGGTCAGGCACCTCGTCGTAGATCGTGCCGTTGAGGCAGAGCTCGAAGTAACCCTCGGAATCGTTCCAGAAGGCGCGGAGCTGGTCGCCCTTGTCGGAGACCTTCTCGCCGGGCAGGGCCGGGAGCAGCTTGCCGCCGGAGGCAGCCTTGGTCTCCTCGACCAGCTTGAACCAGTCGGGAGTGAAAAGGGCGATGCCGCCCAGGGTGAGGGTCTTAAGGAAGTCGCGTCGATCGGAACTCATGGTAGGGTTACTTTACCCAAACCCTCCCGACTGGCTAGGGAGCTGGTTGTCATAGAGTGGCATAACCCAAGAACGGGTATTGGCGGTTAGCGGTTGGGAGCACCGCATGAAATCGCCGACGGGGGCGTGGATTACTGCGTAAGGTAGGGTCGGGACCGCGTCACGACATAGCCGTTCCTTCGGGCCCACGAGCCCACGGGCTCTCTAGTCCTCGCGCCACCCCTTGCCCCCTCGTCGGGCCTCCCTCAGGCCGCCGCGACGTAATCCACGACGAGCGCCTTCTCGAGCAGGCCGCCCAGCATGGCGACGAACTCCTGGTGAGCGGGCTCATGAAGGTACTGCTTCTCGAGGGCTTCCTTCGAGGCGAAGGTCAGCGTGAAGATGTGGGTGAAGCCTTGGTCGAGGCCTTCGGGGCTCACGTTCGTGCCCCACTCGAAGGCCTTGATCGCGGGCAGCTTGGCAGGCAGCGCCTTGAAGGCTTCGACCACGCCGCGGACCTTGTCGGCAGGAGCGTCGGCCTTGAACTGGAAGATCACGATATGTCGGTAAGAGCTCATGTCAGTAGCGAGCGTATCGAATCCCCGCCGTCAAGTTGTCTCGAGGTAGGGACGCGTCGGCGACGCGTCCGCCCTTCACCCTGACGGACGCGACACCGTCGCGCCCCTACCATGTGACCACTACCCCTTCATCTCACCTTTGCACTTTTGCACGCGGCTTAGCCGCATTTGCACCTTTGCACGTGTGGATTCCTTGCCCACGTGTCACCGTGTCAACGTGCCCCCTCGCGGCTCCGCCGCGCTACGCCTTGAGCTGAGCGAAGCGGACGTGCAGAAGGGCACGCCCTTTAGCCGAGAAGACGCAGGAGTCTTTGGTCGGGGAGAACTGCACGCCATCACACTTGGCGAGCTGGGCGCGCTGGACGGCGTAGGCACGGAGCAGAAGGACCGAGCGGACATGCTGCAGGATATCCTCGTCGGACTTCGCCAGGAAAACCGGCAGATCCTCGACTTCGATCACCAGACCAGGAAGACGCTTCGACATGCCCGTAAACCAAAGGCGGGACAGAGAAGCCGTAAAGGATGAATAGGCGGCTGAGTGGAGGACAGCGTCGAGGACTGAATGGAGGGCTGAATAGATAAACCCGCCACCTGGAATTGATGGCTGAATCGATGACAGAGGACAGAGGTCTGCATCGACTCGGGTGCTGAATGGATAAGTCCGCCACCTGCCACCCGGAGCCGCCACCTGCCACCTGAAGTGCTGCGTAACCCCATACTCAATACTCCATACTCTCTTCCGCCCCTTGCCCACGTGCCCACGTGTCAACGTGTCCCCTTGCGGCCATCCGGCCGCATGTCCCCTTGCGGCTTTTTACCTTTGGCATACATCGGCCCTGCCCTACGTTATGTCAGTATGCCGCTGAGCCGTCGTGATATCCTCCGCATCATCGCCGCTGGCGCCGCCTTCGGCCCGTTGGCGAGTCTGGCCGCGGATCGTCCCGGGAAGCGCTCGCCGAAGAAGGGCTGGGCGGGCAATCGTCCGGAGTCCGAAAAGCAGTTCGGCTGCACCTGGTGGTACACCTGGACCTGCCAAGGGGAAAGTACCCCAGGCTATGAATTCGTCCCGATGGTCAAAGGCCATCGCCGCCCCGTGCCCGATACCGAGCTCGCGCTGCTGAAGGATCCTGCCGCCAAGCACCTGCTCGGCCTGAACGAGCCCGAGCGCGACACGCAGGGCAACCTCACCGTCGAAGAAGCCGTCGCGGCCTGGCCGGCGATGGCGGCGGTCGCCACGGAGAAGAAACTGCGCCTCGGTTCGCCCGGCGTTTCTTCCGACGGGCTCGGCGGCACCTGGATGCGGGCCTTCATGGAACAGGCCCAGCGCAAGAAGCTGAAGGTCGATTTCATCGCCGCCCACTGGTACCGCAGCGCCGACCCTGCGGCCTACGAGGAATGGCTGAAGGAACTCTACGCCACCTATCGCCGACCGATCTGGGTCACCGAGTTCAATGCGATGTTCACCAAGGCCGACGACAACGGCCATGCCCAGTTCCTCCGCGGCGCCCTCAAGGCCATGGAGCGCCTGCGCTTCGTCGAACGTTACGCCTACTTCAACCCCAAGGACGGCAAGGCCGCGCTCCTCAAAGAAGGCGCCGTGACCAAGCTCGGCGAGATCTACCGCGACGCCGGCGGCTGAAAATCCGACGGTCGCGCCGCCCCGACCGGCCTTCAAGGCAGGCGCAGGCTGGCGGTCGGCGTGGCGGGCACGTCAAAGCGCTCCGCCAGCCAGGTGCTCAGCTGGGCCGGCGTGGCCGGGGTCGGAACAACTTCGAGCACCACGCGGCCGTTGACCGTGACCTTGACCGGCCGGGCGAGGTCTTCGACGAGGCCTTCCCGCAGACGGATCGTCAACCCGGCCGGGACGTCGCCCTCGAGCGCGATTTCCTGGCCGCGGACGGACGCCACGATCTTCTGCCCGGATTTCGCGAAGCCGGCGGGCAGCTCCAACCAATAGAAACGGTCGTGGGTGACGCCCGTCTGGACCCAGACGATCTTGCGAGGCCACGGATTTCGGACGAACTTCGCCATCCACGGCAGCGCCTCGGCGTCTTTACGATCCATCCAATGCGGCAGCCCCGGATACACCCGGCCGAGATGCTCATACCCGTTCGGATCCTCGCGACGCAAGCGGCCGAACTCCGCGATCTTTTCCGCGACGACCTTGTTCCTGCCATAGGCGGCGTCCTCGCCCCCGATGAACATCGCGAACGGGAGATTACGGACTCCCAGCGTATTCACGCCGTTGGTGTGCCCGGCCATCATCGCGGCGGCGGCGAAGCGATCGGGGATGCGCGGAGCAAGCTGCCAGACGCCGTCGCCGCCGGCGGAATAGCCGAGCAAGTAGACCTTGTCCGGATGCACGCCCCGGACGGCGATGAAATCCTGGATCAGGCGATCGAAGAGCCGGTCGATATGCGGCTGGTGCCAGAGGTTCCAGGTATCGGTCGGGGCGCGGGGCGCGACCACGATCCCTTCGGACGGCGCGTAGAGGCGGATCTGGTTCTGCCATTGCTGATCATTGACCGTGACGGCCGTGCCCCCGCCGCCGTGCATCGAGATCCACAAGCTACGTTGGCCGGCAGGCGCGAGGTTGAACTCCTTTTCCAGCCAGCGCAGGGTCTTGCCGCCCGCCTTCAGTTCGCGGGCGGCGACTTCGGCGCTGCGCTCGGTCTGGAGTTCCGCCTGACGTCGGTCGGCGGCCTGGCGCAAGGCCTCGGGTAGCGGGGCGCCGGCATAGACGGCGACGCATCCGCCGATGAGTGCGTGGAGAAAGAAAGGGAGCAACCGCGGGCGACAGAACATAGGGTCGTTTTATTCCCCGAACCGCGCCGAGACGAGCCATCTTCCAGCAACCAACCTCTGAGCCTCGTGCACTCGTGCCCTCTGGTTTAGTTCCCCTTGCCCACGTGTCACCGTGTCAACGTGTCCCCTTGCGGCCATCCGGCCGCATGCCCCCTCGTGTCCATTGGACACGCCTGATATCATCAAGAGACCACGCCCGACATGATGATGCACACTTTCAATTACCGAGAATACGAGCCGCAGGATTACCCTTCGACCGATCCGCTTCCAGCTCTGACGGGGCGTAAGGCTGTCGAACAGGAACGCGCGTGGCTCACCATGCAGGCGCATCCGATCAAGGAGACCATCGATTTCTTTCAGGTCAGTTACGAAAAGTATCCGACCAGCTACTCCCTGCCCGATCCGCTCGAGCATCTCTTCCTCGTCGCCTACGGTGCCCGCCCTCTGTTCGGGGCCTGGGCGGCGCGCCGGTCAAGTTGCCTGATGCGCTTGTCTCATGGCGCGCAGCACGAATTCTACGCCCTGACTTTGGCGGCGGACACCTTCGCCCGCTATCCCTTCACGCTCACCCTCGCCTATGACTGCGCCTGGCGCGTCGTGGAAAGCGCCGAAGCCGCCGGCAAGCCGGCCGAGGTCATCGCCGCTTGGCGCGCCCGCGCCGCTCAGATCCACGCCCACGCCTCCGGGTAGGGTCAGCACTGCGTGCTGACCTAGTCGCCTCTAGGTAGGGATGCGTCGGCGACGCGTCCGCCCGCGCCCCTACATACGGCCACCTTCCGGCGGCCATGCCCCCATACTCAATACTCCATACTCGATACTCTCACATCTCGTGCCCTCCGGCCCTCGTGCCCTCTAGTCCTCGTTTACGCCCCCTTGCCCACGTGTCACCGTGTCAACGTGCGCACTCGCGGCTCCGCCGCGCAATGACCACGCCCCTAGCTTCAGTCACCGTACCGTTTGCGCTTCCGGTCATCCCGCCTTAGGTCTCCGCATGCCGAAACCGGAAAAGGATGACGTCGAGCGACTCAGCCGCGGCCTCGCGACCCGCGCCAAGATCGGGAACCGGGGAGTCGGCCACCGGCTGACCCAGAAAGAGCGCATCCTCTTCGAGGCGGCCAAGCGGCACGGCTTCCTGAAGATTCCTTCCGGCGGGATCCGCAAGAACTTGCTCAACGTCTACCGTCTCTGGTGCCAGGCGACCGACCGCGAATTCCTCACCCGCCAGACATAATGGGGTCTGACCCCATTATGAAAGAGGCCGCGGCTCAGCGGGAATTCATCTCAGCCTGCCGCATCGGCATGGCGTCGATGAGCGCGAAGAGCGCCGGCAGCTCCACCGGCGTAGCCTGATCGAACTTCACGCCTCCGTCCTTGCCGACCAGCCGAACCCGGAAGGTCGGGGCGGGCTGCGTGATCACAACCAAGTCCCTCTCCTTGAGCCCCGCGGCATCCGAATCTAAAGACGCCCTTTGCCGACGATAAGCCTCCGCCTCGGGTGATGGCGTGTCGACAATCAGGACGCGGTGCTTCCAGCGGTGCGCCGTCAGGTCGGGCAAACCCGCCTCAGGCGTTGGCAGTTCCGCCGAACATCCCGCCAGCAGGCACGCCGCCCAGGATGCCATCGTCGATTGCCGCAGGCCGCTCATGCCCTGAACATAAGAGTTTCCCCGACTTGGCAAATCGCGGCTGTATCGGGTAGGGATGCGTCGGCGACGCGTCCGCCTAGACCCTGACCTGGGACCCAGCTATGTCGTGACGCGGTCCCGACCCTACCTCACTTCTGCCCAAACACCTTGTCGAGTAAGGCGCGGATTTCGGACTTCGGGAGCGGGCCGCGGGGCGAGGTGACGATCGACGTGAATTCGGACCCATCGAAGCTCTCCTCCTGCTTGATGACCCGGAAATAGGCTTCGAGCAGACGCCGCCAGACCTCCGGCTCGGTGAAGTTGCCGCGTGGCGTCCAGGCCACCGCCCCACCCGCTTCCATGGCCCACTCGGTCTCCTTCCAGATGACGTAGTATTCTTCCTCGGATTCCAGACCGACCATGAAGTGGGTCTCCTCGGTATGGCCCGGACCGAGGTGCAGCTCGCAACTGAACAGCCGGCGGACCTTACCCGGCGTGAGCCCCTCGCCCTCGCCCGTCACGTATGTTTCGATCGGTTGGAATTCCTTCATATCAGAGGGTGTGCCGGGAAGCGGGATTTTGTCTAGGGGGCTCGACGCCGCATCGAGTAGCTGGAGGTCGTCCCAGGGTTCACCACGAGGGTCCTCGCCTTGAACTTGTCCATCATCTCAATCATCGAGACGGCCGTGAGCGCAAGGCAGGGGGCGTCTCCGTGTCGGGCGCGGAGCTTGCGGCAGTCCGTGTAGACCATCATCGCCTGGGTACCGTCGGCCAGTTTCTCCAGGCAACCTTGAGTCGCCCCGCTGGCATCAGTCCGACTTCGGATAAAGACCTTGGTCTCGCCGTGGACGAGCTCGTCCATCAAGAGCCTATCCGTGTTCTCCTGGTCGCAGCGATACGCGAACTCGACCAGCAGGGACAGCCGGGAGGGCATTTCACCTTCTTGGGTGACTTGCGCTTGCGGCAGGGGTTTCGCCTCGCGGAAGGAAGGCGACGGATCGAGCGGCTCACCCGCCTCGCAGCGGGCATAGATCTGGGCGCCGCGTCTGGCGGCGAGATCGAGATTCTCCGGCGACAGACCTTTCACCAGCGGATCCACGCGGTCGAGCGCCGTCCGATAGCCATAGGCGGACGCGACCAGCATCCAGGCGCAGGTCTCGACCGGGTTCTTGGGGATCTCGTCCGAATCATCGAACAGGTCGCCGACATTATAGAGCGCCTCCGGCTCCTTCTTCGCCGCCCCGGACAGGTACCACTTCAGCGCCAGGCGATGGTTCTTCGGCACGCCCTCGCCGTAGTAGTAACGCACGCCCATGCTCGATTGAGCGTGGGCGTGGCCGAGGTCGGCCGCACGGAGGAGCCAGTCGACCGCCCGGGGCAGGTCCTGAGGCACCTCGCGGCCTTTACGGTATCGCAACGCCAGATGATACATCGCGTCCGGATCGCCCGCTTCGGCGCCCACGATCAGCTCCGGCACCTTGGCCTCGTACCACTTCATCGGGTCGGCCATCGGACTACTTCTTGATGAGCCAATAGATCCAGCCCCAGAAGAATCCCTTGATCGGCGCTAAGATCAGACCGGCACCCATCGCTACCGCCAAGCCCTCGCCGCGGCCGTTGAGGTAACCCAACACGCAGCCGATGAGGAACAGGACCCAGGTGGCTTTCCACCAGCAGGCCCAGTAGGTGACTTTCGAATTGTCTTCCATACCAGTATCCTGGCGCCCCTTTTACCCGAATCAATGTGCTTATATAAGAATCTGGATGGAGGGCTGAGTTGAGGACTGAGTGGATAATCCCGCCACCTGCCACCCGAAGCCGCCATACCCCCATGCTCAATACTCCACACTCGATACTCTCACATCTCCTGCCATCGCTTACTTGCCCTCCAGACCTCGCGCCCTCGTGTCCTCTAGTCCTCGTTTACGCCCCCTTGTCCACGTGTCACCGTGTCAACGTGCCCACTCGCGGCTCCGCCGCGCCAAAGATGCGGATCAGTATGGCCAACCGGGCGTCGCCTTCAGGAGTTCGCGGGCGCGGAGGCAGATCCGGGTGAGCAAGCCGGACGAACGAGCACGGTCGAACAAGGCCGTATTGTAGACGTTGCCCTGATGCAGGACGTTGATGAGCACGACCAGCTGGCTAGCCGTGAATTGCTCGACGCGCACGAGGTCCCAGAACCCGCCGCGAAAGTCGTCGTGCCGGAGGCAATCGATCCAAGGGAGATCAGGCTGGAGGATATCGAAACTCTTGGTCCGTCGGACGAAGCGATACTGGTGGTAGCGCAACGCGTCTTCGTCGAGTTCGGCTTGGGCCTTAACGAAATCATCGGCAAGGCTGCCGATGATGTGCAACTGGTCAGGGAACACCTCTACCTCTGGCAATTGACGGCTCCAGCCCAACGGGCCGTCTTCGGAAAGATCATGGGCCGCCTCGGGTTGCTTGGATAAAGCCGCCTCGAGACGCGGAAGCGTCGCGCGGATAGCCTCCGCCCAGACCTCTTCGGATTCGTCGGGCGCGGGTTCCAGCCATAATGTGGCGACGATAGGATGGCCATACCCCGGGCGATAGGCCACCTCTACGCCTGGACAAAGCCGCGCGAGCTGGCGGACGAAGATCGTCAGGTAACCCGGGGAGATTTCCTCGAAGGGACAGTCCTCCGCCCAATGCAAGGCGACCTTACCGTCGCGGAATTCCAAGCCCGCCGTACCGTGACCTAAATCGGCCAGCCGAGGCTTAGGGATGCCTTGCCGCCAGGAGCGTTTCTCCTTCGGAAAAAGTCGGGTGAAAGCCGCCGATGCATTCGGCGGCAAGGCGTCGGGTGATTCGTTCATGCCCCATCATCTCCGGCGGCGCCATCGCGTCTAGCCGCCCCTGCGTCATACAAGCCCGGAGGCTCCCCCCATCATTCGGCCAAGTCGTCGGCTTCGCTGGCCCGTTCCCGCGCACGCTTGGAGGCAAAAATCACTTCATGCTGGCCGTCGATGGCGAGGTCGAGGACTTGCTTGCAACGCAGAAGCTCAGCCTTAACGAAAAGTTTCCGCTCGGAAGAATCCGGGACGACCCCTTCAGCGGAAACGCCCATCTGATAGCCTAGGACGCCGCGCCAACAGTAGTTAGACGACGGATGGGCTTTGTTCATATCGACGATCAGCTGGTCGATGGTCTTCTTGCTCGCCTCCCAGTATGGGCAGTCGGAACCCGAAGCTAAGGTAAAGGCCAGCGGGTTATCCTCTGTACGAAAACTAAGCTTATAAAGTCTACCGTTCGTAATGAACGCAAAGCCGCCGCAGCCGAACTCCTCATCGTAGTCGAGGACGATATCCTGAGTGAATAGTTCACGGATGAGCGCCAAGCATTCATGTGGTAGGCGGGAGTCAGGGAAGTCCATGTTCAGTCTTTGCGCGGGCGGGTGACGTAGAGGCCGAGGACCCCGAGGCCGATGGCCATCAGGCCGGCACCCGAAAGGTCTTCACCGTTCTTGTTCAGGCCCAGCACAAAGCAGAGGCCCGTAATGATCCATCCGTAGCAGAGGAAGCGGGCGCACCCGGCGGGGATCGGAATCATGAGCGGAGGAAGATACTTGGTGTCATTCTAGAAAGCCCCAAGAATAGCCCTAGAGCAAACACTCAGTGATCACAACCCCCTGACCTCCTCCCAGTCGCGGAAGACGTGCACGGGGTCGCACAGGCTCTGCATCGAGCTCAACCCGTAAGAGCCATGGTAGCCGTTGGAGACAAGCAAGCCATGGATGCGGAGGCCGTGCTTCTTCTTGGCCTCCTCAAGCGTCTCCTGGGTATCTCCAGGCACGTCGAAGGCCCCATCTGATACCATGATGATATCTGCCCTCTTCCATTTTGCCCCATCGAGCTTACGGGTGGCAGCGCTGATCGGCCCGGAGATATCCGTACCCCCGTGGAATGACATGCACAAGAAAGCACAAAGGCTCTCGATGCCGGCAGGGCTCAGATCCAGGTCATGCTCGGTGACGTCACCGTAACCGCTGAAGGCGTAAAGCAGGCAATCCCGCCCCTCGGCATGGGCGAGCCGCATCGCTTCCAGGGTGATGGCCTTGGCCACCGTCTCGGGAACGCCCTGCATGGAGCCGGAGGTGTCAAGGCACACGATGATCGGACCGCGCTCCAGCTTCTTACGCACCAGCTGCTCCTCCACCCATTCCTCCGAGAAGATGCTGCGCTTCTCGATGCCCTTGATCTGATAGCAGGCCAGTGACCGCTCGATGAGCTTGGCTTTCCAAAGCTTACGGAAGACGGGATGGCGGTAAAGCGACCCCTCCATCGGCAACATTCGCGGAATGTCATCGGACTTGTGGATTCCATCCGTGTGGGTGCGTGCATGCGGGGCCTCGACCCACTGGAGCTCCTCACGGACCCGGGAGACTTTTGCCATGATACGCTCCTCCGGGCCGACTTCTTTGTCCGAAGACTTTGCCCTACCCAAGGCCTTGGCGATGGCGGCGATCTGCGGGAGAGATTTCAGCAACTTGTTCATCTCCTCGACCTTCGACCAACCGACATGCTTCAGGATACCCTTGGAGAGGTCCCAGCCAAAGGACGTTTCCGCCTGCAGTTCCCCGAAAACCTCGGAGACAGAAGTCCAACCGTCGACCTGCTCGCCCCAGGCTCCGTCCATCCGCGCTTTGGCCCAGGCGGCCAATTCTTCTTCCAGGCTAGCCCTGATCTCGGCGGCTTTCTTTTGAGACTCTTCCGCTCCGACCGGAATCGGGTGGACCCTTTTTCGCTCCGTCTCTCCTTCTTCGAGCTCTTGCGCCTCCTCTTCGGCCTTGGCGGCTTGTTCGCGGCGTAGGTCTTCGGCTTTGAGCCACTCCTCAAGCTCATCGGCCACTCGGTTATCCCAGTCTGAGCGCAACCCGTCGACGATTTGGAGTAGGTTTTCCACGACCGCGTCGGCGACATCCTTATTACCCCTCGTGAACCGGAGAAGGCCACGGGGGAAGGACTGGCGGAGCGCCTGTCCGATCGGTCCAGCAGGCCATGTGCTATCGTCCGAAGGCAAGACACCCTTAAGGAGGGCGTCCCTCCAGCCGGCTGCCCCTTCGATGGTCTGCCGAAGGCCGTCAGCCCGACACATCGCAGCGGCGGACACCAAGGCCGCCGGTAAACGGCCGAGCAGCGTGGTGCTGTCGGCGTCCAGACTGCTCAAGGAGGTGCTCATGCCTGCGGGTCGGTGAGCTTCTCGGTGTCGCTGGTGACCAGGAGCTTTTCGTAGCCCGAAATCACTTCCTGAAGCGTGGCCTGGAACTTCTCGAGCTCCACCAAGTTAGCCTTCAGTCCGGCTACGTGACTCTCCTGGAACTCCTTGGGAGTCCACGGCGACGAGTCCAGGGCCTCGACGAGCTTTCCGATCTGCTCGTTGATCTCCACTCCCTTGGCTTTCAATCGTTCGAGAAGCGTGGAGGAGCTCGCCTTGAATCGGTCACGCTGCTCAGGGGTATAGACACCGTTCTCGAATTTTGGCCGATGCTTGTTCTTTTGGAACAGCCCTTGGTAGTGCGTAGCGAAGTACGCATCCAGAATGATCCAGCTTCCGTTGACCATGATTCGACCGCCGGAGTACTCGTCGCTCCGGTGGTCGTTGCGCAGCTTCGTCTTGATCTGCTCCTCGCTATAAAGCAGCCCGCCGTTATCGTCCGTCGAGCTGTAGGCGTATCCCTCGGCTTCTGACGCGGTCGTCTCAATCCCTCGGCTGTTCAGGTAGATCGGGTTCCCCTGATTGTCTTTCTTCTGAATCTGAGCTTTTCCGGCGAACGCCTTCTTCTCCGCGTCGACCAGGGCGCGGAGGCCTGAGAGGTTGTGCTGCTGTTTGTCGATACGGCTGTCCATCCACTCGGCGAGCTTCTCAGCCTGATCGGTGGTGAAGTCGTCCCAAGCGCAGTGGCGGATGACCCAGGCGTCGGACAAGCTCGCCGATTCCCTTCCGGAGGTCGCAGCGGCCACCTGAAGGAGCTGCCGGATCTTAACTAGGCGGCGATCCGAGATCTTGATGCCCTTCCCATGGCACCACTGGCGAAGGTCGACCAATAGCTCGATGACCGGGTCCTCGACGGGGAGGGTCTTCGCGGCTTTGGTGATGGCTTCCAGCTCCGCCTTGGTCAGGCGCAGAGCAGCCTCAGGAGCCACATACTCGGCAGTATTGGTCAAGAACCGGGTCAGCTGCTCTTCGTCCTGCAGGCGGTCGACCCGCATGCGGATGATGAAGCGATCGTAGAGCGCCTCGAGCTCGGCCTCCTTGGGCATCTCGTTACTGGCACCGACGACGCAGCGGAGGGGCACCTTGATGCGCTCGTTGCCCGTATCGAACTCACGCTCGTTCAGGATCGTGAGCATTGAGTTGAGGATGGCGCTGTTGGCCTTGAACGTCTCGTCGATGAAGGCCACGCCGGCTCCCGGCATGTAGCGGTCGTAGACACGACGGAAGATGTCCTTTTCCAAGCCCTTGAGGGAAACCGGGCCGAAGACCTCCTCAGGCATGCTGAACTTCGTCAGCAGGCACTCGAAGTAGCGGACCTCATCGGCGAAGCAGTCCTTCAGCCGGCGGGCGAGGAGGCTCTTGGCCGTTCCGGGCGGGCCGAAGAGGAGCGCGTTCTCGCCGGCGACAGCCGCGAGGAGGAGCATGCGGGCGTGATCGCGACGACCGACGAGGCCGCTCTCGAGATGTTCGCCGAGTTTCTTGAGCTTAACGTGGATCGACATGGCGGCGATTACTTGGAGTTGTTTCCGCGGGCCTTGTCGGCCCGGGTCTGGGGGTTCATCTGCCAGCCCCGGTTGCCCTTGGCCTTGTCGTAGGCCTTGTTGGTTCCGTTGCTGCCTTTGTTGGCGTTCTGCTGGTTGGAGGAGTTGTTGTTCGATTTGCTCATGGCAAGGCGGACCGTGCCTGCGGGAATACTGCCCGCAAGTCGCATACGATTTCCTGCCCTTCTCTATCGTTTCACGTACCAGCCCGTAGCGTACTATGACCAATATTTACCGCATCAAAGTACGTTTCTCAATCCAGCCTCAGCCACATGTCACTACGGCTTCTGCTTCCTCGATGCGGCGTGTCGGGCCGCGGCCAGGATACCTCGCTTGATGCTGGCCTTACCGTGGCCCGGCGCGGCCCACCAGGGGCAAGAGTCGGTGCACATCTTGCGCACCGTACGGCCGAAGATCGTGCGCACGAAGTAGCTGAGGACCAGGCCGTCGTAGTCTCCGAGGCGCGACTTGATGCCATCGGCGACGGAAGCCCAGTTGCTGGACCAGCCCGGGTATTCGAAGTCGACCGAGAGGTTGGGGTGCTCGACGGCCAGCTCGGCGACGATGTCTTTCTCGTACCGTTGCTGGATTTCGTTTCCGCCCACATAGATGACCCTGACCTTTCCCGCGGTCGCAATGATGTCGTTGGCTGTATTGGCTGAGTCGAACTCCGCCACCAACTTGCCCGCAATCACGCTTACCTGAGATAGGTCAGCCCCTGTCGCCTTGAGTTCTGAAAGAAGCTCCAAGGACTGCTCACGATGCCAGGCGTTGCTCGAAGTCGCCGCCTTCCGGAACCGTTCAAGCATCAGTTGCAGGGCGTCAGCCTCTCGGTTGAGACGAAGTAGCAGCCGGATACGAAGTTCTAGTTGGTGTGCCTCGTCCAAAATGTTCGGGACAATCCCCGGCTCGGCGAGGAGCTGCAGCAAGCCTTCTGCGAAGGGCTGAGCCTCTTCCGCAAGTTGTTCCAGCGCGTCCAAGGCTAGTTCCGCCGCTTCTGACTTCTCCGCCTTCAGATCCCAGCGGACTACATGTGATAGTTGATCGAATATCGCCTGCTTCTTACGTTTTGAACCCGGCAACCACTGTGCGTATGCTTGTCGTTTCTGCGCATCCTTTGGAAGTATGTCAGCGTTCTGGTAGGCCAGGAAGTGCCTCTCTCCGTCGGCGTCGGGTACAGCTGCGAGCACCAATGGCAATAAACGTGCGTCAGGGAACAGTGCGGCGGACTCCACGAGTTCACCATAGAACCAGCTTGCGGGCTTTATCTTGGATGCGGCGACCGCCTCGAAGTCCGAAACGATCACCTCGGGAGACCCGAGTTCCATGCTCATCAACTGTGACGCTGATCTCATGAAGCGCACCCATAGGTAGGCACGACTGGAGGGCGACCTGCCCTCATGCACGATGGCCTCCGCAGCCTCCCGGAAATGCCCGTATGCCCCCGCATAGTTGCCCCGACAGTACTCGGCCATGCCGGCGCATGTACTGACCGTAGGCGAGAACTTAGCCCCTTCCATTCCCTGGGCTGAGATTTCACGCACGACCGCCTGCATGCGCTCTCCTGATTTAACGAACTCATCCCGGCTATTCGACGGAAAGACGTCGAAGAAGTCCGTGAGCTCGGCGTTTGCCATAGCGATCCATGCACGCGCCTCCACCTTCTCGCGTGAGCTTCCCTCCGCAGCCAACCTGCCGAACATGCTGCGAGCCCCCTCCAGATCACCACGACCAAGGGTGACGATAGCCTCTCGCCGTTGCAGCGCTTTGAGTATGACGCCTGCATACCTTGAATAGGCTTGTTCTTCTGAGTCGCTCAGGTCTTCAGCGATGTCCTTAAGGACGCGGGTCAGGTTAAGGGCCTCGGCATATTTCTTACGGCCCGACAGCTCACGAGCCAAAGGTTCTCCCATCAGCAGATAGTTGACCCGGTCGTTGTCGTCATGACCTTCCCTCCCAGCCTCGATCAGCTCGCAGAACAAAGCAGCTTCTTCGGACTGCGCCAGGGCCTGCGATATGATGGCCTGAGCCTGTCGGAACGCGTGATGCTGAGGAGCCTTAATAAACTCCTTATAAATGTCGGCTGCCTCGCGAATGAACCCTACGATGGCCTTGCTGTCCGCATGTCGGGCTAGCCCGTTTACATAACCTGCGACAAACCATGAGTTGCGGTCCGAGTTGACCCCTTGGATGGCACCCAAGTCCGCCTTAAGGCGATGTAGCGCCTGCGCGAAACCGAAAAGGAAGAAGCCTTGTGCCCGCCCCGTCGCCGCATCGATGACCTGCCTGGCCATCTCGACCGCGTCCTCTGCCTCGACCGCATCGGTCCGTGAGATGGCGCCTCTGGCAAGCGCCTTGATGATCTCCTGTTCGTATAGCAGGAACTCTCCTGAATCTTCTGCGTGAGCCGTCCCGACTTGATCGACTATCTCCACATTTGATTCCGGCTCTCCTGCCTGCACCGCCAGCGCTCCCCCCTGCCCTGGTTCGACCTGCCTGGGAACCCCCTTGCCAAGGGCGATAGCCAAACTTTCCCAGATGCCTTCAGCCGATGGGGTCCGAGTGTCTTTGAGGACATATCCAAGATATAGCCTGACCGGCAAATCCTCAAATGCCCATAGGGCCTCCAGTCCTTTTTTCCACATCTCCGGCGTGGCCTCGTCGTAGTCATCGTGGATATAGCCCTTATCATTAGGAATACCTGCCGCATCCAAGGTTGCGCGGATCAATGCGCGATGCTCTACCAACAGCCAATACCTCACCAAGTTGCCTCGGAAATCTTTCAGCTTCTCCTTTTTCAGCAGCTGAAGCGTCTTGAGTAACTGCCTGTCAGGCGACCACCCGTCGAAGAACTTGGCGATCTGCGCTATGCCTGAATGCTTAAGGACGGCCTTCTTGAACTCCGGCAGGTCGTCGTCGTCGCGCTCAGCCCCATGGGTAAGGAACGCCTTGACCGCAGATCGCCACTCAGATTCGGGCAGTAGCTCCCAGCATTCGGCGGAGTTCTTGGGCAGATCGTCGTAATGCAGGGGTTCCATAAGACTTAAATAGACCGTAGGCCGCTGGCCACAAGCCGTTTGGCCGCCAAACAGAACCGGCCCGGACACTGAGTGTCCGGGCCGGAGAGATTCGCCTGACCGCTGAGCGGCTTCGGCTGTCTTTTTAATGATCAACACGCACTTCGTGCGCTTATTTAGAACAACGTTGGATCAGCTTGTATCCGTTAGTCCTCGGACGGCGGGGTGTCTTCGATCCCTTCGTTTTCCGGCCAGAGTCCCAGCATGTGGGATTCCAGCCAGTCGCGGAAGGCTTTTTCCGACAACCCACCCTCTTCGTGAGGGCTTGCTTTATTCATAGACTTTCAAATCCCGGCCCTGGATGGGCTAGGACCCATGATCATGGCCACGGCAGGTCAGGAGTCAACCAGCCGCCCTGCAGGTGGCTCCAAGACCGCGTCAGCTCGGCGCCGACGGAACTGCCTGAGGCCCAATCACTAGTGTTTAGCCACTAGAATAGGCTTAATTTATTATAATGGCCTATCGCTTGAACTGCTCCGCCACGAACAACGCCAGGACCGTGAGAGCCGACGCGACGAGGTAGAAGAGGAATAGCTTCATACCGCAGCCCATCGGCTTATTGGCCTCTGCTCGTCTCCTATTTTCGGCGATTTCGGCCGGTGTGCGCCGCTTTGCGGCAGGAGACATAAAGATTCCGTCGCTTCTCAGATAGTTGATCGGCTTAGGGCGATAATTGTTCAGATAAGTCTGCCTAGGATTCTCGCAGCTCTTCAACTCAAGCCACCCGCCGAACTTCAGTCCGCACCGCTCGTCCCGGGTGCCGCCTTTTTAGTCACGCAGAATAACCATCAACAGCTCCTCCTTATGCCAGCACTCGGCATAGAAGTCGCTCTGCTTCGAGCCGATCGTCTCGAACTCAAAGGCCATTTATATCAAAACTTTGATGCCGAGCTGGTCTACGGAGAAGCTCAAAATCGCCCCAGTTGAAAGACGTGTTTTTAGACTGCTTAGAACAAGACATTCTAATTATTGTTATATCCGGTGAACGTCGCAGCAAGGCATTGGGTATTCACGGTAGTTTTTGTTATCGAACCTCAGGCCGCCCAGGATTGGGCGGCCTGAGCGGCGCAGGCTCGGCGGTTGTGGTCGTCGGCCTTGTTGAGCTCGGCGATGATCTCGTGGGCCTGGTCCTGGGGCTGGGTGGCGAAGAGCATGGTCGGCGCCTCGAGGGGGTCGCAGCCGTACATGAGGCCAATCGAGGCCCCCATTTCTACCCCGTGCTCGGCCAGACGCTCGCGGCCTTCCCGGGTGACCACGTAGACCTCTCCGGAGCCCAGGACCCAGCGCTTGGCAAGGAAGTGGGCGTGGTCCTTGTTGTCGCGCGGCTTGCCCACCAGGAACACCGGAACCTTACGGGCGGTGTCCTTTATGCGGGCGAGCAGAGCATCCACCTCCTCGGCCGAACTGATCGGGGCATAGCCCGAAGCCTTAGCCCCGGTCAGATTACCCATCACAGGCCCCCAAGGGAAGAGTCGCTTGGCGATATCCATACGGCTATCGCAGACGCCCATGCGGGACGAAACCTCGATCTGGACGCAGCACCCACCCACCGGGCGGGCCTTCACCTCGTGGTGAGCGTCCTTGTCCGAGGCCACGAAGCTCCAGACCCCTTCAATGTCCTCGGTGGGCTCAGAGCAATTAAGAGCCGAGAACTGCCGTAGAGAGAAATTCGCCGATTTGATGACCGACTTAGCGCCACGTAGTGAACCGTCCTTGCGATACGAGCGCAGGCACTCCGAGGAGCGCAGCTCACCGCAGTCCGGGCGGGCCCAGCGGCGGTAAGCTAGGTCATACCAAGGCGACACCGGCGACGGGCAGTAGACATTGCGGACCGGACGGGCGCCCACGGCATTGGGCTGCTTGAGGCGGACGGCCAAGGTCTCGCGGGCGGGATCGGAGCCATGCACGAGGATGACATCCACGTCACTGTCCTTGGGCTTGGAGCCATGAACGTACTCGACCAGGGCCTTACCGTCGGCGTGACCAGAGTAGTAAGGGGAAAGGTCTTCAACGCGCATGCGGACCTCATCGCCCGGTACGTCATCAAAATCCGACTTGCCGGACTCCTTCTTCGGGAAGCTGAGCTTCATGCTCGCGCGCTCCTCGAGGGACTTGGCGGCGAGCGCGCGCAGGTGGGCCGCGGGAGACTCTTCCGGGCAGTAACCAGTCAGCAGCAGCGTCGAAAGCTCGTCGGTAGCGAAGTCCGAGATGATCTGGATGATAGTACCCTCGGTGGTAGTGCCGGAGCCTGCGATGATGATCGAGAGGCCGCCGTTGAGCACGGGCTCTTTGGCGTAGTGGAGGCGGAAGATGCCGTCGAAACGCTCATCGCGCTCCGCCTCAGGGTCGAAGAGCATAGCGATGGTCTCGGGGCCGATAAGTCCGGCGAGTGCCGAGTGCGGGTTGCGCCAGCGAGGCTGGCCATCCAGCCCGGCGATCAACAGGGACTCGCCCACGATGCGGGCGAAGTTTCCGGCCAGGCGGGAGCAGACCGAAATCTGCGGCACGCCATCCTCCGGCAGGATGCAGAGATCGTCCTGCATCGTGAGCAGCACGTAGAGGATATCGGAGAGGACATCCGTGGTGCGGCCAAGCGTGAAGGCCGGGATTACGAGGGAGGCCCCAGGGCCGCGGGCGTTGGCGTTGCTAATGGCGGCGGCGAGGGCCGTAAACCGGGACTGGCCGTCGAGGCACTTGGCGGCGCGGTCGGGGCGGTCGCCGTAGGTCGATTCCAGGACGACCGTAGGGGACATCGCTTCCCAAGGCTGACGGGCGGCAGCGAGGCCGAGGTGCGTGGCGGCGTCGGTCAGCGGGCCGACATCGCCCGAGAAGTGGATCTCGGCCTTCGGACGGCCAGGTACGTCTGCACGGATTTGGACGGAGACGGCGCCGAGGAGGTGAGCCGTCGGCATGAAGCTCATCGTGATGCCTTCGAGGCCCTTGATGGGGAAGTAGGCGCCGAAGGAGTAGTCGGAAGAAGCGTCCGGGCAAACCAAGCGGCCGTGCAGATTGAGGAGGCGGGCATCTTCATCGGCGTCGGCGGCGAGAGGCTCGTCGAGTTCGAGGTTCATGCGCACGGCCATCAGCTTGGCCGTCGCCTGCGTGCAGTAGATCTTGCCGACGAAGCCGGCCTCGAGCCACTTCTGCAGCTGGCCGATATGGTCGTGGTGAGCGTGGGTGATCACCAAGGCGTAGACCTTAGACGGGGCGACGGGGAAGGCCCAAGGGTCGTAGAGGCCCTCCCCTTCCGTCTCGCCCTGGAGGGCGCCGCAGTCGACGACGAGGTACTGCTCGTGCGAGGCCACGTAGAGGAAGTGGACGGAACCCGTCACCGTACCACAAGCGCCGTAGGGCTTGTAGAAGAGCGGCGAGTCGCTGGTCTCCCAGGGCCTGGCGATCGGCGTCACGCGCGGGCGGAACTCCGGCTTCGGCGCGGCGGGCGCCGTGGCGAAGGCCGGGTCGTCCAGGAGAGGACCGAGGATGGAGCGGATGTCGGTGGAGGAGGTATTTTGAGGAGCATTCATACACATATAGGCTCCTTGGCGCCCGATCTGGGCGGGGGCGCTTTGGGTGTCGTAGCGTGCAACCCCTGAAAGAGGGGCCTTAGGAGGCGTTTTCGGGGGCGGCAGCGGAATCGAGGCGAAATATGCCTCAAAGGCGTTCGTTGCATGGAAGCCCAAGGAGGCGATGGAATGCCCGTTTTTATTGGTCGGAACGTATTTCATGTTCGTGCGGATTATTTTGGAGGGTGTGGTGTAGGAAATGGGACGAAAGCTCACGCTAGGCCCTGAAAAGAGCCCTTTAGGACCGTCGGAGAATGGCGATCAGATCAGCTTCCTGAGGGGCGAGGCGCGGCCGGGCCGGGCTGAGGATTGAGGGGGGCGAGACCGAGCGCGGCGCGGGATGCCTGGAGCGCTGCCGAGGCCTTGCGTGTCTGCTCGGAAGCGGCGGTCAGCTTCTGGCGGAGCTTCTCGACGGTCACGCGGCCGGAGCCGAGCGTGCGAAGATGCTGCTGCGGACGGAGGTCAGATTCGCCGAGAGCGACCGATGCCTCGACCTTGGCGGAAACGCCATCGTACTCGAGGCGGTCGCGGATGATCTCGACGAGACGAGCGACATAGGCCTCGGGCAGTTCCTCGAGTCGCTGGCGACGAACGACGGCCGACTCGGGCGCGGCGATATCGATGACCGAGTCTTCGGAGCCTGCCTTGACCACCGCATCGATGCGCGAGGCATCGACGAAGAGCACGTCCTTGTCCTTGCGGCCTTTGCGGAAGACTAGCATCGCGACGCGCTCGCCGGCGCCGGCGATGCCGCGTGGGAGCTCCACGACCGTCTCGAGCCAGTTCTGCTCGGTCGGCAGATAAGCGCGGAGTGCGCGGAGAACGGAAGGTCGGATAAGATTACGGCCCGAAACCACGGCGACGACGGCGCCGGAGGGCGTAACCTCGGCGAGGGCGTGCTTGATCAGCTTCATGTCCCGACCGTCATTGCGGCTGAGGGACATCCCAGCGTCGCGGAACTCCCGGCCGGAGGCACGCAGGCGCGCGTCGATCTCCTCGAACTCTTCGCGAAAGTGATCTTTCTTCAGGCGGAGTTCATCGCGGCGATAGCTGGTCTCCTTGAGTCGCTGCTCTAGCTCGCGCATCATGGCGACCCATTCTGCTTCATAGCGAGGGGTGCGCGCGGCCTCTTGTTTACGGTGGCTCAGCTCATCCCTCTCCCGCTCCAAGTTCTTCAGCTCTGCGTCGGTCTGGCTGAGCCGGCTCTTGGAAGCTTCCCAGAGCGAAACGATGCGCTCACCTTGGTCCGAGGCTTGGCCTAAGAATCGGAGAAGCTCTCCCTTTGGGGTAGGCTCGATCTGGTAAACATACGCCAAGTCGACCGGGCGCGTCTTGGCCAGGTTCGCGTAGGTGTGGGTAAGGGGGTCGCCTAGCTGGACCAATGCGGATTCAGCGCCAGGCATGATCTGGATACGCAACCAACCCAACAGAGCCTGAAGGGCTCGGCCTTCGACTTCCTGAGCAAAGAATTTCGCGGAGGGGCTTTCCGACAAGGCTGCGGCCGTCGTGGCTCCGAGCCCGAAGGTCACGTCGAGGGCGGCCTGATCAGGGAGGAGCGGAAACGCCTTGGCGATGACTTCGGCAAGGCCGGCCGGGATGACTTCGGATGGCTGGTCCTGATCACTCGGTTCCGTCCGGATGAGCTGTCCGAACACGAGCGATGGCAGGCTCGGGTCCAGGTCGATGAGCTCGGACGGGTCGGCGATCTTGTCCAAGAGCAACAGCTGGAAGGGCAACTCTCGGGCCGGAAGCTCCATCCAGTTGGCGGAAAGTTTGGCCTTGGAAACGAAGTCCAGGCTCGCCGCGTTGAGACTCGCGAGATCGTTGATGAGACGCGACGCACGGTAAGCGAGGGGCTGCTGGCCCACAGGACTATCGGCGTCTTCATTGATGAAGAAATCCAGCACCGAGACGCCATTGAGATAATCCGGGAGCGCAACCTGGGTGGCCGACATTAGGCGAGGCAGATTGTCGCCGGTCTGGCGCGCGACCTGGCAGGCGTAGACGGCGTAGACCACCGCAGCCAGTCGGCTGTCGGAGCCAGGGAACTTGGCCTTCAACTGCTTGCTGATGGAAGCAAGGCGTGTACGGGCGGCGGGAGAGAGCGCGGGGGGCATGGGGTTCAGGAGTTGAAGCCGAGGATTTCCGAAAGTTCTTGGGTGGTGATGGCGAGCTCGAGACGCGCTTCGTCGCGGCGGGCGATCATCAGCGCCTGGGCATCGCGGGCCGCGCTGGCCAGCTTTCGCTGCAGATCGATGGGCGGAAGCGGGAAGTCGATTTCCGCCAGTGCGTCGCGAGAGTAGAGACGAACCGCTGCGCCTCGGGCGGACGCCGTCATCTTCGCTTGGGCGACCGGGGTGGAAAGAACCCAGGCGACATAGGCCGGATCGGCCTTTTCTGCGTCGACACGGACGACATGACACAAAGGTCCGGCCACCAGCTGAAACCCTCCGGAGAGTAGCTCTGGTTCCTTTTCGAGGAACGAGGCTCGGAAGACGCCTCGCGAAGGGGTCAGGATATCGCCTTCCTTGAGGCAGTGGCGCGTGGCAACAGTACCGGCGAGCGAAGCGTCTTCGCCCTCGACCTTGGTGAGGTACGTACCCACGAGCGCAGCCGGGTTGATCACCTTGACCGGGATGACGCCGTCTTCGCTGGGTCGGTCGATTTCTCGGGAAGGAATACCGGCGCGGACGAGGGCGACGTCCTCCAGCTTAACGTAGGGGAACTTCTGGGGCATAAAATTAGGCGTTCTTGTTGGAGGCGGCGTTGATGGCGTTCAGGATCACCAGCGCCTTCGCGCAACCGATTCCGCGGCGGTTGAGCTTGGTGACGATACGATTGATGCGCGCGCTGTTAATGCGGACGCCGGCCACGGGCAAAGGAATCCAGTTCCCCGCGATGATCTCGCCAGGGACTCCCTCCACCATCATCTCGACGGAGGCGACGGCCTGCTCCGACTTCTCGAGGTCCTTGAGTACGCCCTCAGTCAGCTTTTCCAGCTCACGGGCGCTCTTATTGAGGGCGCGGCGGATATGGTCAGAGATACCCGAACCCCCGACGGTCTCATCGAGGAGGCTTCTGTGCTTTTCTTCTACTTCCTTCAGGGAGGACTTGGGCTTCCAGCTCTTGACCTGGCCGAGCGTCCGTGCGATGATCTCTTCCATGACTTTCTCCTCGGAAGCGGCCTCGCCCTTGGCCGTACCGGCCTTCTTGAGGGTAGTCATCGTCGAGTTGACGGCCTGGGTCATGAACTCGGGCCCCATCGGCGTGATGCCTTCGAAGAACCCGACCAGGAACGAGACGACGAAGGCCGGCCGGCGGGTGAAGACCACGTGCTCGGCATCCAGTGCCTCACCCTCTTCGCTCTCATTACGCACCACGGCGACCTTCATCAACTTGAGCGCCTTGGCCTGGATGGGCGTGATCGCCTTGGCCTCGGCCATCAGGGAGCCGCTCTGGACGGCCTTGCCAAGGTTGAGGAGGTTGTCGGCGGTCTGCTGGGCTGCGCGGGAGAGGTTCGGCATGGCGGTTGCGGGAATGCGAGTACCATGCAGACGTACTGTCGTGCGTCAAGTACTATCAATGGGAAATAAGGTGTGGATTTTTACAGACCTTAACCTAAGTCCTTGTAAATCATCTGCTTAATTAAAATCATAATTATATGTCAGTACGTACGCTTTACACGAAAACTCCCTCCCACCTAGACCACTTAGACCGGAAGGAAACCGGCCTTTCCCACAACAAGGTTTCAGGCTGGAGCGTAAACCTCCCCATCGCGAAGACCTACAAGCCTTCGAAGGTGTGCATCAATACGCGCTACTTCTCGAAGCCAAGGCCTCGGTCGTCTTCTGGGTCTGCTACAAGATGAAGGACCTCCCTAAGTGGAAGAAGGCGGGCATGCAAACCATCTGCCCTCTCAACTGGCGCAGGTTCGAAGGGAAAGATATCTGCGGCACCTGCGAGACCTGCCGACGCTGCTTCGACAACAGTGCCTCGAAGCACGCCCACAAAGTCACCGGCGTGTCGCGCACCGCTTAAACTTACGAGAACTTAGCCATGCCCGAGAGCAACACCACGCTGACTTACCTATCCATCCTCCGGGAGCTAGAAAAAGAAGTCGCCAAGCTCGCAGGTAAAGAAGCACCAAGTGCCGGAGCAATTCTGACGCGGACGAACGCTCTGTTCGCGGGAACCGTCGGCGGCCTGCTGTCCTTTGCGACCAGCAAGATCGCGGACGGCAAAAAAGGCATCGCCAAGAAGTTGGGGGTCAAAGAGCAGGCTATCAAGAAGTCGGAGGAAGTGCGGTTGCGGCACCTAAGCGCGTGGACGCAAAGTCACGCGCGATACGACATAGGCCGCGCCACCCCTTGGCCTCCTCTCGTCCCCATCGGGCTAAGCGTAGAAAAATTCGTCGGCACAGTGATCGGCATGCACTCCGAATCTCCAGGCGAGCCGCTTGAGCAAGTCGTGTGTTCCAGCCTGAAGGACACGGTAGCGCCAGCGCTGGCCTGGGGCCTTTGGTGCCAGCTAGGAACATTGCCGGCGGAGTGCAGATTAGGAGCAGCCTCGGCAGTGGTGGCCTCCGTCATGCGCCCCAGTCAGCCTGAAGGAGATCCTTCCAAGCTGGAGCCCAAGGGGGCACAGCAGACGGCTGTCAGCGTGCCTTACCTAAGACTTGTCCATGGTTGGGTAAACATCCTGCAACAACGTAAGGCAAAGTGGGGCCTTCCTGACTCGCTCGTCTTGGAATTTCGGAAGGAAATCGTCAGCCTTCTCAGCCTCCAGCAGGAATCGCCAAGAAGGAACTCCGGGGAAGATGAATCATGCCCGAGCCTGACCGATATCCTATTTCGAAACTACGGGGCGGGCGATCATGGCTCAGAGCGCGCCCGCGTTATCGCCATGGTGCGGAGACGCTCTCCAGAAGGCTCTGCTTTCCTGCGTAACCGTAGCCTTCTCGAAGGAGCAAACCTGCCCGAACTTGCTAACTTCAGAAGCCTCCTGCAGGGGAACCTAAAGGCAGCAGTGGAAGACGCAAAGAAGTCGCTGGAAGCTTCGGATCAACCTAAAGAATGTTTCGCGCAGATGGCTTGCGGTCGGGCTTACTGGCTTGCCCGCATGACGTTTGGCCGTCACGAGTCGAAGGGCGTCGTCGAAGCCGAGGCAAGCACCCTGACGCTTAGGCTGTTGCAGGCCGCGGCAAAGTGCTTCGAAGGAGATCAGGACAAACAAACGTACTGTCTACGGTTCGCGGCAGGCTACGCCTCCAACCCTCGTTACTTCAGATCTGACTATGTACTGCAAAAGCAGGGGGAGTGCATAGACGATTACGCCAGGGCAAAGAACCACCGACCTAAGCTCGCAGAGATGTTCAGGGCACGGCTCGCATGGCAGAGACAAGCCAGCGGAAAAGGTCTCAAGAACTCCCATGAAGCCCGGAAAGCCGCAAGGCACTACAACAGCGCTCTCGATGGCGCAATGGCTACCGAGGGTGGCCTAGACTCGGAAGCGCATGTTCATCTCTTCCCGGAACTCTATGTTTTCCTGGAAACGTTCGGCGACAGTGGTAGCGCCGGCGGCAAGAAGGTGCTGGCTGTCATCGATCATGTCGTTCAGCACAACTTCGGCATCTACTTCGACGCAGATGTCGAAAAGAGACTGATCAAGGCAGGCATTAGCCAGTATCAGGCATGGAGGGAGGCGCAGGACGAAGACATTTCAGAGGAAGCTGCTAGGAGAGGCTTGGCAGAGTCCAAGGGCGACCGTGTAGCCCACGAGATGTTTGAGCGCAAAGTGCGGGCATCGAACGCCCGTCGACCTGCCGAAAGCGACGAAGAGCAAGACTCCTGAGGCCCACTAGGACAGCACGTGGCGCCGCCCCTACCTCAGGACGTCGAGGGCGAAGCTAGCGGTTAACCAAAGCCAGTGCGCGAAGGCGAAGAGGGCCGAGAAGGCGAGGGAGAGGAAGAGCGCGGGAAGTCCGAGGAGGATGACGCGCAGGGCGCCGAGCTGGTGGCGCTTGGCGAGGTCGACGAGCAGCCAAGCGAGCGAGATGAGGCGAATGGCGATGAGGCCTCCGGCGAGGCCGAGGGTGCGCGTGAGGAAATCCCCACCGTAGGCGATCATCAGCCAGGTCCACGCCAAGACGGCGAGGTCGGCCAGCGCGCAGACCCCGAAGACCGACCGCGCGGTGGCGCGCCAGCCGCCGGGCGCGCCGCCAGTGAGGCGGAGCCCGAGATGAAGGACCACGAACGCGAGGACGGCGACGGAGGCTGGGATGATGACCCCGAGGAGTAACGCCCAGCTAGCCATGAGGGCTTTCCCAGTGATGGCGTACGGGGTGACATGCTCATTGATGAGCTGGATGACGGGCTGGGCGAGCCAGCCCATCCAATCCGCCGGGATCACGCCGAGCGCCTGCTGTTTTGCGAAGTCAGCGCCGAGCTGGATGGCGCGGGCGAGAGGGTCGTGGGCGAGAAGGAGGCGAAGATTCAGGAACCACGTCGCAGGCAGCGCGAGGACACACCAGAGAGGCACAGAGGCCCGGAGGCTCGGTTGATCAGTTGGCTGGTGGGCCGGGTTCGAGGGCACGAGGACAGGAGAGTATCGAGTATGGAGTATTGAGTATAGGGTAAAGACAAGGGCGAGGCAGGGCGCGACGGGGTCAGACACGTTCAGCATTCCGAACGAAGTCAGACCCCGTCGCGGCGGCGGATGACCGGGCCGGTCATCCCTGCCTGGGTCAGCATGGGGTCAGACACGTCATGCGACATGACGAAGTCAGACCCCTTGCTGGGTGATTCCCTGTGTTGCGGGGGCGGGGACGTCACGAAACGTCGGGGTGTGAAATCCATGCATCGCCCGATACTCGATACTCCGGACTCAATACTCGCACCCGAAGGCACTCTTGCCATGCGTACGCTTTTACGTACCTTTATCGTCATGACGACGATTTCCGCCACCCGGGCCCGCGCGCAGCTCTACAAGCTGATCGAGGCTTCCGTCCATGAGCCGATCCAGATCACGGGGAAGCGCGGCAACGCGGTCTTGGTAAGCGAGGCCGACTGGGCCAATATCCAGGAGACGCTGCACTTGGCGGCGATCCCGGGCATGGGCGCTTCGATCCGCCGCGGGATGAAGGAGCCGCTGAAGAAGGCCGCCAAGAAGCTACGCTGGTGAGCTGGGAGCTCGCCTACACGAACCAAGCGCAGAAGGACGCCCTCAAGGCGTCCAAGGCGGGTCTGCGTTCGAAAATCGAAGGGCTGCTGGCGGTGCTGGCCAAGAATCCCTTCCAGAATCCCCCGCCCTACAAGTCGCTGGTCGGCGACCTGGCCGGCGCTTACTCCCGCCGGATCAATCTCCAGCATCGGCTGGTGTATCAGGTCTATGCGAAGGAAAAAACGGTGAAGGTGATCAGGATGTGGACGCATTATGAATAGGCGATAGCGGTTGGCGGCTGGCGGTAAGCGGTTGGGAGAGGCAGGGACGGAGAAGCAGATCGAGCGGGCGCGCGAGGTGATATCGTGACAAAAATAGAGGACTCGAGGGCCGGAGGGCACGTGGGCCATAGCCGTGCAAAGGTGCAACTGCGGCGGAGCCGCGTGCAAAAGTGCAAAGGTGAGAGGCAAAACCTTTTCAGGTCTCGGGCCTCGGCCGTCGGGAGCCAGGTTCAGGTGTTCGGGTTCGGGTACAGGATCTGAACTTTGCCTGGCGCCCGCACCTGTACCTGAACACCCGTACCAAAGACCTGAGGGCCGAGACCTGGGACCTGAAGATGTCTCCACGTTTGCACCTTTGCACAGGCCGTAGGCCGGTTTGCACTTTTGCACTTAGGACCGCTCCTGATGCGGTCCCTGCCTTGACACGGGAGGAAGGGGATGCAGTGTCGGAGGCGTGTCCTTAAGAATGCGAATACACTATCCATGCGGGTTCAGCGTACGCTGATCCCAGGGAGTTTTCGCGCTTAAAGACCTCGGCCTTCGGCCCGCTCCCCTTCCCTCCCGGGATAAATCCGCGC
>JBJOMV010000012.1:0-32410 GCA_046052185.1 Verrucomicrobiota bacterium | reverse complement strand
GAATGCGGCATCCGCATCGCCGGCGAACTGAAGTATGGCCGCTCGGGCCGCGTGACGCTCACCGACACGACGCCGAAGGGCCGACTCAACAAAGGCGAGGACAAGCCGCTGCACCGCGGCCTGCTCCTGCGCGTCGCCCGCGTGACCGGCAAGGTCGCCGGCCAGACGTTCGAGATCGTCGCGCCGCGTCCCGATGATTTCGCGACGGTGGTGAAGCGCCTCTCGAAAGGGATCTGATCAGGCTTCCGACGGGAACCGCAGCGTGAAACGGTCCGTCGTGCGCGCGTAGCCGTCAGGACTGTTCAGGCGTCCGATCGGTGCATACTGGGCATAGTCGACCTTCCAAGTCGCCGGATCGGCGACGCCCTCGCGCACGTGCGCGAGCAGGAGCTCGATCACGACGAGGCGGTTGTCGCCGTATTTGCGGATGTCGAGCACGCGGCCTTCGAGGGCCACGGGGCATTCGACGAGCCGCGGGACGCGCACGCGCTCCGAGGGCGTCAACGTGAAGCCGGCGCGCGACACTTCGCTCACGCCGGGCGGCAGCGGGCGCGCGCACTCGACCATCCGCGCCGCGACGGCTTCGTCGCAGACATGGATGACGCATTCTCCGTTGGCGTGCAGGTTGGCCGCGGTGTCCTTGGGCGTGCCGTCATCGCGGTCGGCCGGGGCGAGCACGGCGAGCGCCGGCTCCGTGCCCATGACGTTGAAGAACGAGAAAGGCGCGGCGTTGACCACGCCTGCCGCGTCGATCGTCGTGACCAAGGCGATGGGGCGCGGGACGACCAGGCCCGCGAGGAGGCGATACGCCTGCGCGCCGGGATGGGCCGCGAGGTCGAAACGCACGCTCATGCGCCGGGCGGCGGATCCTCGCCGCCGTGCGAGACGATGGCCTCGCGACGCAGGCGGTCATGACGATACGACATGATCACGTAGAGGCCCACGCCGACGCAGATGCAGGAATCCGCCACGTTGAAAGCAGGGAAGCGGTAATACGGCAGATGGACGTCGATGAAGTCGATGACGTGGTCGCCGAAGAGGCGGTCGCGCACGTTGCCCAAGGTGCCGCCGACGAAGAGGCCGAAGGCGAGCTGGCCGCCCTGGAGCTCGCGCAGGAGGGGCTTACGCCAGCGCCAGACGAGCGCGAGCACGGCCAAGGCGAGGAAGACCAGGAACGGCCGGACGTCATGTTCGGCGCCCAGACCCCAGGCGGCGCCTTTGTTGCCGACGTGCACGATCCAGAACCACGGGAAGACGAAGATCGGCGCGCGCTCCGGGTCGTTGCCGAAATACGCGCCGAACGGGATGTGCCGCACGACGAGCAGCTTGGTCGCGACGTCCGCGACGATCGCGGCCACACAGACCGTCCAGAAGGACAGGTAGGGGCGGAACCGGGCGAACATCGGAGACGCGCTTAGGTGTCGCTCGGATCGTCTTCGCCGCCGCCGCCGCCGGTGCCGAAGCCGACTTCGTCGCCGATCTCGCCGAGCGGGTTGCCGCCGCGACGACGATGGGCGCGACGGTTGCGTTCGAGCTCCTTCTGGCCTTCGAGGGAATAACGGGTGAACGGCACGGCGATCAGGCGCGCGGCCGGGATCGCCTTGTTGGTGATCTCACAGGTGCCGTAGGTGCCCTTCTTCATGCGTTCGATGGCGTCGGCGATCTCCTTGAGCGCTTCCTGCTCATTGGAGATCAGGGAGAGCGCGAAGTCGCGGTCCGCGGTGTCGGTGCCTGCGTCGGCGAGGTGCTGGGAGTAGCCCGAGAGGTCGCCGGCGTCGTCCTTGCCCGACTTCTTGAGCGCTTCCTCGGAGTGGAAGGCGAGGCCCTTGTGGAGCGCGTCGCGCATGTCCACGAGGAGGCGGTAGTAGCGGCGGAACTTCTCGGGAACCTGCTTCGATTCGTCGACGAAGCCTTCGCCCTTGCGGAAGGGATTGGAACCGCCGAGCAGGTCGGCGATGGAGGCGGCCGCGATGTTGTTCGAGCGGTTGCCCTGCGAACGGGCGGCGGCCGCGGCTTTCTCGCGCGCCTTACGCTCCTCGTCCGGCACCCAGACATTCAGCTTGGACTTGGACTTGTTACGCTTCTCGAGATGGGCCTTGAGGTCCGCCAGGGTGTAGAACTGCAGCTTTGCGCGTACCGGGACCTCAAGGGCGGCCGACTGGTGGTGGACGTCGCGGTGCTTATCGAGCATGCCCTTCTGGACGGCGTGGTCGACCTTGGGGGCCTTCGCGGCCTTGCCCTTCGTCGCCGGAGCGGCCTTGGCGTCCTTGGCGTTCTTGGCCGAAGCGGCCGGCGCGGCGCCCTTCTTCGCGGCCGGAGCCGGAGCCGCCTTGGCGGACTTCACGGGAGCGGCGGCCTTGCCCTTCGGGGCCGGAGCCTTCGCCGCCGGCTTGGCGACGACCTTAGGCGCGGGCTTGGCGGCCGGCTTGGCCTTGGCCTTCGGCGCCGGGGCGGCTTTCTTGGCGGACTTCTTAGGATCGGGTTTCTTGGACATCGGTGAGAGGGGTCAGAGTTGGGAGTATTTGGCGAGGAGAGCTTCGCGGCAGCGTGGGGATACCATACCAAAACGGCCGGCTTCCACAAGTGCGGGGACCCAGCGCCAGGAACGGGGGCAGCGGACGCCCTCGGCCTTGTCGACCTGGAAGGCCAAGGCGGCTCCGGCCTGCGGCTTGAGCTGGACCGAGGAGACGATCCAAAGCTCGGTCAGGAGGGCCTGATGAGCGGTCAGGAGGGCGAAGTCCGCGTCAGCGGGGTCGCCGGTGACGACGACGGCGGCCTCGAGGGACTGGCCGATCTTCTTTTCCTGGCGGAGACGCTCCATCGGGACGTTGACCTGGGCGGCCAAGGCCTGGATGCGCGTGACAGCGGCGTGGGCGGCCTGGCCGGCGGCGTCCTCCCAGCGGGCGTCGATGGCCGGCCAGTCCTGCAGGTGCACGTTGGTCGAGTCGACGTACTCCGTCTTGGCGTGCAGGTGAGACCAGGCTTCGTCGGCGGTGAACGGCACGAACGGCGCGATGAGCTTCAGGTAGGCGCGCAGGACGAGGTCGAGCGCGGTCTGCGTGGAGCGACGCAGCGGATCGTCGGGCGCGGTGGTGTAGAGGCGGTCCTTGACGACGTTATGGTAGGTAGCGGAAAGCGTCGCGGTGGTGAACCCGGCGAGCGCGGCGGCGGCGCGGTGGAACTCGTTGCGCTCGCACGCGTCGGTGACCTCGCGGATGAGCTTGGCGGTCTCGACGAGCACCCAGCGGTCGACGGGGCTGAGCTGGTCCACGGCGACGGCGTGCTTGGCGGCGTCGAAGTCGTAGAGGTTGCCGAGCTGGTAGCGCAGGGAGTTGCGCATGCTGCGGTACTGGTTCGAGATCGTCTCGAAGATCGCGTCGGAGAGCGGGATGTCGCTCTGGTAGTTCTCGGAGGCGACCCAGAGGCGCACGATGTCGGCGCCGTATTTCTTGACGTAATCGTCGGCGGTCTGCGGCTTGCCGTCGGACTTCGAGATCTTCTGGCGCTTCTCGTTCACGACGAAACCGTGCGTGAGCACCGCGCGGTAAGGCGCGGAGCCCTTGACGGCGATGGCCGTCCAGAGCGAGGACTGGAACCAGCCGCGATGCTGGTCGGAGCCTTCGAGGTAGAGGTCGGCGGGCCAGTGCAGGTCCTTGTGCTTGGCGCACACGGCGAGGTGGCTCGAACCGGAGTCGATCCACACGTCGAGCGTGTCGGTGCCCTTGCGGAGGTCCTTGGGCCAGGCGGCCGGAATCGGCGCGCCGGCGAGGACTTCCTCGACGGAGGCGGCCCACCACCAGTCGCCGCCGCGCGTGGCGATCTGCTTGGCGACGTGACGGACGACGCCGGCGTCGAGGTACGATTCGCCGGTGGAAGGAGAATATAAGGCCGGGATCGGCACGCCCCAGGCGCGCTGACGCGAGATGCACCAATCCGGACGGCCTTCGAGGGCGGCGCGGATGCGGTTCTCGCCGGAAGCCGGGATCCACTTCACGTCGCCGACGGCGGCGAGCGCCTTCTTGCGGAGGTCGCCGCGGTCGAGGCCGACGAACCACTGGTCGAGCGCGCGGAAGACCACGGGGGTCTTGGAGCGCCAGCAGTGCGGATAGGAATGTTCGAAGCTCTGCGCCTTGAGGAGCGCGTCCTTGGACTTCAGCAGCTCGAGCACGGCGATGTTCGCCGGGTTCTTGCCGTCGGTCTCGAGGACGGTGATGCCGACCAGCGCGGCGGGCACCTTGCCGTCGTCGGCGTACGTGCCGTCGTCGCGGACCGGGCAATACGGCTCGAAGCCGTACTTGTTGCCGGTCTGGTAGTCTTCGATGCCGTGGCCGGGCGCGGTGTGCACGCAGCCCGTGCCGGCGTCGGTGGTCACGTAATCGGCCAGCACGACCGGCGAGGCGCGGTCGATGAACGGATGCTGCGGCTGCAGGCCTTCGAGCGCGCGGCCCTTGACCTTGAAACCGTCGACGGCGCCTTCGAGCGCGCACGCGGCGACGAACGCCTCGCGCAAGGCGGAGGCCACGAGGAAGGAACGTCCGCCATGGCGGACCTCGACGTACTCGAGGTCAGGATGCACGGCGATGGCGAGGTTGGCCGGGAGCGTCCACGGCGTGGTCGTCCAGATGACGACGGAGAGCGGGTGCGCGGGCGCGAGCTGCTTGGCGGCGGGATCGGCGACCGGGAAGGCGACCCAGACGGAGTGCGAGCGCTTGTCCTTGTACTCGATCTCGGCCTCGGCGAGGGCGGTCTGGCACGGGATGGACCAATACACCGGCTTCTTGGAGCGGTAGACGAGGCCCTGTTCGACGAAGCTGGCGAAGCCGCCGAGGATCTCGCCTTCGTAGGCCGGATCCATCGTGCGGTATTCCGAAGCCCAGTCGGCGAGGATGCCGAGGCGCTTGAACTGGCCGCGTTGCTTCTCGATGTAGGCGGCGGAGAATTCGGCGCAGGCCTTGCGCACGCCGAGCGCGTCGAGCGACTGCTTCTTGGCCTGGAGCTCCTTCATCACCTTGTGCTCGATCGGGAGACCGTGGCAGTCCCAGCCCGGGACGTAAGGCGTGCGGAAACCGCGCATGGACTTATAGCGCAGGATGGCGTCCTTGAGGAGCTTGTTGAGCGCGGTGCCGATGTGGACGTCGCCGTTGGTGAAGGGCGGACCGTCGTGGAGGACGAAGGCGGGTTTGCCGGCGGCCCGGGCCTGGATCCGGCCGTAAAGACCGAGGCGCTCCCAATGGGCGATCCGGACGGGTTCGCGTTCGGCCAGACCGGCCCGCATCGGGAAGTCGGTGACGGGCAGGTTGAGGGTATCCTTGAGCTCTTCGGCCATGTTTGACGTATAAAGGGGGGTCGGATGGGGGCGGAAGACGCCCCTCGGGGTCGGCAGGGTGAACGGGCAGGCAGGCGTGGCAAGGGCGGAGATGGGTCGGAGGCGCCGAAGGTCGGGGCAGGATTGACAGCCCTGAGCGGAAAGACACCAATGCCAGCCCATGGATAACATGAAGCCCAAGCTCATCACCAAGCAGGCGGTCGTCATCGACGTCGTGCTGACGGTGGTCTTCTTCGTCTGGATCACCTCGATCCTCAAGAAGCATGTGCCCTGGTCCGAAGCCGGCGAAACCGCCGTGCTCCTGGGCGCCGCCTACTGCGGCCTCTGCCTCGCCGGCGTGTTCTGGATGGCCCTCAACCTCTTCCGCGTGACGCTGGCCGACCAGATGCTGCAGAAGACGGCCGGTTCCAAGGACGCCGCCTAAGCGGTCACTTCGCGGCGGGGACGACCGTGTCCATCGCCGCTTCGACCTCCCGTCGGAGCGAGTCCGCCAGCCGGCGCTCTTCCTGATATTGGGTCCAGAGCCGGGTGAGCTCCTCGGATTTCCCTTGTTCGAAGGCCTCGAGCCAGGTCCCGAAGGTCCGCCAGGCGTTATGGTAGACAGGATTCTGGCGGAGCACTTCGCGCCGCAGGCCCTTGAGGCGGGCCTCGATGCTCAGCTTCACGGCTGGCAAGGCGCGATGCTTGGGCAGGTCCGCCCCGGAGATGAGCTGGTCGCCCGCGCCGACGTCGAAGACGAAACGCGTGATATCGTCGAGCGATTCGGCCGACTCGCGCAGGCCGAGGCTGACGGGCTCGCGGGAAAGCAGCAGCTCCGCGCGATGGAGCAGCCACCACTCCTCGGGTGATTTCGTGACCGCGGCGAGGCGCTTGAGGACGGGCTGGCCATGCGCCGAAGCGATCAGGCTCTTGGCCTGGTCCGCCGGCACGCCGAGCGTGCGACGCAAGGCCCGCCAGAAAAGGAGCGCCTCCCGGTCGGGCGCGCGACCGGCGACGATATCTTCGAGCGTGGAGGGGATCTCGCGACGGCCCTCGCGATACCAGTAATCGTTCAGCGAAGGGCGCAGCTGAGTGAGGACCTCGCAGGCGAGGGCCTGGCGCGTCCAAGGCTCGATCCCGGTGATGGGCTGACCGCCGGCGAGGGCCACGCGGGCCAGCCAGGCCTGCGCCGTGGCCTGGGCGGCGCGCTCCGGGGCTTCGTGCGGCGAACCCAGCCGGAGGATGATCAAGACCGAGCTGCCGACGAGGCGCGTGTCGACGGGCGCGAGTTTCGGGACGTCACCGATCTCGATGCGGGCGACGGGCCCGGGCACGGGCGGAAGGTTGAGCGCGAACTCGAGGTGCCGCTGCAACGCCGTGCAATGCGTGGCCACGAAACTCACCTCGGCGACGCGCTCGCCCGTCACCGTCGCGAGGACGGTGTCGTTCGAGTAGACCTGCGGGGGCGGCGGCGGCAGCGGATCGGCCGCGGCCAGCCACGCGCAGAGGCCGAGGACGCTCAGCATGTCAGACGCCGCCGAAGTGGCCTTCGTCGACCTCCACCGGTTCGCCGCCCGGCAGATGCAGGGCTTCGCCCATCGGCGACTGGTCGTTCTTCCAGACTTCGACCGTGGCCGGAGCCTCCGGATCGGGCGAGACCCACTGCCAGCGGCCGATGCCGAGGAAGCTCATCGGCACGCCTTTGTCGCGGCTGAGGCCGGGGCCCGTGCCACGGACGAACGGCTTGTTGCCGATGCCGATCATGAGATTGACGATGAGCGCGGTGCCGGAGCCCGCGGCCGAAGGCGCCGCCTCGTCGGCGGCCGGCGCGGATTCTTCCTCCGAGGCGTCCTCGATCTCCTCGATCACTTCCTCTTCTTCCGATTCTTCTTCGACGGGCTCTTCCTCGGCGGCCGCGGCGGAAGCGAGCGGCGCAGGAGCGGAGGCGGCGGGCGCAGCTTCTACCTCCTCTTCCTCCTCGACGGGCGCCGCCGGACGGGCGCGCAGCTCGGCGACTTCTTCGCGGAGGGAGTCCAAGGCGGCTTCCAGCTTATCGGTGGCCTTGTCGGCGGACTTCGCGGACTTCTTGATCTCGTCGCGGACGGACTTCAGTTCGGACTCGAGGGCCTGCGCGGCTTCGGCGCGGACCTTGCCGGCGTTTTCCGCGGCTTCATCGGCATCGGCGACGAGCCCGCGCACCGTGCCGGCGAGGTCTTCGAGCTTGGCGGTCAGTTCATCCACGGCGTCGGAGGAACCCGCGGCGGCTTCGGCGGCCGCGACCTTCGCGGCGAGTTCGGCCAAGGCGGCCTTGAGGGCGTTGATCTCGGCGGAGGCGCGCTGCGCGACGGCCGCGGCGGACGCTTCGGCGGCTTTGCGCGCGGTCATCTCGGCTTCGGCGATCCGGCGGTTCATCGCCTCGTTGCCGGCGCGGATGTTATCGCGCTGCAGGTCGATCTCTTCGGCGAGCTTGGCGCGGAGGCGGGCCTGTTCGGCCTGGCGCTCGGCCTTGCCGCCGCCGTCCTTGAGCACGGGGATCACCACGATGAGCGAGGCCGCGAGGATCGCGCAGATCACCAGGAAGGTGTCGAAGCCGTCGCGCTTGTCCGGCATGGCGATGAGGATCGCCATCACCGCGATGAGGTCGGCGGCGACCAGGAACCATTTTTCTTTGAGCAGCTTCTCGAATTCGCGGTTCATCAGGGTATGCGGGGTAAGAGGGTGGCCTAGCGGGGCCGTTCGACGAAGCCGACCTTGCGGTTGACCTTGGACAACGTCCGGAAGGCGGTCGCCTGCGCCTGCTCGGCGCCGGACTTGAGGATGCGGTCGAGTTCGCCGCGGTCCTTGATGAGTTCGTCGTAACGCAGACGGACCGGGTCGAGCATCGCGACGACGGCGTCGGCGACGGCTTTCTTGAAGTCGCCGTAACCCTTGCCGGCGAACTCGGACTCGAGGGTCGCGACGGAGCGGCCGGTGCAGGCCGACATGATCGAGAGCAGGTTGGTGACGCCCGGCTTGTCGGCGCCGGAGCGGACCTCGGCGGAGGAATCCGTCACGGCCGACATGATCTTCTTCCGGATGTCCTCGGGGCGGTCGGTGATGAACACCGTGGCCGCATGATTGGGGTCCGACTTCGACATCTTGGCCGTCGGATCCTGCAGGGACATGATGCGCGAGCCGACCTTGGAGATGAAGGGCTCGGGAACCTTGAAGGTGTCGGAATAGCGGTGGTTGAACTTCTCGGCCAGGTCGCGGGCGAGCTCGAGGTGCTGCTTCTGGTCGTCGCCCACCGGCACGAGGGCGGCGTTATAGAGCAGGATATCCGCGGCCATCAGCACGGGATAGAACAGCAGGCCGGCGTCGACCGACTCCTGCTTGCGCGACTTGTCCTTGAACTGCGTCATGCGCTCCAGCTGGCCGAGCGGGCAGATGCACCCGAGGATCCAGGCCAGCTCCGTGTGGCCGATGACGTGGGACTGGGCGAAGAGGCGGCTGCGGGCCGGGTCGAGTCCGCTGGCGACATACTGCGCCAGGCAGGAATAGGTGTTCTCCCGGAGCTGGGCGGGGACGTAGGGGACCGTGATGGCGTGCTGGTCCACGATGCCGAAATAGCACTCATGGTCGTCCTGCATGCGGCCCCAATTAAGCACCGCCCCCAGATAATTGCCTAGATGGAGACGCCCGGTCGGCTGGGCGCAGGTCAGGACCACGGGCTTGGCGGGCTTTTTTTCGCTGGTTTCGCTCATTCCGGTCTGCCCAGCGTGGCAAGGGGCTCGCCCCGCTTCAAGCGGATTGGACGCTCGGTGACGCTTGAAAACAGACGAAGGCCGTCCTACATAACACCTCCCCCTCACGCCCTGACCATGTTCTTAGCCCAAATCGCCCCTCTCGCCGCACCGGCGGCCGCCGCCCCCACCGTCGCCCCGACCAGTTATTTCATCGTCGGCGACATCAAGAACATCGTGGCCAAGGCCCCGGAAGACTGGGGTAGCATCGCCATCCATGCCGTCGGCTACGTCGCCCTCGCCTATGCGGCCGGCTGGCTCGCCGACAAGGTCCTGCGCTGGGTCTCCACCAAGTTCGGCCAGAGCCCGATCGCCGAAGCCACCGTCGCGGCCATCGGCAAGGCCCTCCCGCTGATCCTGCCGGCCTACACCCTCCTCTTCCTCATCAAGGACAACAAGCCGGAGCTCGCGCACGTCGGCTGGCTCGACTTCGCCGCCATCGCCGGCGCCTTCCTCTGCTCGATCGCCCACACCACGGCGGTCTTCCACCTGCTCGCCGTGCCCATCGCCTGGGCGCAGAAGATCGCCGACAGCTCGGAGAACAAGCTCGACGACATCCTCGTGCCGATGTTCTCCACGGTCATCCGCATCGCGGTGATCCTCGTCGGCGCCTTCAAGGCGATCTCGATCGTCGACCCGAAGTCGTCCGACGCGATCCTCGGCCTGCTCGCCGGCGCGGTCGTCGGCCTGGCCTTCGCCTCGCAGGACACCATCAAGAACGTCTTCGGCGCGGTGATGCTCATCGTCGACCAGCCCTTCACGCTCGGCGACGTCATCAACATCGGCAGCCACGAAGGCAAGGTCGAGTCGCTCGGCCTGCGCTCGACGACCATCATGATGCTCGACGGCCAGCGCCTCGCCATCCCGAACGGCGACCTCGCCACGCGCCCGATCGTCAACCTGACCCGCCGCGACTTCATCCGCGCGCAGGACCTCGTGCACCTCGAGGCGAACACGCCGGCCGACAAGGTGAAGGAAGCCGCCGAGATCATCCGCGGCCTGCTCGCCGGCCACGAAGGCTCCCAGCCCAGCCACCCGCCCCTCGTGCACGTCCTCGAGTACGGCGAATGGGCGGTGAACATCCGCCTGATGTACTGGTATTTCCCGGCCCAGGCCGCCAAGCAGCTCGAGTTCAACCAGCAGCTCCTGCTGCGCATCAGCGAGAAGCTCCAGCAGGCGGGCATCCGCGTCGCCTCGCAGGGCACCCCGCAGAACCGCTGACCTTCCTTCCCATGCCCCTCATCGAAGCCAAGCACCTGTCGAAGTCCTACGGCGCCCTCCGCGCCGTGCATGACGTCTCCTTCTCGGTCGACCGCGGCGAGGTGGTCGGCTTCCTCGGACCCAACGGGGCCGGGAAGTCCACCACGATGAAGATGCTCACCGGCCACCTCCGCGCCGACGCGGGCGCCGCCCTCATCGCGGGGCTCGACGTCGCCGAAGAGGCCGTCCGTGCCAAGCAGCACCTCGGCTACTCCCCCGAAGGCGCGCCCGCCTACGGGGAGATGACCGTGCGCGAGTTCCTCCGCTTCGCCGCCGACCTGCGCGGCCTCGCCGACCCGGCCGCGAGCGTCCGCCGCACCCTCGCCCTCTGCCGCCTCGAAGAAGTCGCCGCCCAGGGCATCGACACGCTGTCCAAGGGTTACCGCATGCGCGTGGGCTTCGCCCAGGCGGTGCTGCACGACCCGGAGGTGCTCATCCTCGACGAGCCCACCGACGGCCTCGATCCGAACCAGAAGCATGAGGTGCGCCGCATCCTCAAGGAGATGGCCGCGACCAAGGCCGTCATCGTCTCCACCCACATCCTCGAGGAAGTCGGCGAACTCTGCACGCGCGTCATCGTGATCGCGAAGGGCGAAGTCCGCTGCGACGAGTCCCGCGAGAAGTTCCTCGCCCGCGGCGCCGACCTCAACGCCGTCTTCCGTCAGCTCACCGCCTGAACCCATTCCCCATGACCTCCCCTGCTCCCGCCGCCCCCGGCCTCAAGCCTTTCGCCGCGATGCTCCGCCGTGAGTTCGCCGGCTATTTCCGCACGCCCCTCGCCTACGTCTTCCTCGCCGTCTTCAACGCCTTCGCGGTGTCCCTCGCGTTCTTCGTCGGCGGCCTCTATGAATCCGGCGTCGCCAGCCTGGACCGCTTCTTCCTCTACCACCCGTGGCTCTGGGCGTTCCTCGCCCCTGCCGCCGGCGCCCGTCTCTGGGCCGAAGAGCGCCGCCAAGGCACGCTCGAACTGCTCCTCACCTGGCCGATCACGGTCTGGCAGGCCGCGCTCGGCAAGTTCCTCGCCGCCTGGCTCTTCCTCGCCTGCGCGCTGCTGATGACGCTGCCCGTCGCCTTCACGGTCGGCTGGCTCGGCGATCCGGACTGGGGCGTGATCGTCTCCGGCTACGCCGGCTCGCTGCTCTGCGCCGGCGCCTGCCTCGGCGTCGCGGCCGTGGCCTCCGCGCTCACCCGCAGCCAGGTCATCGCCTTCGTCACGGGCTTCCTCGCCTGCTTCGTCCTCGTGCTCGTCGGCTACGGCGTGTTCGACGAACTCCTCGCGGGCCTCTTCGGTCCCGCGGGCATCGACGAGATCCGCCGCCTCGGCCTCTGGCGTAACCTCGAGCCGTTCACCCTCGGGCTGCTCGACGTCCGCCCGATCGCCTACTTCCTGTCCGTGGCCTTCGCCGGCCTGGGCCTGAGCACCATCATCATCGAACGCCGCTGAACGCCGCCATGAACCGCTCCCAAGCCTTCCTCGCCGCCGCCGCCGTCCTCGCGGCCGCGTTCTTCGTCAACCTGATCTTCGGCGCCTTCGGCGCCCGCGCGGACCTGACCGCCGACCGCACGTTCACGCTCTCGCCGGGCTCGCAGCGCATCGTCACCAAGCTCGACGAGCCGGTGACGCTCGAACTCTTCGTGAGCCGCTCCGACGTCAAGCTGCGCCCCTACCTCGAAAGCTACTCGCGCCGCGTCGAGACGCTCCTCCGGGAGTACGTCGCCGCCTCCGGCGGCAAGGTGCGCCTCGTCGTCACCGACCCGCGCCCCGACACGAAGGAAGAACAGCGGGCGCAGCGTCACGGCCTCGCCGGCATGCGGGCCGCCCAGGGCAACGCCTACCTCGGCCTCACGGCCCAGCAGGCCGACACCGTCAAGGCCCTGCCGATGCTCGATCCGTCGCGCGAACGCTTCCTGGAGTTCGACCTGTCCAAGCTGATCGCCTCCGCCTCGCGCCTCGACCGCCCGAAGCTCGCGCTGATCAGTTCGCTGCCCATCACGACGGCTTCGCCCCAGGGCGGCGACCAGCAGCCGAGCCCGGCTGAATTCCTGATCGCCGAACTCGGCCAGACCTTCGAGGTGGTGACCCTGAACACGACGGCGAAGGAGCTGCCCTCGGACGTCGCGGTCGTGGCCCTCGTGCACGCCCACCACGTCGACGAGCAGCTGGCCTACGCGGTGGACCAGTTCCTGCTCAACGGCGGACCGGTCTTCGCCGCGGTCGACCCGCTCTCGCGCATCCAGAAGTTCCAGCAGGGCGGCATGCCCTTCATGATGGCGCCGATGGCGATGACCGCCGCGAGCGACCCCGCGCTGCTCCGCGGCTGGGGCGTCAACGTCGAGATGGATGCGGTGACCGCCGACGCGGCCAATTCGGTCTCGATCCGCGGCGGACGCGGCGACGCGATCCAGTACGCCCCGGCCTTCGCGTCGGGACCGGCCGCCTTCGCCAAGGATTCCCCGCTGACGAGCGACCTCCGCGAACTCGCCTTCATGGAAGCGGGTGCGATCTCCCTGATCTCCGGCGCGGAGAAGCGCCTGAAGTTCGAACCGCTGGTGACGCAGACCGGCCCCGGCATGGGCGCGATCTCCACGCTGACCGCGAACGCCGGCCCCTTCGAGAAGGTGTCGCTGGGCTTCCAGCCCGACGGCAAGCCGCGCGTCCTCATCGCCGCCGTCTCCGGCGAATTCACCACCGCCTTCCCGAAGGGCGCGCCGGCGCTGAAGCCGGCTGAGCCGACGCCTCCGGGCCAGCCCCCGGCCCCTCCGGCCAAGCCGTACCCGGGTCCGCACCTCGCCGTCAGTAAGAAGCCGGGCCGCCTCTTCGTCGTGGCTGACTCCGACTTCATGATGGATCCGTTCACGGTCCGCCAGCGCCAGGTCGGCGGCCAGTCCGCGGTCGAGCCGATCAACGACAACTTCGGCTTCGTCATCAGCGCCCTCGAGACCCTCGCGGGCAGCGACGAACTGGTGACGCTCCGCTCGAAGGGCACCTCGATACGCCCCTTCAAGCGCGTGCAGGACCTCGAGCGCGCCGCGCAAGTCCACTACCAGGCCAAGCTCGACGAGATCGAGCGCCGCCTCGAGGAGGCTAACGCGAAGATCGCCGAGCTCTCCCGCCAGGGCGGCGGCGTCACCGCCAAGGGCGTGATGATCACGCCCGAGATGCAACGCGAGATCGAGAAGTTCCAGGTCGAAGCCGACAAGCTGTCCGAGGAACGCCGCGTCATCCGCCGCGGCCTCAGCGAGGACGTCAACTCCCTCGGCCGTCGCCTGCAGGTGCTCAACCTGGTAGCCGGACCGGCCCTCGCCCTGCTCTTCGGCCTGGCCTACGCCCTGCTCCGTCGCCGCCGTCTTTCCTGACCCATGCGTAACAAGACCCTGCTCATCGCCACGCTCCTCATGGGCGTCGGCGCCCTCGTCACGGTCCGCCTCACGCGCGAGGCTCCGACCGATGCTCCCGTCCGGAAGCCCTTGGTCGCCGCCGCGGTGCTCGACGCCGTACGGACCGTCACGATCAAGGCCAACAACAAGTCGGTGACGCTGGTCAAAGGCGAAGCCGGCTGGACCGTGAAGGAGAAGCTCAACCTGCCCGCCGACCTGGAGAACCGCCTGCTCCCGCTGATGCGCGGCCTCCAGAAGGCCGGCGACTTCGGCCTGCTCACCGCGAACCCGAAGCGCCTCGAGAAGCTAGGCCTGACGGATTCGGTGGTCACGCTCACGGGCGCCGACGGCAAGGCCACGACGCTCGCCTTCGGCAAGCAGACCGAAGACGGGCTCGGCGCCAGCGCCCGCCTCAACGACGAGAAACACGCCATCCGCACGGACTTCACGGGTTACCTCGAAGGCGACCCCACGGCCTGGGCCGACCTGACGCTGTTCTCCGCCAAGCCCGCCGAGATCAAGTCGCTCAAGCTGGAATGGAAGGACGGCGAGGCCTCCTTCGTCCGCAAGGAACTCGGCGCGCCCTTCGAAGGCAAGGAAGGCGCGGCGGCGGAAGACCTCGTCGCCACCCTCGCTACGATCCGCGCCGCCGACGCCCTGCCCAAGGACGACAAGGAAGCCGCCGGCGCCCGCCGCACGGCGCGCATCACGCTCGGCCTCTTCGCCGGCGCCTCGGTCGTGGTCACCCTCGACACGGCGGCGGCCGCCAAGCCAGGCGAAGCAGCCCGCGCGTTCGTGACCGTCACCCACTCGGATCCGAAGCATCAGGCCAACGCCGTGACCAAGCTCGCGACCTTCGTCGCCGTCCCCTGGATGGTCGAACAGGTCCCGCCTTCGCTGGCCGACTTCCGCAAAGGTCCCGTCTCGGCGGAACCCGCCCCCCAGACCATCCAGATCCCCGGCCCGGCCCCGGCGATCATCACTTCCCCTGATATTAAGGTGAAATAAGGGGTCTTTCCTCAAAAGCCCTTGCCTCCTCCGGCGAGGGCTTTTTTGTGTCCGCTACCGATGGCCGCCGCCGAATCCCAGTCCCTCAGCACCTACCTGCCCGTCCTCGTGCAGGTCGCGCTGGGCCTTTCGATCCCCGCCATCATCCTCGCCGCCAGCCACCTCTTCGGCCAGCGCGCCAAGGGCAATTACATCAAGGACAAGGCCTATGAGTGCGGCCTGCCGATGGAAGGAAAGCCCCACCCGCGCTTCGCGGTTAAGTTCTACGTGACGGCGATGCTGTTCATCCTCTTCGACATCGAAGTCGTCTTCCTCGTGCCTTGGGCCCTGGTCTACCGCGAGTTCCTGGCTGCCGGGATCGCCATCACCGCCGCCACCGCGGTCTTCCTCGGCGTCCTCGTCCTCGGCCTCGCCTACGAGTTCAAGCGAGGCGCGCTGGAGTGGGAGAAGTAAGTCGGTTCAGGCCTGAGTTTCATCGCTTTAAACCTAAGAAAAGGCGCCCTATCGGGCGCCTTTTTCTTTGGCCGTGGACTCGGCCGTCAGCCCGCCTAGGATGAGCGGCATGAACCTCACCCCTGCGTTCGCCTCCGTCCTCGCCGCCGAAACCGTCCCCGTCGATTACGGCAAGGTCTTCGGCGCGTGCTTCCTGGCTGTCACGCTGGTCGCCTTGCTCGCCTTCAGCCTACGCGGGCTGTGGCTGATCTTCGAGAAGGCCGGCATCGAAGGATGGAAGGCGGTCATCCCGGTCTACCATCATGTCATCCTCACGCGTCTCGCCGGCCTCTCCGCCTGGTGGACGCTGCCGCTGCTGCTCGTCCTCCCCATCCTGAAGGCGCATGACAAAGGCCCCAAACTCCTCTGCCTCGCGCTACTCTTCCTCTGGTGGGGCTGGCTCTGCCAGCGCATCGCGAAGCGCTTCGGCAAAGGCGTGGGCTTCGGACTCGGCCTGACCATCCCGGGCCCGGACCTCTTCTTCCGCACGGCCCTCGCTTACGACAAGTCGACCTATCAGCCGAACCCCTGAGGTCGTCCTGTGCCGACATGAATAGGGCGCCCGATCGGGCGCCCTTTTTCGTGCCTGTGCGCGAGGCTCAGGGACCGCAGATGCCGCAGCCGCCGGGGAGCTCGCGGAAGAAGTCATGGCCCTTGTCGTCGACGAGGATGAACGCCGGGAAGTCGACGACTTCGATCTTCCAGACCGCTTCCATGCCGAGTTCCGGATAATCGATGACCTCGACCTTGCGGATGTTCTCCTGCGCGAGGATCGCGGCGGGCCCGCCGATGGAGCCGAGGTAGAAACCGCCGTGCGCCTTGCAGGCGTTGGTGACGGTCTCGCCGCGGTTGCCCTTGGCGATCATGACGAGCGAGCCGCCATGCTTCTGGAAGAGTTCGACGTAGCTGTCCATGCGGCCGGCGGTGGTCGGACCAAAGGAACCGGAGGCCATGCCGACGGGAGTCTTGGCGGGGCCGGCGTAATAGACGGGGTGATCCTTGATGTACTGCGGCAAGCCTTCGCCCTTCTCGAGTCGTTCGCGGATCTTGGCGTGCGCGATGTCACGGGCGACGACGAGCGTGCCGGTGAGCGCGAGGCGCGTGGTGACCGGGTGCTTCGAAAGCTCGGCCCGGATGTCCGCCATGGGGCGGTTGAGGTCGATCTTCACGACCTGGGTGGCATCGGCGTGCTTGCGCGCTTCGGCGGGAATGAAACGGCCGGGGTCCGTCTCAAGCTGCTCGATCCAGATGCCGTCCTGGTCGATCTTAGCCTTGGCATTGCGGTCGGCGGAACAAGAGACGGCGAGTCCGATCGGGCACGAAGCGCCGTGGCGCGGCAGGCGGACGACGCGGACGTCGAGGGCGAACCACTTGCCGCCGAACTGCGCGCCGATGCCGAGCTGATGCGCGACCTTGAGGAGCTCGGCCTCGAGCGCGGTGTCACGGAAGGCGCGGCCATGCTCGTTGCCGGTCGTGGGCAGCGCGTCGTAGTAATGGGTCGAGGCCAGCTTGACGGCCTTCATGGTCGCTTCGGCGGACGTGCCGCCGATGACGAACGCGAGGTGATACGGCGGGCACGCGGCGGTGCCGAGCGACTGCATCTTCTCGGTGAGGAACTTGACGAGGGACTTCGGGTTCAGGACGGCCTTGGTCTCCTGATAGAGGTAGCACTTGTTGGCCGAACCGCCGCCCTTGGCGACGAAGAGGAACTCGAACTTGGAACCCTTGACCGCGGCGATGTCGATCTGCGCGGGGAGATTGGTGCCGGTGTTCTTCTCGGTGTAGAGGTCGAGCGGCGCGAGCTGCGAGTAGCGCAGGTTGTTCTGCGCGTAGGCCTGGTAGACGCCCAGGGAAAGGGCTTCGGCGTCATCGCCGCTGGTCCAGACCTGCTGGCCCTTCTTGGCGGTGATCTGCGCGGTGCCGGTGTCCTGGCAGAACGGCAGCACGCCCTTCGCGGCGACCTCGGCGTTGCGCAGCATCGCGAGCGCGACGGCGCGGTCGTTGTCGCTGGCTTCCTGGTCGGCCAGGATCGCGGCGACCTGCTCGAGGTGCTCGGTGCGGAGGTAGAAGTTGATGTCGTGCAGCGCCTGGTTGGCGAGGAGGGTCAGGCCCTCGGGCGCGACCTTGAGGATCGGCTTGCCGGCGAACTCGGCGACAGAGACGTGCTCCTTGGTCAGCAGGCGATACTTAGTGGTATCGTCGCCCAGCGGAAAGGGATCCTGGTAATGGAAGGGAGAGGCCATCGCCGTCACCATACGGGACGCCCTCCCGCCCGCAAACGGAAACAGGTCAGCGCGCGGGCATCACCGCCGGCGCGCCGAGGCGCACGTCGCCGAGGACCACGCCTTCGGCGAGATCGACCGAGACCAAGGCCAGGCCGACGTCACCGGAGGCGGAGCGCACGAGGCCGGCGACCTTGCCTTCCGGCGTCTTCAGTTCGAGGCCGACGGAGACCGGGCCCGTGACGCGACGCAGGATGCGACGCAAGGAGCCCATGGACTGGATGCGCGCCATGACCTCCTGGCCGAGATAGCAGCCCTTGGTGTAGCTGACCCAGGCGTCGAGCCCGCACTCCTGCGGAAACTCATTAGCGCCGCAATCGGCCGGCACCGACGGCACGCCGGCGGCGAGGCGGGCGGCCTCCAACTCAGCGAGGCTGCCCGCTTCGCCCGGCACTGCGGATCCCGCGGGCGCGAGCACGTCCCAGGCGGCGACGCCGAAGCGACGGGTCGGAAAAAGTTTCGCGTCGGCGAGCGCCGGCGCGGCGCCCCAGGCGACGTAGCGCTGCCACTGGGCGGTTTCGTCGGTCGCGACGACATCGTCGGCGATGACGTTGGCGGTCACGACCGCGATGAGCGCCTCCGCCGCGAGGTGCGGGCAGAGCAAAAGGAACGAACCGTCGGCTTCCTTGGCGACGACCGTGTGCGCGAGCACCCGACCCTTGCGATTGAGCCAGAGAGCATCCGTCAGCGCGACGCCGCGCAGGTCCGCCGTGCACTGACCTTGGAGGAAGGCCGCCGCGTCTTCGCCCGTGATGCGGACGACCGCGGTCTCAGCTGAGGCGAAGCGCACGGCCATCAGAGGATCGCCCAAAGCCAGGCGATGCCATGGAGCGCCAGGTTCGCGTAGATCGCGGCCATCACATCGTCGAGCACGATGCCGAATCCTCCGGGCAGCTTCTCGAGGGCCTTGATGCCGAAAGGCTTCGTGATGTCGAAAAGGCGGAACAGCAGGAAACCGAGAACGATCAATAGGAGCGACGATTTGCCGTGATGAACGTAAGGATTGAAGAGGAAGACCAGCGGCATCGCGGCGAACTCGTCGAGGATGACCTCGGACGGATCCTTCTTGCCGATGAATGCGGCGGCGACCCCGCACAGCAGGATAGCGGTCAGGACGACGAGCGAATCGAAGATGAACTCATGCGGGCCGCCCTTCTGATGCGCGAAGCGGACGACGAGCGCCCACCACAGCAGACCCGCCGCGGAGCCCCACGTGCCCGGAGCCTTCAGGCGGCCGAGCGGACCGAGCGTCGCGATCTGGACGATCATGAGGCCAGGCCGGGCAGATGCCGGCGATGCCGGATGAGGTAGCTGAGGCCCGAGAACACGGTCAGGGCGACGGACAGCCAGAACAAGACCATGATGATGACCTCCCAGCGCTGATGCCATTCGGCCGAGAGCTTCCAGTGCGACTCATAAGCGCGCAGGCCGATGAGGTGGCCGATGGCGAGGATCTGCAGGAACGTCTTGATCTTGCCCAGGCCCTCGGCCTCGAGCACCTGACCCGAAGCGGCGGCGACGAGACGGAGGCCGGTGATCAGGAATTCCCGGATGACGATGAGCATCACGCCGAAGGACGTGTAGAGGACCGTCGAAGCATCCGGCGACAGCGGCTCGCCGGCGTCGCTCCAGCGCGTGACGGGCAGGCAATCGACCGCGGCGAGGCCGATGAGCAGGCCAAGGATGAAGATCTTGTCGACCAGGGCGTCCATGAGGCGGCCGAAGTCCGTGACCGCGTTGAGCTTGCGGGCGATCCAGCCGTCGAAGATGTCCGTCAGGGCCGCCAGGATGAACAAAGCGAGGGCAGCGCTGGCCCAAGGGCCGGCCCAGTAAGTCCAGACCGTGATCAGGAAGATGGCCGGCAGGCGGGCCGCGGTCAGGATATTAGGGAGATGCCGAAGAATATGCATGCGGGCTTGCGGAAAGGATGTTCCCGACCGAGAGTGTGCCGCAACAGGAAAACGATGCCCCGAGCCCTCCGCACCGCCGTCTATCCCGGCACCTTCGATCCGGTCACGCTCGGGCATCTGGACGTCCTGCGTCGCGCCTCCCGGCTCTTCGATCACGTCATCGTCGCCGTCGCGCCGAGCGACAGCAAGGGCCCCTGGTTCTCCGTCGAGGAACGCCTCAGTATGGCGCGCGAGGCCTGCCAGGGCATCCGCAACGTCAAGGTGCTCGAACTCAAAGGCCTGACGGTCGAATTCGCCCACCGCCACAAGGCCGCCGCCATCATCCGCGGCCTCCGCAAATTCAGCGATTTCGAGTTCGAATTCGACCTGGCCCATGCCAACCGCCTGATGGCCCCCGAGATCGAGACCGTCATCCTGATGCCCAGTCAGGACCAGTTCGTGACCTCCTCGAGCTTCGTGAAGGACATCGCCCGCCACAAGCTCTCCCAGGCCGCCGCCTTCGTCCCCCGCTGCGTCCTGCCCCACCTGCGCAAAAGGCTGGCGGAAAAGGCCTGAAAAGGCCCGCCTCCGCTGTTGACCGTGGGGGGGGTAGTTCTATTTGCTCGGCCCTTCCCCCCGCGACGACCACCGACCGGGGGCCTCCCTCCCTTTATACATACCATGGACATCAAAATCCAAGAAACCAACCCGACCCGCCGCTCCGTCACCGTGACGGTCCCCGCCGCGACCGTCGCCGCCGCCGAGAAGGAAGTCGTCAAGGGCTTCTCCCGCGAGGCCGCCCTCCCCGGCTTCCGTCCGGGCAAGGCGCCGGAAGCCATCGTGCGCCAGAAGTACGGCAAGCAGATCGCCGACGAGGTCAGCCAGCGCCTCCTCTCCCAGGGCTACGAACGCATCCAGCAGGAGAAGTCCTTCACCATCTACACCGTCGCCGACGTCCAGAAGGAAGCCGGTTCCGGCGCCGACGCGGTCTTCCGCTACGAAGTCGACGTCGTCCCTGACTTCAAGACCCCCGACTGGAAGGCCGTCAAGGTCCCGGTCGAGGAAGTGACCGTCGCCGAGGCCGACATCGACCAGCATCTCCAGAAGATCCTCGAGCAGCGCGCCCGCTACGAGAAGACCGAAGACGCCGCCGCCAAGGGTGACTACGTCCGCATCGGCTACGTCGGCACCGTCGACGGCAAGCCCGTCAGCGAGCTCGACGCCGAGGCCAAATCCTACGGCAGCGCCGAATCCACCTGGGAAGAAGCCGGTGCCGAAGGCGCCGCCGTCGCCGTCCCCGCCATCGCCCAGGCCGTGATCGGCCTCAAGGCCGGCGCCACCGCCCAGGCCGAATACGTCTTCCCCGCCACGCATGAGCGCGAAGCCCTCCGCGGCAAGAAGGTCAGCTACGCGATCACCGCGAGCGAAGTCCGCCGCAAGGAGATCCCGAAGGTCGACGAAGCCTTCTGCAAGGCCGTCGGCGTGAAGGACGAGGCCGACCTCCGCGACCAGCTCCGCAAGGGCATCGAAGGCTCCAAGAAGCAGGCCGCCGAGACCGCCCGCCGCGAAAAGGCCGTCGACGCCCTCCTCGCCGGCCAGGACTTCCCCCTCCCGGAATCCGCCGTCATGTCCGTCGCCCAGGGCCTCTTCTACCAGTACGCCGAGATGCGCCTGCGCAGCGGCACCAAGCCCGAAGAACTCGAGACCCAGCGCGACGACATCCTCGCCGAAGCCAAGAAGGCCGCCGCCCTCCGCGTCCGCGCCCAGTTCGTCCTCTCCCGCATCGCCGAAGAGCTGAAGCTCGAGGTGTCCCGCGAAGAGCTCGGTTCCGCGATCATGCAGGCCGCCCAGGCCAGCCAGACCCAGCCCGAAAAGCTGGTCAAGGACCGCCAGCGCCTCGCCGAACTCCGCCGCGACGCCCTCCTCAACAAGGCCCTCGACGCCGTCCTCGCCGGCGGAGTCGCCGCCTGAGGTTGAGATTTCGCCCGTTCCGGGCACAGTCCTTCTCGCACCACCATGTCCTACATCATTCCTAACGTCGTCGAACGCGACGCCCGCGGCGAGCGAGCCTGGGACATCTACAGCCGCCTGCTCAAGGACCGCATCATCTTCATCGGCTCGCCGATCTACGATGACGTGGCCAACGCGGTCATCGCCCAGCTGCTTTTCCTGCAGATGGAAGACCCGAAGAAGGACATCTCGATCTACATCAACTCCCCCGGCGGCTCCATCACCGCGGGCATGGCCATCTACGACACGATGAACTTCCTGTCGTGCGAGGTGAACACCTACTGCATCGGCCTCTCGGCCAGCATGGCCACCGTCCTCCTCGCCGCCGGCACCAAGGGCAAGCGCCACGCGCTCCCGAACTGCCGCGTGATGATCCACCAGCCGAGCGGCGGCGCCACGGGCCAGACGTCCGACATCTCGATCGCCGCGAAGGAGATCCTCCGCTGGCGCGACACCCTCAACCACGTCCTCGCCAAGCATAGCGGCAAGACGCCCGAGGAACTGATGCGCGACTCCGACCGCGACTTCTACATGACGGCCGAGCAGGCGAAGGCCTACGGCCTCGTCGACCACGTCGTGATGCCCAAGCCGGGCCGCGCCTAAGCCGATGGCCGGCGATCGCGCCGAGAGCTGCTCCTTCTGCGGCAAGCCGGCCGCCCAGGCCGGCAAACTGATCGCCGGACCCGGCGGCGTCGGCATCTGCGACGCCTGCGTGGGCACCTGCGGCCGCCTCCTCGAACGCGAGAAGGGCCGCGACGGCAAGCCGGCCGCTTCCGCCGCCGGCGGCCCCGCGATGCAGGAAGCCCCGGCCAAGCTCCCGCTGGCGCCGATCAAGCTGATCCCGCCCACGCAGCTGCGCCTCGAGCTCGACGCCCACGTCATCGGCCAGGCCCACGCGAAGAAGGTCCTCTCCGTCGCCGTCTTCAACCACTACAAGCGCCTCAACGACCGCCAGAAGCCCGCCGATGCCGCCCAGGCCGGCGACCTCGCCGACGTCGAGCTCGACAAGAGCAACGTGCTGCTGATCGGTCCGACGGGCACGGGCAAGACGCTCCTCGCCCGCTCGCTCGCGCGCATGCTCGACGTGCCGTTCGCGATCGCCGACGCCACGACCCTCACCGAAGCCGGCTACGTCGGCGACGACGTCGAGACGGTCATCCTCCGCCTCCTGCAGGCCGCCGACATGGACGTCGAACGCGCCCAGCGCGGCATCGTCTTCATCGACGAGATCGACAAGATCGGCCGCAAGTCCGACTCGGCCTCCATCACCCGCGACGTCTCGGGCGAAGGCGTCCAGCAGGCGCTCCTGAAGCTCCTCGAGGGCACGGTCTGCAACGTCCCGCCCGCCGGCGGCCGCAAGCACCCGGAGCAGCAGTGCATCCGCGTCGACACGTCCGACATCCTCTTCATCTGCGGCGGCGCCTTCGCGGGCCTCGACCGCATCATCGCCCGCCGCGGCGGCGCGAAGTCCCTCGGTTTCGTCCCGCCGCGCAACGACGCCCCTTCCCTCTCGGCCGAACAGATCGTCGCGGGCCTCCAGCCTGAAGACCTCTTCTCGTTCGGGATGATCCCGGAGTTCGTAGGCCGCCTGCCGGTCATCTCCGTCCTCGAACCCCTCGACCGCGAGGCGCTCATCCGCATCCTGACCGAACCGCGCAACGCCGCGACGAAGCAGTACCGCAAGCTCTTCGCCCTCTCGGGCATGTCCCTCGAGTTCACGCGCGAAGCCCTCGAAGCCGCCGCCGACAAGGCGCTGGCCCTCGGCACCGGCGCCCGCGGCCTCCGTTCCGTCCTCGAAGGCGTGCTGCTCGACACGATGTACGCGCTGCCCGAGGCCGTCGCCGGTTCGAAGTTCACGGTGACGGCCGAAGCCATCCGCGGCGAGAAGCCGGTCACGGTGGCGGCGCCGAAGAAGAAAGTTTCCTGACCTCCATGCTCGCCTATCCGGCCATCGACATCCGCGGCGGTCGCTGCGTCCGCCTCAGCCAAGGACGCGACGACGCCCGCACCGACTATTACAAGGACCCGGTCGAACCGGCCGTCGTCTTCGCCCAGGCGGGCACGTCGTGGATCCACGTCGTCGACCTCGACGGCGCCTTCGGCGGCGCGCCGCTCAACCTCCCGGTCCTGAAGCGCATCGCCGCGCTCGGCCCGAAGATCCAGTTCGGCGGCGGCATGCGCGACCGCGCGACGGCCGAGGCCGCCTACGAAGCCGGCGCCAGCCGCGTCGTCATCGGCACGCGCGCCGCGACCGACCCCGCTTTCCTCCGCGAGATGGCGAAGTCCCATGGTCCGCGCCTCGCCGTCGGCATCGACGCCAAGGACGGCCTCGTGGCCGTCAAAGGCTGGACGGCCGTCACGGCCCTCAAGGCGACGGAGTTCGCCAAGGAAGCCGGCGAACTCGGCGTCTCGACGGTGATCTACACCGACATCGCCACGGACGGCATGCTCACGGGCCCGAATTGGAAATCCCTCGAGGAAGTCCTCAAGGCCTGCCCCTGCGGCGTGATCGCCTCCGGCGGCGTGTCCGGCGTCGAAGACGTGGCGCGCCTCGCCGAGATGGCCAAGGCCTACCCGAATCTCGTCGGCGCGATCGTCGGCAAGGCCCTCTACGAAGGCCGTTGCGACGTCGCGGGATTGCTCAAGGCCACGGGCGAACGCTGAGCCGGGCCGGAGCGGGCGGCGCCCGTCCTGATGCTTGCCAAGCAGGCACCCCCGCCCAACATCGACCGCCCATGGTCCTGTTCCGCCGATTCACCGCGCTGGTGGCGACGCTTCTGCTCGCCGCGTCGGGCGTGCTCGCGGCCGAAGACCAGCCGCTGACGACCGCGACGGTCATCGCCAAGGCGCGCGCGGCCCTCGCCGCCGACCCGGCCGACCTGGACAAGGTGAAGTCCCTCCGGATGGTCTTCACGGCCTGCGACGAGCAGGGCCGGCCGCTCAACGCGACCACGCTGACCCTCGCCGCCGGCGGCTACCGCCTGCAGAGCACCGCCGACCGTGACCGCGGCTTTGAAGCCGCCGTGTGCGCCGGCCGCCTCGAAGGCTGGACGACCTCCAAGGCCGACGCCCTCTCCCCTCGCTCCGTCCGCCCGGTGCCCTACGAGGAATTCAAGAAGCTGCGGGACATGGCCCTCGACGACCTCGCCTTCTTCGCCGCCCCGCCGGCCGGGCTCGGCACGGCGACCTACCGCGGCCCGTCCGAAATCGCCGGCCGCAAGACCCATGCGGTCGAATACGCCTACGGCAGCGGCCTGCGGATCACGCGCCACTTCGACGCAGCCAGCTTCGCGCTCGTGGCGTCCGACCAGACCACCCCCAAGGGCGAGCTGCAGCGCCAGCAGGTCGAGTCGCTGACGAAGGTCGACGGCATCAGCTTCCCGGCCAAGGAGACGATCTACGTCGACGGCAAGAAGTCCGGCGAAGTGACCTACGACCAGGTCAAGGTGAACCCGGCCTTGACCCCGGGGCTTTTCGATTTCCCTTCCTTCTGAGCCCATGACCTTCCTCCGCCTCCGCGCCAAAGACTTCCGCGCCAAACTCGGCGCCTTCGTCGGCACGGGCGAAGCCTCCCCCGACGTCCGCGCCGCGGTGGCCGGCATCATCGCCGACGTGAAACGCCGCGGCGACGCCGCGGTGCTCGCCTATACGGCGAAGTTCGACCGCGCCAAACTCACCGCCGCGCGCCAACGCATCCCGCTGGCGGAACTCCGCCGCGCCGCCGCCGGCCTGGCTCCCGCCAAGAAGAAGGCCTTCGATGAGGCCGCGAAGTGCGTCACGGCCTTCCACCAGCGCACGCTGCCGAAAGGCTGGACGGCGAAGAACCCGCACGGCGCCACGGTCGGCGAACGCCACCACGCGATCCGTCGCTGCGGCCTCTACATCCCCGGCGGCCAGGTGCCCCTCGTGTCGACGGTCCTGATGACCGCGCTGCCCGCGAAGGTCGCCGGCGTCCCCGAACTCTGCGCCTGCACGCCGCCCGGACCGGACGGCAAGATCAACCCGGACATCCTCGCCGCGCTCTACCTCTGCGGCGTCACGGAAGTATACGCGGTCGGCGGCGCCCAAGCCGTCGCGGCGATGGCCCTCGGCACGCGCACCATCGCGCCGGTCGACAAGATCTTCGGCCCGGGCAATACGTTCGTGACCGAGGCGAAGCGCCAGGTCTTCGGCCTCGTCGGCGTGGACCTCCTCCCCGGCCCGAGCGAAGTGATGATCGTCGCCGATCGCACCGCCAACCCGCAGTGGGTCGCGGCCGACCTCTGCGCCCAGGCCGAACACGGCAGCGGCAAGGAGAAGCTTTACCTGGTCACGGAAAGCGAAGCCTTCGCCAAGCAGTGCCTCGCCGCCGCCCGCACGCAGTCCGCTTCACTTACCCACGGCGAGAAGATCCGCAAGGCGCTCGACGCCAAGGTCTGCGCCATCCTGGTCCCGAAGATCGAGGACGCGGCCGAAGCGGCCAACCTCGTCGCCCCGGAACACCTCGAACTGATGGTCGCCCCGGCCAAGCTGAAGGCGCTGTCCGCCCGCATCACCACCGCCGGCGCCATCCTCCTCGGCCACCACACGCCGACGGTGCTCGGCGACTTCACCGCGGGACCGAGCCATACGCTGCCGACCGGCGGCACGGGCCGTTTCTTCAGCGGCCTGCGCGTCGCCGACTTCCTCCGCCGCACGAGCCTCGTGGAATACTCCCCGGTGTCGCTCAAGAAGGCGGCCGGCGTGGTCGACGCGTTCTCCCGCATGGAGAGCCTCGACGCCCACGGGCGCTCGCTGAAGGTCCGACTCTAAGCCGCGTTCAGTCGCGCAGCGTCCGCATCACTTCCGCGTGCAGCTTCGGCGCCGCAGCGATGATGTTGCCGGCCTTGACGGGATCGCCGCCTTCCCAGGAAGTCACGACCGCGCCGGCGCCGCGCAGGACGGGCAGCACGGGGACGAGGTCCCACGGATTCATGATCGGGTCGGCCACGACGTGCGCGCGGCCCGCCGCGACGAGGAGATGGCCGTAACCGTCGCCCCAGGTGCGCACGTGCGCGACGCTGTCGGCGAAACGATTCCAACGGATGTCGCGATGCAGGCGACGGACGTTGTCGAGGTCGGTGGAGACGACGACGGCCTCCTTCAAAGGGGCTTCGGTCACGCGCACGGGGCGGCCGTTGAGCTCGCACGTGACATTGTCGCCGATGATGCGCTCACCGAGGACGGGCTGGTCGATCAGGCCGAGCACGGGCCTGCCTTCGTAGCGCAGGCCGATGAGGGTGACGTAGAGCGGGACGCGGGAGAGGAATGACTTGGTGCCGTCGATGGGATCGAGCACCCAGCAATACTCGGCGTCGACGTTCTCCGGGCCGAACTCTTCGCCGAGGATGCCGTGGTCGGGATAGGCGGCCTTGATGGCCGCGCGCATGCGGCGCTCGGCTTCCTTGTCGGCGACGGTCACGGGCGTGCCGTCGGACTTGATCTCGACCTCGGTCTCGATGCGCGCGTGGGCCGCGAGCAGGACCTCGCGGGCGATGTCCGCGAGTTTCCCGGCGAAGGCCTTGAGCTCTTTCTGACGCGCTTCCGGAAGCATGTCCCAGAGGTAAGCCCGGACGGCCCCCGCTCCAAGCGAAAAGCCCCGCGCGGACTTGAATCAGCCGCGAGAATACGGAGACTAGGGCCATGCGGCCCGCCTCCTGGCTCTTCGTCCTGCTCGGCCTCACGGCGACGGCGGGCGCCATCCAACCCTGTCGCATCGAAGTCGTCGAACAAGGCGACGGCTGGCCCGTGCCCGGCGTCGAACTCCGCACGGTCCACGGCGTCCGGTTCGTCTCCGACAACGCCGGGCTGATCGCCTGCGACCTCCCGGAGCTGATGGGCCGCGAGACTTGGTTCACGGTCAGCGGCCACGGCTACGGAGTGAAGGCGGACGGCTTCGGCTATGCGGGAGTCCGCCTGACGCCTGCGCCGGGCCGGACGCTCAAGGTCACGGTCGCCCGGACGATCCTCGCGCGCCGGCTCGGACGCCTCACGGGCGCCGGCCTGTTCGCGGAATCTCAGAAGCTCGGCGAGCAGCTCGACTGGCAGGAAAGCGGCGTGCTCGGCGCCGACAGCGTGGTGACGGCGGAGTTCGGCGGACGCCTGCATTGGTTCTGGGGTGACACGAACCTCGCGCACCACCCGCTGGGCATCTTCAACGTCTCCGCCGCCACGACCGAAGGCTTCGCGCCGCCGGAGCGTCCGCCCCTCCGTCCGCCCTATGCCTATCTCACCAAGCCCGACGCGAAGCATGGTGAGCGTCGGCCCGTCGGCGTGGCCGAGGTCCCCGGCGAAGGCCCGACGTGGCTCTGGGGTGCGGTGACGTTGCCCGACGCGCAAGGCCGGCCGCATCTGGTGGCCACGGCGGCGAAGGTGCGCGGCACGATGGAAGCCTACCGCTGGGACTTGGTCGAATGGGACGCCGCGGCGAGCCGCTTCCGCCCTCTGTCGACGGTGTGGACGCGCTCCGCGCAGAGTCCGACACCGCCCGCCCTGCCCGAAGGCCATGCCGTGCCTTGGACCGACGAAGCCGGCGTCCGCTGGATGCTCTTCGGCGAGACCTTCCCGAAACTGCGCGTGCCCGCGACCTACGAAGCGTGGCGCGATCCTTCGAAGTGGGAGCCCGTCGCGACTCCTGCCGGCGCGACCACCCCGGACGGACGCCTGATCAAGGCGCATCGTGGCCACGTCGCCTGGCATCCGTGGAGCCGCCGCTGGCTGGCGATCTTCACCGAGCACGGCGGCAAGTCTTCGTTGCTCGGCGAAGTGTGGCTGGCGTCCGCGCCCGGTCCGTTCGGTCCGTGGACCGACGCCCGCAAGGTGGCGTCGCATGACCGGATGTCTTTCTACAACCCGGTCCTGCATCCGGAGTTCTTCCGCGCGGACTCGCCGGTGATCTGTTTCGAAGGCACCTACACGACGTCGTTCTCGGGCAATCAGCAACCGACGCCGCGCTGGGACTACAATCAGGTCCTCTATCAGGTCGACCTCTCGCTCCCGCCCTTCGCGCAGGGAAAATAAGTCCGCCAGCTTGACGCGACCACGCTCGTGCGGGATGGTAGGCCGATGGACGAAGCCACCCAACGCCTGCTGGCCGCGCGCCGCCGTCCGGACCGGCGCGCGTTGCTGCGTCAGCGCTGGGACCAGCTCTTCTTCCTGCATTGGCGCGTCGACCCCGCGGCCGTCGCCCGGATCCTGCCGCCGGGCCTGACGCCCGACCTCTTCGAAGGCGAGACCCACCTGGGGATCGTGGGCTTCCGCATGCTCGGCGTCCGTCCCGAGGGCCTGCCCGCCCTGCCCTGGCTTTCCCACTTCAACGAACTGAACGTCCGCGTCTACGTGCGCGACGCCTCGGGCGAACCAGGCGTGTGGTTCCTGTCGCTGGACTGCGACCGCGGCCCGGCCGTGCGCATCGCCCGCACGTTCTTCGGCCTGCCCTACGAGCACGCCCGCCTCACGCATCGCCCGTTCGGCGAACGCTGGACGATGGACTGCCAACGCGAAGGGTTCGCGCACGCCGCGCGTTACGCCTGGAAAGCGCTGACGCCGTCCGCGCCCGCCGGACCGGGCACGCGGCTCTTCCACCTCGCCGAGCGTTACAACTTCTTCTCCGTCCGCGGCGGCCGGCTGCTCCGCGGCCAGGTCCATCACGCGCCTTACGAACTCAGCCTCGCCCAGCTGACCACCTGGAGCGAACAGCCGGTGGAATGGGACGGCTTCCCGCTCGCCGGCCGCGCCCCGGATTACGCGCATTGCAGCGCGGGCGTCGACGTCGAGGCCTTCGGCCTCGTGCCTGGTCATGCGTAAGAAGCTCCGCGAATACCGTCACGCGGTCTGGGACTGGAACGGCACGCTCCTCGACGACACCTGGCTGTGCTGCGCGTCCCTCAACCGCCTGCTGGCGGAGGACGGCCATCCGTCCGTCGACCCGGTGCGCTACCGCGAGATCTTCCAGTTCCCGGTCATCAAGGTCTACCAGGCCATCGGCTTCACTCCCGACGAAGCCTCCTTCCGCGCGATGTCCGTCCGCTTCATGGCGGCCTACGAAGAACGGAAGACGGAATGCCGCCTGCACGACCACGCCGAGACGCTCCTCGCCGGACTCTCCGCCGCCGGGCTGACGCACTCGGTGCTCTCGGCCTACGAACGTACGTTGCTCGCCGACACCCTCGCGCATTACGGACTCGACGGCCGCTTCCGCAAGGCCTGCGGCGGCGACGACATCCATGCCGGCAGCAAGGAGGACCGCGCCCGTCGGCACCTCGCCGACCTGGACGTAAGTCCGGAGGACGTGATCTACTTCGGCGACACGGCCCACGACGCCGAAGCGGCCGCGGCCATGGGGGTCGACTGCGTGCTGACCGCCCACGGCCACCAACATCGGGCGCGTCTCGAGGGGCTGGGTCCGCGGATCGTCGACGGGTTCGCCGAACTGCTGACCGAACTCTGAGGCGAACCAAACCCCCTCCGCGGGGTCAAATCATCTGCCCCTCCGCGTTTTGGTTGCCCTGAGACGGTCGGCTGGGTTCTTATTCCTACCCCGTCACCCCATGGCCCTCCTCGCGGACCAATCCCCCGGCACCCCGGATATCTCCGACACCCCGTGGCTCGTCCTGACGCTCGCCATCCTGGTGGCTTTCTCCATCTATCTGATCCTTCGCTCCAAACGTAAAACCATGGCCACCACCCCCCAGAACTCCGACGCCAACGAAGAGATCGACGACGTCAAGAAGGCCAGCGCCGAAGGCTTCGGCTCCAACGAGCAGGTCTTCGCGCCCAGCGCCGCGTTCGTCGCCAAAGCCCGGGTCAAGGGCATGGACGGCTATCACGCCCTCTACCAGCGCTCGATCCAGGACCCCGACGGCTTCTGGGCCGACGAAGCCAAGGAGCTGACCTGGTTCCAGCCGTGGACCAAGGTGGTCGACGAATCCAAGAAGCCGTTCTTCCGCTGGTTCGTGGACGGCAAGACCAACGTCGCCTACAACTGCCTCGACGCGCAGGTCGCCAAGGGCCTCGGCGACAAGGTCGCGATCGTCTACGAAGGCGAGCCCACCGCCGACGGCAAGGCCGTCGAGGTCCGCCGCATCACCTACCGCCAGCTGCTCTCCGAAGTCAGCCGTTTCGCCAACGTGCTCAAGGGCATGGGCCTCCGGCGCGGCGACACGGTCGCGATCTACATGCCGATGGTGCCCGAGCTCGCGATGGCGGTCCTCGCCTGCGCCCGCCTCGGCATCGTCCACTCGGTGGTGTTCGGCGGCTTCTCGGCCGAATCCATCCGCGACCGCGTCAACGACGCGAAGTCGAAGGCGGTCATCACGATGGACGGCGGCTACCGCCGCGGGAAGTTCCTCCCGCTGAAGCAGACGGTCGACGAAGGCGTGAAGGACTGCCCGACCTGCGCCCATGTGCTCGTCCTCCAGCGCCACCCGGGCAAGCCCGACGCGGGCTGCGCCATGCAGGCCGGCCGCGACGTCTGGTACCATGAGGCCGCCGCCAAGGTCACCGACCAATGCGAAGCGGTCCAACAGGAAGCCAACGAGATGCTCTTCCTGCTCTACACTTCCGGCTCCACCGGCAAACCCAAGGGCATCATGCACAGCGTGGGCGGCTACATGGTCCACGCCTACTCGACCAACAAGTATGTCTTCGACCTCCGCGGCGACGACCTCTTCTGGTGCACGGCCGACGTGGGCTGGGTCACGGGCCACACCTACGTGGTCTACGGCCCGCTCCTCAACGGCTCTTCGGTGCTGATGTACGAAGGCGCGCCCGACGCTCCGGACTACGGCCGCTTCTGGAAGATCATCCAGGACCACAAGGTCTCCGTCTTCTACACGGCCCCGACCGCCATCCGCGCCTTCATGAAGTGGGGCGACGAGTGGGTGAAGAAGCACGACCTCTCTTCGCTGCGCCTTCTCGGCTCCGTCGGCGAACCGATCAACCCGGAAGCCTGGCTCTGGTATCACCGCAACATCGGCGCCGAGCGCTGTCCGATCGTCGACACCTGGTGGCAGACCGAGACCGGCGGCCACATGATCACCCCGATCCCCGGCTGCACGCCCACGAAGCCCGGCTCGGCCACGTTGCCTTTCTTCGGCGTCGACGCCGCCGTCCTCGACGAGCACGGCAATGAGACCGACCACGGCATCCTCGCCATCCGCAAACCCTGGCCCGGCATCACGCAGGGCATCTTCGGCGACGAACAGCGCTACGTGGACACCTACTGGAATCGCTGGGGCGGCAAGTATTACTTCCCCGGCGACGGCGCGATCCGCGACAAGGACGGCTACCTCTGGATCACCGGACGCGTCGACGACGTCGTCAACGTCTCGGGCCACCGCATCGGCACGGCCGAGCTCGAAGCGATCTTCATCGAGGACGCGGCGGTCGCCGAGTCCGCTGTCATCGGCGTGAAGCATGACCTCAAGGGTCAGGGCCTCATGGCGTTCGTCATCCTGAAGTCCGCCGCCGCCAAGACGGTCAACGAGGCCGAACTCGCCAAGAAGCTCAACGGCATGGTCGACGCGAAGATCGGCAAGTTCGCCCGCCCGGAACGCATCGTCTTCGTGCCCGACCTGCCGAAGACCCGCTCGGGCAAGATCATGCGCCGACTGCTGCGCGACATCTCGGAAGGCCGCGAGCTGGGCAACGTCACGACGCTCGCCGACCCGGCCGTCGTCGAGGCCATCAAAGCGAAGTTCAACGCCGCGAAAGCCTGAGCCGGACCTCAGCCCCCTCAAGACCCCGACCACGTCGGGGTCTTTTGTTTACGAAGAACGACAAAGGTATCGGCGGATTAAAAATGCCTCAAGGTAGGGTCAGCACTGCGTGCTGACCCTACCCATTGCCTCTCGAGCCCTCCGGTCTCCGGTCCCCCCTTGAGCCCTACCCCTCCCGCCACCTGCCACCCGGGATGCCACCCGCCACCTGAAACGACCTTCAAACCGATACTCCATACTCTATACTCCATACTCTATTCATCACCCC